>CAZJJK010000056.1:0-20018 GCA_964546285.1 uncultured Treponema sp. | reverse complement strand
AACCCACTTTTTCCGCCAATTCACCTAAGCGCTGTTTCCGTATAGCCATCATCACTGATAAATTTACTTCTATCATAATTAAACCGTCAGCTTAACATCCTCTTCTAAGACAGCCCCTCTTTCAGCGAGCTGAGCCGATACGGCTAAGACAAGGGCTAATACTGCCGCAGACCAATCCACGGAAGGCGCTAACTTATATTCCACGGCAAGCGCTTCAGCGGCCGGCTGAAGGAATAAACCAAGGAGCAGAGAGGCAACCGCGCCGACGATCACCATAGCCCCCAATAGCCAAGAAGCGCGCTTCAAGCAACGAATAAGCTCCTTGGCGAAACCGCCGCCGCTGGAAACAGCGCACGCCCAGCGCCGTAAGAGCATCGCGACGCCGCCCCAGCCCAGGCAAAAAAACAAGCCAAGCGACAAGGAAGGGAGCAAGGCAACCAATGGCGATATCACCGCTTCGGCAAGCGGAAAGCGCAAAGAGAGACCGCCAGATCGAGCTTCCAAATACAGAGAACCGGACGGGAAGTTGGCGGCGTTTATTATCATCCAAATGATCGCGGCGACTATAAGCAAGGTAGCGATGGCGCAGAGGACGGCGATAAGGCTAAATAATCTTTCAGCTTTGCGCGCGATGAAATTTCGTGCTGTCATATCAAGTCTCCTTGATATCGATTATAATATATTATTTATCGAATAACAATATATATCTATTATTTTTCAAGACTATTCCAACCAAGCTTCCACTAAATGTTAAGGCTTGAGGGGGAATGGCGGTTAGGCGCGATTCCGCTTACAAGGCCTTAGCCCGATTAAAAGCGGCGGCGACAGCGTCTATCACCGTCCCTCTAAAACCGCGCCGTTCCAGCTCGGCGACGGCGGCTATGGTCGTACCCGCTGGCGAACAAACCTTATCCTTTAGGACGGCTGGATGGAGACCGGTTTCGGAGACTAAGGCCGCCGCGCCCTGGACTGTCGCCACCGCGTAACGAAGAGCGGCTTCTCGGCTTAGGCCGCAATAGACGCCGGCGTCGGACAAGGCTTCAATAAACACATATACATACGCCGGTCCAGAACCGGAGAGCGCGGTAATGGCGTTGATATAGCTTTCATCAACGCGGTCCACCTGACCAGCCCGCGACAAAAAAGCGCTGATCTCAGCTATTTCGGTTTCCGCGACGCCAGGGGCGGGACTTAGGGCGATCATGCCCTGACCGATTAAGGCCGGCGTATTCGGCATAAGACGAACCAGCTTAAGCTTGTCCGCCAAGGCAGCTGTTCCAGCTAAGCCGGCCCTAAGCGTCGAGAGCGAGGCTCCAGCGACCAGGGACAGCACTGTGGGGGCGGCTCCCGCCTTTAGGAGTTCAGTGACAACGGGGGCTAGCTCAGAAAGCAACGCCGGCAACATCTGCGGCTTTACGGCGATTATTAGGTATTGGCAGGAACGAGCGGCCTCGGCATTACCGGCGAAGGTAACAGCGCCCAATTCAGCGGCCAATGATGACGCTTTAGCGCTATCCACATCAGTTACGCCAATCCGAGCGCCGCCGACCGCTTTGGCGGCGGCCTTCATCAAGGCTCCCCCCATGGCGCCAGAGCCGATACAGGCTATAGACACATACATATGGTCCCCCCTCAACTTTTAGCTGGGAACACGGTCCCAAGCTGCCGACCTGAGGCTAACGCTTCCAGCACCCGCGCTTTGCCGCCGTGAGTCAGTATCATCGGGACACCGAAAGAAACGGCGCGTTCGGCGGCTTCCAATTTAGTGACAATGCCGCCGGTTCCAAAATCGCCGGCGGCGGCGTCCGGCAAAGCCGCCTTCAGAGCGCTGATATCGCTAACTTCCGACAACAAAGTCGCGCCAGGATTGGTTTTTGGGTTACGATCGTAGACACCGTCGATATCGCTGAACAGGATGAGCAGATCGGCGCTCCACAATGCCGCCGATGAGGCGGCTAGATTATCGTTATCGCCTATCTTAATCTCGTCCACGGATACGGAGTCGTTTTCGTTTATGATCGGCACCACCCCTTCATCAACCAGGGTAAATAGGGTATTGCGAATATTGAGGGCGCGATAATTGTCAGAGAAATCATCACGCGATAAGAGCAGTTGCCCAATGTGGACGCCACGAGCCCAAAACGCCTGCTTCCACGCATCCATCAACTCCACTTGGCCAACGGCGCAAAGAGCTTGTTTATAATGGAGATGCTTTTTACGCGCCCATTTGCCTATCGTGGATAGGCCGGCCACCTGAGCGCCGGAAGATACGATGACAAACTGTTTACCTTCTTTCATGAGATCAACGACTTGATCAGCGAATTCGGTTAAAAATACCATATTCACCCTGCCATCGGAATTAGCCAAGGTGTTGGAGCCTATTTTAACCACTATTTTACGGGCATTGGCCATTAGCTCGCTTATCATTGAGGGGTTCTCTCCCGCCGCGCCCGCTAACGCGCCTGGGCGGCTTTCAATTTCTGATCTGTCCGTTCCCGCGCACACGATACTTGATAGTGGTGAGCGCTTCAAGGCCCATCGGACCTCTGGCATGGAACTTTTGAGTACTGATGCCTAGCTCGGCGCCAAACCCAAATTGCGCGCCATCAGAAAAGCGGATTGAGGCGTTCGTATAAACAGCGGCGGCATCCACCCTAGCTTGGAAGGCGGTCGCGGCTTTCAGATCATTAGTCAGTATAGACTCCGAATGTTTGGTGCCATAGCGATTGATATGATCGATGGCTTCATCCACGTTGGATACCACTTTTATGGCAAGTATATAATCCAAATATTCCGTTGCCCAGTCCGTTTCATCCGCGTCTCTGGACACCAAACACGAGGACCACGCCAAACCGGCGCCGCCGCTGGCGGCGTTAATGATGGCGCGAGACCGCGGACAGAGCCTAAGCTCAACCCGCCCAGAGAGACGCTCGGCTAATCGAGGAATAAAAGCGGAAGCTATATCGTTATGAACCAATACCGTCTCAACGGCGTTACAAGCGCCAGGCTTTTGTATCTTCGCGTTCTCCACGATATCAACGGCGTTAGTCGTATCGGCGGACGAATCCACATAAATATGGCAATTCCCCTCGCCGGTTTCTATGACCGGAACCCGAGCGGTATCCGCCACCCGACGAATCAGCTCCCGGCCCCCTCTCGGTATAAGCACATCGATCTTACCCCGCGCGTTCAGTATATAATCAACTTCCGCACGATCACCGGAATCGGCTAAGGCTACAGCGCCGCTTTCACCACCTCCAGCCTTAAGCCCTTTTTTAATGGCCGCAACTAGAACGCGGTTGGATTCAAGGGCCGCCGAAGATCCGCGCAATAAGATAGAGCACGCGGCTTTATAGGCTAGGCAGAAAGCGTCTATGGTAACATTAGGCCGCGATTCATAGATGATAGCGACGACCCCTAACGGAACGGCGACCTTTTCCACGGTAAGTCCGTTCGGCAGCTTCCAGCCGTCTAAAATTCGGCCTATAGGATCGGCTTGCTTAAGCACAATACCGATCCCATCAATCATTTCATCCACCCTTTTATCGTTTAAGGCAAGACGGTCTAATAAGCTTTCTTTCATGCCGCCAGCTCTAGCCTTGACCAGATCACGCTCGTTTGCCGCTAGAATAGCGGCGCGCTCCGCGTCCACAGCCGTCATCACGGCTTGGAGAGCGGCATCCTTCGCCTCGCGCGTCGCCAACGCCAACCGAGCCTGGGCGCTTTTAAGTTCGTCAAACAGCTTATCCAGGGAAGTCATAGCTCCTCCAAGCGGACAGCGCCACAGCGATACAAAAAACGAACGCGCGACGCTTTTCTGGCGCGGCAAAAAATAGGTGACGCTAAAAAATTAAACCGAATTTAACCCGCGTTCCTATATGGCGGCCAGGAAACATACGCCAATAAACAATAAGGCGCGGACATCGGCATCCGCCCGTTCACTGATTATACTAGAAAGATTCCCGGCATACCACCAAAACAAGCCTAATTGATCGTCTATTCTAAAGGCGTATTCAATAAAATCCCCTTTGCGGCTTTGAACACCGAAAAGGAGATAGGCTAATTCGTCAACAATATGGACGAAAATTTTTGTCGCGGCCTTTATGTCGCCGTTTTCCATATATTCATGAAAAACCGGTATGCGGTCCAACAGTTTTTCTTTATGAAGCTCATCGGCTTTTTCAATCCACGTTTTTTGGATAAGAAGCTCAACGTTATTGCGGAAATGATTTAGGATACGGCGCGCGGCGGGGTTTTCATCAAGCTTTTCCACAGCGATAACCGCGGCGAAATCTTCTCCCACGCCCAAGGCTTTAGCGAACGCGGCGGTCGTCCGCGCGAAGGCTGACTTTTCAGCGGGCTCAAAGAATGTACGGAACAAGCCCTCAACGATCGGACGGTACTCGGTGGGAATAGCGCCGTTTAAACTTGGTCGGGCGAAGCTCATACGCGTACCATGCTTCCAAAACTAAAAAGTGTCAATACGCTTATTTCATATGATAACCGCTTGCGCGTATTCCGCAAGAAGAGTAAAATTTCGCTGTCTGTTCCCGGACGCTTCAATCAAGGAGGCTATCATGAAATCTAACGACCATCCAAAGCGTGAGGAAAAAAGGAAAGCGCAAAAATCGCTTAAAGAGAAGCGAGAGGAGAAAAAGGCTAAGAAAGAACAGAAGTCGGAATAGCTTAATCAAAACACAAACACCCAGACGGCGCTAATAGGCGCTGTTTGGGTGAACGGCCATAGGTCTCTATTGACGGCTATGAGCCGTCGGTTTAGTATCGGTACTACTAGAACAATCTCAAATTCCTCAAAGAAATCGAGAGCGTTTGTCTTAGGAATCCCCAGGCTACAAAGCGGAAAGCGTAGAAAAGCTTCCGCTTAACGCCTTTAAAGGAGCCTCGCATATCAATGACCATCAAGACATTCAAGGGTGGCATCCATCCGCCTGAGAGGAAGGTCGCGACCGAAGGCAAGGCGATTGAACGTATCACTTTGCCTAAACAAGTCGTCATTCCTATTAATCAACATTTTGGTCCGCCGAATCGTCCCTTAGTCAAAGTGGGTGATACGGTCAAGCGCGGTCAAAAGATCGCCGATGCTGACGCGCCTCTGTGCGTTCCGGTTCACGCCTCTGTCGCCGGCGTTGTTAAAAAGCTTGAACCGCGGCTCCAATCCAACAATCTTGATGGCCTTTGCGTCATTATTGAAAGCACCGAAGTTCAAGAAGACGCGTTTCTGCCGCCTTTGGACGCCTTCACTTGTTCAAAGGAAGAAGCTTTGGCACGGATACGCGAGGCGGGACTGGTTGGGATGGGAGGCGCGGCCTTTCCTGTCCATATAAAACTAAATCCGCCGCCCAATAAAAAAATAGACCTGGTGATCGCTAACGGCGCCGAATGTGAACCCTATCTGACCATAGATGAGGCGACCATGATAGAAGACGCCGAAAAAATTGTGGAAGGGCTCGGCATCGCTATGCGGATCGTTGGCGTATCCAAGGGCGTTATCGCGATGGAAGATAACAAGAAACGCGCCCTTGACAGCCTGGAAGCCGCGGTCAGAGCGAAAAGCCAGGGCGCCGATATCCGTATACAGTTATTAAAGACGAAATACCCCCAAGGGGGAGAAAAGATGCTGATCGCGGCCTTAACCGGAAGGGAAGTGCCTTCCGGCGGGTTACCGATGGATGTGGGCTGTATCGTACAGAATGTGGGAACGCTACGAGCGATAAGCGAAGCCTTTACCCTTGGGCAGCCGCTGATAGAACGCGGCCTAACCGTTTCGGGCGGCGCCTGCGATAAAGCGCGGGATATTATGGCCCCGATCGGCAGCCTTATGTCTGAGCTGGATGACGAGCTGTTTGGCGCCGATCCAGAAAAAATCAGAAAGATCGTATTCGGCGGCCCGATGATGGGCGTCGCCGTTCCTCATACAAACATCCCTATCCAGAAAAATAGTTCCGGCGTACTGTTGCTCAACGAGAAAGAAGCCAAAGCGTACCAAGAAGGGCCCTGTATCCGCTGCGGCCGTTGTCTGCGGGCTTGCGCTTGCCGACTGCCGCCGGTTTTAATGAACGCCGCCTTAGACGCGCGCGATTTTGAGGGAGCGGCCGCCCTCGGTCTTATGGATTGTATAGAATGCGGGGCTTGCACCTTTGTTTGTCCAGCTCGCATCCAACTGGTTCAGCGCTTCCGTGTAGGTAAGCAGCTGCTTCGCGCGAAACAAGCCGCCAAGCCAAAAGCGGCGGCGAAAGCCTAAGGGGGAGCGCACTATGGCAAGCAACGAAACGCGGCGGCTCCTATCGTCCAGCCCGCATTTTTACACGCCGATAAACGCCAGAAGGCTGATGTCCAATGTGCTAGTGGCCCTGTTGCCAGTCACAGCCTTTGGCGTGGTCCTTTATGGTTGGCCGGCGCTTTTAACTATCCTCGTTTCCGTGGGAAGCGCCATCGCCGCTGAAGCCCTGTTCCGCCTTATCATACGGCGCGATATTCGGAGCGGTGATCTTTCCGCGGCTGTAAGCGGTTTACTTCTAGCCTTGATAGTGCCGCCCTCAACACCGCTATGGATGACCGCTTTAGGCTCCGTTTTCGCCGTGGTTGTGGCTAAAGAATTTTTTGGCGGCCTTGGCGCAAATGTCTTTAATCCCGCTTTGATCGGCCGAGCCTTTATGATCATGAGCTTCCCGGCGGCTTTAACAAGCTGGCGGGTTCCAAGCGGCTTTGATTCCACGCTTGACGCGCTTAGCACGGCCACGCCGCTGGCTATAGTCAAGCTTGGCGGAAGCGTCGCCGATGTCGGCGCCAATCTGGTTGAGAATGGTTTAGCTTTTTCCTCGGATTATTGGTCCGTTATCAGAACCCTGTTTTTTGGAAATCGAGCCGGTTGCATAGGCGAGTCGTCCATACTACTGATTTTAGCCGGCGCTATCTTCCTGCTGGCGACCCATACCATAGATTGGCGCGCTCCGCTGGCCATGCTGGGGACGGCTTTTATCGCCGCCTTAGCGCTCGGGATGGACCCGCTATTCGGGCTACTCTCCGGCGGCTTGGTCTTCGGCGCCTGTTTTATGGCTACCGATTATGTGTCGGCGCCGGTAACAAACACTGGCAAACTTATTTTTGGCGCCGGAGCTGGCCTAATAACACTTATGATACGAAAGTGGGGCGGTTATCCGGAAGGCGTTACTTATGGGATACTCATCATGAATGCCATATCGCCCTTCCTTAACAAGCTAGTAAGCCAGAAATATGGCTACCTTAAGCCAAAGAAGGCGGCCGTTAAATGAAGAATATGCTAAAACTTGGCTTGATACTCGCGGCCTATGCCATGGCTGCCTGCGTCGGTTTAGCCTTCGTTTACGCGGGAACCCTTTCCGTCATTGAAAAACGCCAGAAGGCGGACTTGGAAATGGCGCTGAAGGACTTATTCCCGGCCGCGGAGGATTTTAAGGAGCTTGACGGCGAACTAGTCAGCGGCGATCCTTCAGTCGCTTTCGAGAGTCAGTATCTAGTGCTCGCGAGCGGTCAAACCTTGGGCATCGCGATTAGGGCGACGGGAGCTAGCTATGGCGGGAGAATAGCCATATTAACCGGCATAGGCGTTGACCGCCGTATCGGCGGCGTGAAGATCCTTGACAACAAGGACACCCCCGGACTTGGAGCCAACGCCGCTTCTCCCACCTATTTTGTGGACCGCGAAAAGGGGCTAACCTTCTATGGCCAGTTCGCCGGCAAAGCCATCAGCGCCCCGTTTAGGGTTAAAGAGGATGTTGACGCTATCACCGCGTCCACCATCACCAGCAAGGCTGTCACCGGCGTCGTCAAAGCATCCGCCCTCGCCGCCGGCGCCTGGTTTGATCTTAATATTCAGGAGGCGGCCAGATGAAACGTTTCGCGAGAATTTTCGCCAACGGCGTCGTCCGAGAGAACCCGCTTCTTATGCTGATGATTGGGCTCTGCTCGGCTCTCGCTGTCACCACGGCGGTTGCCAACGGTTTAGGCATGGGGCTTTCCATGACCTTCGTTCTTCTTATGAGCGAACTAATTATCAGTCTTTTCCGAAAACTGATCCCTCAGTCAATCCGCATACCGATATTTATTATCGTTATCGCGGCCTTCACTACCGTCATCGATCTAATACTAAAAGCGTATTTTCCGGACTTGTCCAAAGCCATGGGTGTTTTTATTCCTCTAATCGTCGTAAATTGCATTATCATGGGACGGGTGGAAGCCTTCGCCTCCAAACGGCCGGTCCGCGATATAGTGCCTGACGCCCTGGGGATGGGTTTAGGATATACCTGGGTTTTGGTTGGCATTTCCGCCGTCCGTGAGCTTTTAGGGTCCGGGGCGCTCCTGGGGTTCCAGGTTCTGCCGGCAAGCTTTACGCCAATTATCTTCTTTATCCTGGCACCGGGCGGTTTTTTCGTCTTTGGCTTATTCATCGCGTTGAATCTCGCTATTAAGTCACGCTTAAGGAAGCTTCCGGAGGAAATCGTATGAACCTCTTCGGCATTTTCATCGCCGCCCTCCTGTCCAATAATGTCGTGCTTATGCGTTTTCTGGCGCTTTGCCCCTTTATTGGGATGTCCGTTGACAGCGAGAAATCCATCGGCATGGGCTTAGCGGTATGTTTCGTTACCGTATTGGCTACCGCCGTAACCTGGCCTGTCTACCATTTTATCCTGGACCCGCTGGGCTTGGGCTTTCTCCAAATTTTAAGTTTTATCCTAGTCATCGCTTCCTTAGTCCAATTAGTGGAATTCTACTTAAAGAAGACGGCGCCAGCCTTATACGCCTCCATGGGCATTTATTTGCCGCTTATCACTACCAATTGCGCCATACTCGGCGTCACTTTTGATAACATTACAGCTGGCTATTCGTTCCTTGAGGCTATCGTTTACGCGCTTGGCGTCGCGCTCGGTTTCCTCTTAGCCCTGCTGTTGATGGCTGGTCTTCGGGATCGGATTAAAACTAGTCCGATTCCTCACTTTCTGCGCGGCACACCTATTCTGTTTATCGCCGCCGCCCTGTTATCCGTTTCCTTTATGGGTTTTTCAGGGTTGGTAAAGTAAGGAGCGCGCTATGAACATAATCATTGTAACCGCGATTTTCGCCGTCGGCTTAGCTTTCAGCCTAGGCCTAGCGCTGGGTTTTTTCCAAGAATTTTTCAAGGTAGAACGCGACCCTCTAATAGATACCGTCCGCGCCGCTCTTCCGGGCGCCAATTGCGGTGCCTGCGGCTATCCCGGCTGCGACGGCTACGCGGAAGCGGTCGCTGGCCGCCTTTGCGAGGTAACCCGCTGTTCTGTTGGGGGAAAGACCACGGCTGAGGCTCTCGCCAAGATCATGGGCGTGAACGCGCAAGCGGAGGATGTTGTCGCCGTGTTAGCTTGCCAGGGCGTAAAGGACAAGGCCCCACTTAAAGGTGAATACGTCGGCGTCCCCAGCTGCCGCGCCGCCAAACTGTCAGCCGGCGGCACAAAACTATGCGCGTGGGGCTGTCTTGGTTACGGCGATTGCGTTTCGGTTTGCCAATTCGACGCCATCCATATGGGCGACGACGCCCTACCCCATGTGGACTACGACAAATGCACCGGTTGCGGCCTCTGTATTGCCGAATGTCCTCAGCAAATCTTAAAACGGGTGCCCAGAAACCGTGTTGGCTCCATGGTCCTCTGCTCCAATCGTAATCCGCTTAAGGCCATGGTCATGAAGACCTGCAAGGTTGGCTGTATCAAATGCGAACTCTGCGTAAAAAACTGCCCGGAACACTGCATCACTATGGAAAACGGCATTCCTATGACCGACTATTCCAAATGCACCTCCTGCGGTGTCTGCGTGGACAAATGCCCCACCAAGGTATATAAGATGATTCAGTTCGATGTCATCATCGGAGAAACCATAGGTCAGAAACGGCCTGAAAAAGCGGAGAAGATCGAGGCTAAAGCCTAGCGATTTTTATAGCCCTCGCCCCTAAGACCCCGTTAAGCGGGGTAAACGCGGCTTTATCGCCATAATTTTTTTATGAAACTAGACAAACTAAAGGCCGCCGAAACCGCTTTTATGGAGCGCTATCCGGGAGGCTTCCAGAATCCCGAGATGCTAGAAACGGGCCGAAAACACCGCTTGGCTACGCTTTCTCAGCGGGCTAGAGAAGCGTATCAACCTGAGAATTTCAATGAAATAGAAATCATGTCGGAGGCGATCATAAAGACGGTTACCGCCTCTTCCATGGTTTCCGTTTTTGAAAAACCCAAGTTCCGCGATTTTGTCCGAGAGCTACCGGCGATTCACCGGGCTCGGCTCTGTTCACATATATACCAATTATTGCATGGCGATAAGGAGAGGGGGTTTAATGAGCTCCGCGAGCTTCTGGTTAAAGGGAAAGTGGCGAAATGGACCATTATGACAGTCTTTCCCTATTATTGGAATCCAAACGAGGAAGCGTTTATAAAACCCACGACCGCTAAGACGATTATCGCCTATTATGAGCTTGAACACTTGACGTATCGCCCTCTGCCATACTGGGAATTTTACCTTGGTTTTAGGGATGAGCTAAAATCCATGATGGCCCAGGTCCACCCTCTTTTAGGTCCCGACTTGGCGGCTTTTTCCGCTTTTCTGATGATAGGCGCTGGGGCCTGGTAAACGCTTCATCCCTAGCCAAAGTTAAAAACAAAGCCCCATTTCAAAGCTTTGTGACACGTAGCGTTTATGGGACTCCTGGAATAGTCGCCGAGGGCCGCCCCTCTTTCCCAAAGGCGGCATCCAGCTTTATTTGTAAACTGGTATAATCAAAGTAACGCCCAGGCTTTTGAAGTTCAGTCGCGAGGGACTCTAAGCGCGGATTGGCGAGCGAAGCGATCAGCTCTTCCATCCGCTCGGTCAAGCGCCGCGTCAGCGGAAAAGCGCCGGCGGCCGCTTCCACCGCGAGGCGTTTTCGCCGGAGCGCGGTCCGCTCCTTAGCCAAGCGAGCGGCGTAGCGGTCGGTGGCGGCTTTGAGCGCCCGAATGTCCACACCGCGTTGAGCGTAGAGGCCGTGCATGTGGCATAACAGCACGAAAAGGCTGTCCGGCGGTGAAAGCAACTCCCGGTAAACGCGGTGCGGGATCAACGGCGGCAGAGCGCGGACATGGAGCAGCGCGGCGACGCGCCTAGTCAAAGCGGCGGATCGGGAAGCCAGGGGCGATCCTGATGGTCGGTTTTCCCGGTAGAGGTGCTCGTAGTCAGCTTTCAAGGCGGGATAATGAGTATCGATTAGGGCGAAAAAACTGTCCTTTTGGCGGCCGGGCCGGAGGGTCAGCCCCCCCGGATAGACGAAGTCGGCACCGACAGCCACCGCGGCGTCCAACAACGCGGTGAAGGAAGCGTCGGAATCCGAAATCCCCGGACAGAGCGGCATGGCCATGATACCGGAAAAGAAACCGCGCTTTTTTGCCTCTCGAATTACCTGTAAGCGCCTGACCGGCGACGGCGCGCCCGGCTCAAGGCGAGCGGCGTCTGCCTCATCCACCGTAGTGATAGTTAGAATGATAAGCGTCTTGGGAAAACGCGAAAGTATATCAAAATCACGGAGGATAAGGTCGCTTTTGGTTAGGATGACGATGGGGAGTCCCGTTTCCGCGATTTTTTTAAGGGTCCGCCGTGTAAGCTCAAGCTCCCGCTCCACCTTCTGGTAAACATCGGTAACGCCGGACCCGAGACAGAGGGCGCCGTATTCCCGCGCCGCGAAACCCGAGGCCACATCCGAGGCGACCCGCTCACATAGCTTTTCCCTGACCGCGATATCGCGATCAAAGACGCCCTCCACATAATACTTTTCCGCCCTCCCGTCGCAGTAGACGCATCCGTGACAGCAGCCCCGATACGGCGCTAAACAGCGATACAAGCTGACCAGGAAGGGTTCAGGCAACTTGGCGCGGGCAAGACCGGTCTTGGCCTCAAGGGCGCTTAAGTTGAAAAGGGGAAGCGGTGGATTATCCATGTCGTATAGCATAGCGTTTTTCAGCGGCTTGGTTTATCCGCGAAACGGCTTATCTCCCGGCGGCCGGTCTATTTTGATAAGCGTCTTAGCGATAAAGGACTAAAAACCATCAGCCGCTTCACCGGCCTGCTTATAGCCAGTCATTTCATATAGGCGACGCTTCTCGCGCGCCCGCTACCTCCCGACCAAGCTTCAGCGCCGCTCCGCTATCCATAAGGCCTCGAACGCTTCCACATCGATATTTCCACGCTTGAAGAAGCGGCCGCTCAGCGCGTCCACACCGTCGGCTTCCAGTTTAAACGGCGCGGCTTCCGTTCCGACGTTGACGATGACCGCTAGCGGCGCGGCGGCCGCTGTCCGCTTGAAGGCGATCAGCCCGGGGGCGGCGGGCAGCGGCGTCAGATCGGCGGCGAGCGGGTTCAACACCGGCAGGGCACGCCTGGCCGCGGCCAATTTCGCCATGCCGCTGAATACCAAGCTCCGCAAGGATGATGGATTGTATAATTCGATATCCAATTGGTCCAAATCCAGCTTCTCGCGGTTGACGCGGCGCTTGATGCCGGACAGATCCACGCCGCGCCGCCAATTGCGCGAACCAAGCAGGCTATGGATATAGACCGCCGGCACGCCCGGCAAGGCAAACAGCACGGCGTGGGCCGCGAGCATCCGCCGAGCCCTTTCCCTATCATCGGCGTCAGGCGGCGATAGCGCGTCCATAAAATTGATGTTGAGTTCGTAGGGAATCGACTCCCCGCTCTGACCGCTGCGGTAGCTGACGTAACCGCCGCGCGCTAAGCAGGCGGCCGCCAGAGCGGCGCGTTCCCCATCGTCCAACCAGCCTTCGGTGGGTCGGAGCCCAACGCCGTCATGGGAAGCCAAAAAGTTGAAATAGGTACAGCCGGCGGGCGGTTTATAGGCGGCCAGCGACGCCAACCAGGCCATGAAATGATCAGATCGGCCGGATACGAAGGCCTGGAGCAGGAGCGGCGGCAGGGGGAACTGGTAGATCAAGGCGGCTTCGTCACCATGGCCGAAATAAGAGCGGTTTTCGGCCTCCGGGACATTAGTTTCGGTAATCAACGCCGTACCGGGATACAAGCGGTCCAGAATCCATCGATACAACTTGACGAGGGCATGGGCGCGGGGCAGGTTGAGGCAGCTGGTGCCGGACTCTTTCCAAATGAAGCCGACGGCGTCCAACCTGATATAGCGGGCGCCGTGGGCGGCGTAGGCGCAAAGAATGTCCAAGACCTCAAGGGCGACCCGCGGTTCGGCGAAATTCAGATCGATCTGGTCAGCCGAGAAGGTGGTCCACAGCTGTACTTCGCCGCCGACAGTCGCGTAGGCGCTGAAAAGCGGCGAAGTCCGCGGCCGAACCACCATACCAGTATCGAATTGTTCGTCCCGGATGATGAAATAGCCGGCATAGCGGGGATCGCCCGCGAGGAAGGCGCGGAACCAGGGATGGGACGCCGAACAATGGTTCACCACCGCGTCCAGCATTACCGAGCGGCCGGCCGCGATATCCTCCACGTCCCCCCAGCCGCCCAGCGCCGGATCGATGTTTCCATAATCGGCTACCGCGAAGCCGTCGTCGGAAGTTGACGGGAAACAGGGCAGGATATGGACCCCGCCGATAAAAGCGGCCCGATCATCCAGAAAGCGCCCAAGTACCCTAAGAGGAAGTTCACCCTTACTTTTAAGCGAATCGCCGTAACAAATTAGGATGGGTCCGTCATTAGCGGACAAAAGCGGATCACAGGTATCGGTGGGCGGACGGGAACTGGTTTTAGCCGCCTTTTTTTCACGTTCTATAACTTCCGTAATCTGAGTCAGCGCTTCCCCGGCGCGTTCGCCATAAATTGTTTGTAACAACAGCTTGATCATAACTTCATTATACTTAGCGCTGCCAATTTTGTGGCGGCCTGGGACCGCCTATTTTCACAAAAAAAATAGGGGCTCAAGCTAGTCGCGCGTCATCCGCCGCGAATGGTTTATACGGAAGCGGGCGGCTTTCGCGAGAACCTCAGCGGAATACACAAAATTTATACTTGGAATCTTGAGTCGAATCGGTATAAGCTCCTAGCTGTGTGGGGGATTGTGGAGCCGGCCCAATGACCGGTTATGATTATTACAGGCTTATTCTCGGTTTCGTCTGCGCCGCGGCTCTATTGCTAGAGCGGGTCTTCCACAACTTAGGCGGCGCTCTTGTATTTGAGGGCGCCTTTGGACAATTGATCCTGATAGTATTAGCCGCCGCGACGGCCATGGATTACGGGCGGCGCCTATTTCTCTCGCCTGTTCGTGTACGGTGGCTGCGCTCACACCTAATAGACACGGCTGCCTCTATTCTTATTGTCGCGTTCGCCGTTTTTTCTATAGGTACCGCGTCGTCTAATTCGGCCTTGCCGCTTATCGCGGCTGTCGCGGCCCGCTCCTTAATTTTGAGCGTACAGCGCGGGGGCTGGCGCCGTGAACTGGATATCTTTTTAGGCGGACTGGCCAGTCGTCCAGCGGCGACTATCCTGACAAGCTTTTTGGCCGTCATCATCATTGGGGCTTGGGCCCTCAATTTGGAAGGAGCCACCCAAGATGGCCGCGGTCTGCCCCCGGTAGACGCTCTGTTTACCTCCGTTTCGGCTATCTGCGTAACCGGTCTTTCCGTTATCGATGTGTCTTCCGTTCTTTCATTGTTTGGTCGCGTTGTGCTTCTGAGCCTAATCCAAATTGGCGGCTTAGGTATTATGGTTGTATCCTATTTCCTAGCCCTGGTTTTGCGGCGGCGGCTCGGCCTCGCGGGGGCTCTTTTAGTCAGTTATATGACTGATGAGGATAATGTCGCCGCCGCCGGTCGGGCCTTGCGCGGCATAGTGATTAAAACCTTAGCGATAGAGGCGGCGGGAACCCTGCTACTCTTTTTCGCCTTCCTTGGCGACAACAAGCCGGCTTCCTGGACGCAAGACGCCTTCAACGCGGTTTTTCACGCAATTTCCGCTTTTTGCAACGCTGGGTTTTCTCTCTTTTCCGATAGTCTAGAAGGTTTTCGCCATAATTCCTCGGTTTTATTCATCATTATGTCTTTGATCGTCTTAGGCAGCGTCGGTTTCACGGTAATTGACGAGCTGAGCGGCCGAGTCTGGCGCTTTTTCAGACGCCGGCCAAGCGGTCCTTTAGCCCCGAATACGATAGTCAGCCTCCTAGTCAGCCTGGGTTTGATACTAGGCGGCGCGGCTCTTATCTACGCGCTTGAGCACGGGCGAAGCATGAAAGCATACGACCTGGGAGAGCAATATTTAAGCGCTCTCTTCCAGTCTGTCACCCTGCGAACCGCGGGATTTAATTCTATGCCTATAAATAGTTTGAGAGATTCCACCCTCTTAATTATGCTTGTTTTCATGTTTGTCGGCGGCGCTTCTGGCGGAACGGCGGGGGGAATTAAGGTAGGCACCGTCGCCGTTTTATGGGCCGCTGTCGCTTCTTTCCTTAAAAACCGTCGGACTGTACGGTTGGGCCTTTGGTCTATTGACGAGACAAGGGTAATCCGAGCCCTAATCATCCTGGTTTTCGGCCTTGGCGCGGTCATAAGCGCCGTATTTTTATTAAGTCTGAGTGACGGACAACCTTTTATGTCTACTCTGTTTGAATGTGTTTCAGCCTTCGGCACCGTCGGTTTATCGCTGGGCGTCACCGCCGGCTTTTCGGTACTAGGCAAATTATTGCTTTGTCTATTGATGTTTTTCGGGCGCCTTGGCCCGATAACCATTCTAAGCGCCGCCGCGGCAAAAAGCGAAGAGGCGAAGCTAGAATACCCAAACGCCGACATATCGGTCGGTTAAGGAAGAGAAATGGCTAAATCCAAAGTATATGCTGTATTCGGACTAGGCAGCTTCGGCGTTACCCTCTGCGATACCCTTATCGCCAGAGGCGACAGAGTGATCGCCATAGATGATGACGCTGAGCAAGTGGAGAGCGTTAAGAACCGGGTATCGGCCGCCCTAGTGCTGGATTCAACCGATGAAAAAGCGATGGGCAAGGCGCCGCTTGAGGAGGTGGATATAGCCGTGGTGGCGATAGGCGACCAGATAGAAGCAAGTGTCCTGACGACCGCTCTACTTAAGCGCAATGGCGTACCCTATATCTTAGCCCGCGCTTCCACGCCAGTCCATAAAATGGTTTTGGAGGCGGTAGGCGCCAATGAGGTGGTTAATCCAGAGGAAGAGGGAGCTATCCGTGTAGCCCAGCGTTTTTTAGCGGCGGAATCCTTGGACATCGTGCCGCTGTCATCACGCTACAGTCTCGCGGAAAGGGCAATCCCCAAGTCTCTTACCGGAATGTCTTTATCTTCCATGAATTTGCTTGATCGCTTTGGCTTAACGGCGGTGGGCCTTTTACGCCAGGAAGCGACCATAAACGACGATGGCGAAACCCTTCAAGAAGAACGCCTTATCCCGGTGAATAGCGATCCAAGCGCTAACGCGGGCGATATCCTGCTTGTTATAGGCGACAAGCAAAATCTGGACCGGTTCGGTAACCTGGAATGAGGCTTTTCCATTTACGGCGCGCGTACGCGCTACTAGCCGCCGTCGTAGCTATAGCGGCGGTACTATCAAACGCCATACTAGCTTATCGGAGCTTATTCGCTTTTGGTTTTAAAACCGAGGCTGAGTCAGCCTTGTTTACCGCTCTTATAGCCGCCATTGTGATTATCGTTTCCGTATCAGCGGCCTTGGCGGCGTCAGCCGAAACTGTCAGACGGCTACACCGCTTGGCTGAACTAACGGCGTTAAGCGGCGCGATACCCCAAAACCGCTTAAGGGCCTTGGGCGATTTAGGCGAGGCTATTGCCCGCGTCAGCGGCGAGCTTGAGCGGATAAGCGAGGAAAAGACCCATAAAATTCGCGCCCAGAACGAACTGATTGAGCGTCTTCTGGATGTGACCGATGAGCCGCTGCTTGTCGTGGATAAAAGACTTGTCATCACTAAGGCCAACGCTTCTTGCAGCCGGATCTATCATCTTGAGGAAGGATCGCTCCTAAATAGGCCCTTAGCTTCGATATTCCCTGATTTGACCGTCACTGGACTTGATAGAATGGGAAACGAGGAAAACACGGAGGAAGGATCGCGCGGTGGCGAGGAAAGCGAAAAAACCTTATTTGCCTTCGGTCAGGGAGCTTGTCGTATTTTCCTGCTGCGTCCGGGCTCAAAACAACGGGTTGGCGTTGAGACAAGTTTGGCGGCGCCGGAAAAAACCAGTTTTAGGCTTCTTAGTTTATTCTCTCGCCGTAAACGCGGATAAAACGCGCTTATATAGATCAGCTCGCTTCATTACGGAAGGCGGAGCTTAGCTGGCTTAGATAGCACACGATTACAAAGTTCATGGAGGGTTATTATGGAAAGAACGCCGGGACAACGCCTTGCCCAATTACGGGAAACGCATAACTTAAGCCGGGAAGCGCTGGCCGAACGGTCCGGCCTTCCGCTGGATCTTATCCAACGCTTGGAGGAAGAAGCCTTAATGCCGGATCTCGCCCCCCTTGTCAAACTGGCACGGGCTCTTGGCGTAAGGCTCGGCACTTTTTTAGACGACCAGACGGAATTAGGTCCGGTTATCTCCCGGCAAGGCCAAGCGAAACCCACCGCTCGTTTCGCCGGCGCCGCCAAGGCTGACGAACTGGCTTTCCGGAGCTTAGCCGCCGGTAAAGCCGGACGCCACATGGAGCCCTTTATTATCGATGTCGCGCCGGGTAGCGCCAAAGCGCCCAATTCCAGCCATGAGGGCGAGGAATTCATCTTTGTGCTCAATGGTTCCATCGAAATCTCCTATGGGCAGGATACGTATCTCTTAAAAGAGGGCGATTCAATCTACTACGATTCCATAGTTCCTCATCGGGTATCAGCCGCGGGAGAGCGACAGGCCACGATCATGGCTGTCGTGTACGCGCCATTTTAAGCGGGGAATTTATGAAATTGATAGAGACTACCCTAGGAACTTTGCTCAGAGACCAAGCCCGCGTCCGAGGCGACAGCGATTTCATCATCTATTCCGACCGAGGCCTGCGTTTCAGCTACGCCGAATTCGATAAGCGGGTGGATGATTTAGCCAAAGGCTTTTTGGCAATCGGCCTTAAAAAGGGCGATCACGTCGGTATTTGGGCTAACAATGTTCCGGATTGGAACACGGTGCTTTTCGCGACCGCCCGCATAGGGGTGGTCCTGGTTACGGTCAATACTAGCTATAAGCTTCATGAGCTGGAATATCTAGTCAAGCAAGCCGATCTTAAAGCCCTTTGCGTTGTTGATGGCTTTAAGGATTCTGACTATGTCGCCATGGTAAACGAGTTGGTACCAGAGCTAAAAAATTCCGAACGCGGTCGCTTGAACTCCGAACGTTTTCCGGAACTCCGCGATATCATCTACCTTGGCCCCCAAAAACACCGAGGCATGTACAGTTTGCCGGAGCTTCTTCTGCTGGGCCAGCATGCCGATCAGCTTAGCTTCCAAGCAGCCGAAGCGGCCTGTTCGCCGGACGATGTCGTTAATATGCAATACACCTCCGGCACCACCGGATTCCCCAAGGGTGTTATGCTGACACATAAAAACATTCTCAATAACGGGTTCGCCATTGGCGAATGTCAGAGTTTTTCCGAAGCCGATATAGTCTGTCTGCCGGTGCCGCTTTTCCATTGTTTTGGTTTAGTCCTGGGTATGATGGCTATTATCACCCATGGCGCGGCGGCGGCGATTTTAGAGAATTTCGATCCCCTTGTCGCCCTGGCAACCGTCCAAAAAGAACGCTGCACCGCTCTTTACGGCGTACCGACCATGTTCATCACCGAGCTGAATCATCCTATGTTTAAATTATTCGATACAACCAGCTTACGCACGGGTATTATGGCCGGATCGCCCTGCCCTATGGAAGTGATGCGGCGGGTGATAGACGATATGCACGCCAGCGAAATCACCATAGCCTATGGCCTAACTGAAGGCTCACCAGTCATGACTCAAACCCGTACCGACGACCCGATAGAGGTAAAAGTTGGCAGCGTAGGACGAGAATTGCCCGGCATTGAGGTAACGGTACGCGATCCCGAAAGCCATGAGGAAGTGCCCGTTGGCGTTCAAGGCGAGCTCTGCTGCCGCGGCTACAATGTCATGAAGGGCTACTATAAAATGGCGGAAGCCACGGCTAAGGCGATTGACACCCAGGGCTGGCTTCATTCCGGAGACTTAGGCGTCAAGGACGCCGATGGCAATTTCAAAGTTACCGGCCGTATTAAGGATATGATCATCCGCGGCGGTGAAAATATCTATCCCAAGGAAATAGAGGAATTCCTCTATACCATGAACGGCATCAAGGACATTCAAGTTGTCGGTATAGCTAGCGAAAAATACGGTGAGGAAGTGGGGGCTTTTATTATCGCCAAAGAGGGAGCGAAAATCACGGAAGAGGAAGTCCGCGATTTCTGCCGAGGGAAAATCAGCCGCTTTAAGATCCCCAAATATGTTTTTTTTGTCGATTCTTACCCCATGACAGCCAGCGGCAAAATTCAGAAGTACAAATTACGCGACATTGGCGCCGCCGCCGTCAATGAAACGGGGATAGCTACCTGAGCGCTTAAAGAGAGGCTGTTCGCGACTAGACTTAAAACCTTAGTCGTGCTACAGTCTCAGCCGACGCGGGCTAAAATCCAGCCCGCATCCTATCGCGTCCCGATGAGGGGCGTTTAACATATAGGGCGCCTTTTTGGCGCCCCTCGTTTTTTATACCAACTGCTGCCAATTCTGTTGCAGCCTAGCAATCAAGCCTATACTACTAGATGCCTAGCGAACCAGCCAGCCCCGGGTTGTCCTTTCACTTTTAGCTTCCCCGCCCTGAAATCGATCACTGGCGGATTCTTGTACTCCCCCTGCCACACTTGCCGCATCCATTCTTGCTTGCCCGTCTGATGACTCCACACATGCCGGTGAGTATACAGCCGCTCAAAAGCCCAGCGATACCTCGGCCCTCCCGGAAGTCCCGTCATGTCCG
>CAZJJK010000055.1:11639-21398 GCA_964546285.1 uncultured Treponema sp. | reverse complement strand
TCTACTGCCGCCAATTTTGTTGCAGAATACTTCAAGCATACCTTCTTGTTCAACATGAAATTACAATAAACACTCAGAGCTTTTTATAGGGAACCAGCTCCTCGCTGACATTTTCTGTCCAATATTATCCCTATAGGACCGAGTGTCTAGGCTTGGTAAAAAGCATATGTCTGTTGACATAGAGCAGCAGAGAAGCCCCAATGGCTTTATACATTGCTCTGTTAAGTAATTAAAAAAGAAGACAAGAGGATGAGCGCGACTATATAAAAACCATCTCTGTTTATTATGTAAATCGGCGGTCGCAGGTTGCAACAGAATTGGCAGCAGTTAATAAACATAGGAAAAAAATAGAGCGGTTAGAGAATATGCTCCAGGAAACGCTTGGTCCGTTCCTCTTTTGGATTGGTAAAAAACCGCTCAGGCGGCGCCGCCTCAATAATCTGCCCTTGGTCCATAAAAATAACCCGGTTAGCCGCGGCGCGGGCAAAGCCCATTTCATGTGAAACCACCAACATGGTCATACCTTCTCTGGCAAGATCCGTCATAACATCTAACACTTCTTTAATCATTTCCGGGTCTAAGGCACTCGTGGGCTCGTCAAATAACATAACCTTGGGATTCATCGCCAGCGCTCTCGCTATAGCCACACGTTGCTGCTGGCCGCCTGAAAGCTGATCCGGATATGATTCAGCCTTATCGGACAATCCAACCTTGTCCAAAAGCCGTAGAGCCAAGCGCTCAGCCTCGTCTTTTTGCGCTTTTTTCACCGTCATAGGCGCTAAACAGATGTTTCCCAAAACGTTTAAATGGGGGAATAAGTTGAAGCTTTGGAATACCATACCAACTTCTTCCCGAATACGACGAATATCAGCTTTATCGTCTGTTACACTCTCGCCATCGATCAAGATATTGCCAGCGCCAAGATGCTCCAAGCGATTGACAGAGCGTAAAAGAGTGCTTTTACCTGATCCGGATGGGCCGATCACCAAGACAACCTCACCCTTCGCGATATCCAGGTCAACACCGCGCAAAGCCTCTACCCTGCCAAAGTTTTTGCGGGCGCCACGAATACTAATGAACGGTTCCACGATGCCTCAACTTTTCCTCCATAAGCGCGACTAAGCGCGAAAAAAACAGGGTCATTACCAAGTATATCAACGCGATGACCGTATAGCTTTCAAAATATTGAAATGAGGTAGAAGCGAATTCACGACCGCGGCGCAATAAATCAGACACCGCCATTATTGAAACTAATGATGAATCTTTCAATAGAGCGATAAATTCATTGCCAATAGGTGGTAAAATGACCTTAACGGTCTGAGGGAGTATTATTTTGAACATTGCTTGTCCGCGGCTTAAACCTAAAGCTAAAGCGGCTTCCATTTGTCCTTTTGGTATGGCTTCTATTCCAGCGCGAAAGATTTCAGCCATATAAGCGCCATAGCAGAAGGACATAGCCAAAATCGCGGAGGCTGGCCCAGACAGCTTCAGCATCGGACCCAAGGCATAGTAAATATAAAACAACTGGACTAGTAAGGGTATGCCCCGGACAATCTCCACATACACTGTCGCCATCGTATTTATAAACCGATTATGAGAAATACGACCAAGCCCGGCAAATAAACCAAAAACCAGGGCAAGACCGATGGAAGCGAGCGTAACGCCAAAAGTCGCGACCAGGCCATCCGGTACAAACTGAAGTATCTTCCAATAAGGGTCCGGTTTAAAAAACGGTAAAAAGACCAACAGAGCGATAGCGCCAAAAAAAGCGATATTCCAAGCCGATAAGGCCCCAAATTCGCCTTTTTGAGGAATCAAGGTACCGTCGGTAATATTTATATGAGCTGAAAGAGTACCCTTATCTTCTTGTTTATCAGCGCTATCGTCTGTATCGATCATGCTAACGCAACCACGTATCTGATAAAGCGTCCAATTTGCCAGAAGCCTTTACCTTAGCGAAGTCATCATTGATCAACTTCAACACAGCGGCGTTTCCCTTTTTAACCGCTATACCAAGCCATTCATCAGTAAAGGGTTCCCCAACGACTTTTAGCCTTTCCTTAAATTTGGGGTTCTGCATGGCAAAATCAGCGGCGATCGGGCTATCCGCGACAACGCCTAAAATTCGGCCATTAGCTAAATCCTCAAATGCGAGACCAACTTCATCGTACGTGGCAAGGACAACGCCTTCTACTTTCGCGATCTCCATTGCGCCGGTAGTACCAATCTGAGCGCCAACCTTTTTCCCAACAAGATCCTTAAGTGTGCTTACTCCCTGGGTATTTTTATCAACAACTAGCATCTGGCCAGCGTTCACATAGGGTTCGGAAAAATCCATCGTCTGCTTCCGCTCATCGGTAATGGTAACTGATGAACAGATAGCATCATAGTTCCCGGTTTCCAGGCCAGCGAAAATCCCATCCCAAGCGGTATTGCGAAGCTCATAGTCAAAATCGCCGGCTTCAGCCATAGCGGCGATTAGGTCAGGACCAAATCCGACGATATTCTTGTTCTCATCCACATATTCCATGGGTGGCCAGGTGGCGTCCGTGGCGAAAACGATCTTAGGTTTCGCGTTGGCGCTTGGAGCGGGTTCCGCCGATCCAGCGGCCCAAGCCGTTGCCGCGATAGCGAAGAGAGCGAACGCGATTAAAGCGCGCGCGGTGAATTTAGTAGCTTTCATGGATTTCCTCCTAAAGAAAGACGTATCAATGTTTGCGATGATAGATGATGGAGAGCGATCCTGTCAATTAAATCGGTTTTTTCTCTAATATACCTCTATTTATTTGCGACAAACTCACACTTGACGCTCCTAATAAAACTTGTACAGTAAAAAACGATATGTCCTTCTTATACTCACTGCTGGCGTTATTTCTCTGTTTAGGCTTAGGTATCGCCGCGCGGCGTTCGCGCTTTGCGCCTGGTCCGGCCACGGTTGATTTATTGGTAGCCTGGTCATTATACGCACTCCTATCCTTCATGGGTCTTCGTCTAGGGCAGGACCGATCTTTAGCCGCGGCCTTGTCCAGCATAGGCCCGATGGCATTGGCCTGCGCGTTTTTCAGTTCGGCGGGAACGGTCATCACGCTGTTAGCTTTGAGTCCACTGTTTCGCGGCATTCACCATCGGAATATTAAATCAAAAGAACACGCTAACGCCATCATCGCCGCGCCGCTTTCATTTATTAGGCATTTACGCGAGCCTCTGGTACTCGCCGGCATACTCGTCATCGCTTTTGTTATTGGAAGAATTATGCCTCCCTTCTCTTTCCTTGTTACCGGTTCAGCCACTAGTTGGATACTATATGTTTTGCTTTTCTTTATCGGCATGCAAATGGGCGTTAACCGCATAGCTTGGAAAGCATCCTTGCTTAACCCCGCTTCCCTAGCGGCTCCTATAGGAACGCTTATCGGTTCTTTAGCTGGAGCGGCTCTGCTCGCACCCCTTTTTAAGATCGATGTTGGCAAAGCCTTATCATTAGGCGCTGGGTTTGGCTGGTATAGTCTGTCCGGTGTTTTAATTTCCAATCTTGGGGACCCTGCTTTGGGCTCTGCCGCCTTTTTAGCCAATCTACTGAGGGAAAGTGTAGCGCTCATCGCGATACCCTGGCTTTCCGCTACAGGCCGTCCAGAATTGGCTATAGGCATTGGCGGTGCGACCAGCATGGATATCACGCTTCCATTAATTGAACGCTGCAATGGTCCAAAGCTTGTCCCCTTAGCCCTAGCCCATGGTTTGACGCTCTCTTTTTTAGTTCCAATCTTGGTTCCCCTTATGTATCGCTTGCCGTGGTAAGGCTCCAGGAGTACACTAAACTGGGGGAGGGACGTATATGCTGTTTAAATCCACTCGCTCCAGCGTCAGTAGGGTTTCATTCCATAAAGCGGTTCTTCATTGTATCCCGGGGGATGGCGGCCTTTATGTACCGGCAACGCCCGTTGACCTCCGACAATTTTTCTTGCACATGGATGAAAGCACGGATTACGCCGAACTTGCAGCGGCCGTAGCTCTGCCGCTGTTAGAAGAAGAGTTAAACCCAGTATCCGCCCAACGCGTAGCTGAAAGCGCCTTTAGTTTCAGCCCCACAATTAAAACTCTTACCGAAAGACTTTCTGTTTTAGACCTTACTACCGGCCCTACCGGGATATTTAAAGATTTCGGCATCGCCTTTTTAGCGGCACTGATGGAAGAAATGCTAAGCGATGGCAGCCGCGCCGTAACGCTAACCGCGACCACAGGCGATACCGGGGTTAGTGTCGCGCAGGCTTTCGCGCGCCGAGCGGGCATCGTTTCCGTCATCCTTTATCCCGATGGTCCTATCCGCGGATTAGATCCGATGGATTTTATTGATAACGGCGGGAACATCCTGCCCTTGTGTGT
Organism: uncultured Treponema sp.; assembly: GCA_964546285.1. Lineage (GTDB taxonomy): Bacteria > Spirochaetota > Spirochaetia > Treponematales > Breznakiellaceae > CAZJJK01. Next base: position 17,018 of record CAZJJK010000055.1, on the reverse strand, counting down.
CCATGGGAACTTTGATGACTGCCAGCGATTAATCCGAGAGGCTTTTACAGATGTCAATTTCGCTGAGCGCTTTGGTCTGACAAGCGCCAACACCCTAAACATTGGCCGTTTATTGCCGCAATGCTTTTACTTCTTTTATGCTTTTATACACTTAAAAAAATTACTTAAGGGAGATCTCTGTTTCGCGATCCCAAGCGGTAATTTTGGGAATCTTCAGGCCGCGTTATACGCTTGGCTGTTTGGCTTACCCGTCAACCATTTAATCGCGGCCATGAACGCTAATGATATTTTTGGCCAGTTCCTGCGCGGTCGGTCATTCCAACCACACCCGCCTATCAGAACCGTTTCCACCGCTATGGATGTGGGCAATCCCACAAATTATGAACGCATGGTTAGTTTTTACGCGGACGCGCCATCGGTAATACGTAATATGGTTATTCCGGAAAGCGTGGATGACAAGGCGACTCTGTCGGCGATGGAAGAAGCGTGGACGCGCCACAGCCTCCTGCTTGATCCGCATAGCGCCGTTGGTTACGCGGCGGCGAAACGAATGTTAGCCAGCGATACAGAAGAAGGCCATATCGTTGTTGTCGCGACTGGACATCCGGCGAAGCATGCCGAACTTGTAAAACAGGCTACCGGGCAAAAAGCTATATTTGGAAAAAACCTAAGCGCTTCACTAATAGAAAATAGACCGTTTACAAAGATAGAAGCAAAACTGGACGCGTTGAAAGCGGCGATAACTGGAACGCTTCAGTGAGGATAAAGTCAATAATAGCGAGACTAGCTATTTTTTTCCTATCGCAAACAGAGAACGCAACTCTTCCATTCCAAGTTTAGACAGCCAGATTTCACCAGCCCCAAGCGTCAATTCAGCCAACTCGCGCTTTCGCGCCATCATAGCCGCAATTTTTTCCTCAAAGCTATCGGCGGTGATTAGCCGATGAACAAAAACCTTCTTAGTCTGACCTATCCGGAAGGCTCGGTCTGTCGCTTGGTTCTCAACGGCCGGATTAAACCACAGATCATAATGTATAACACGGCTAGCCGCCGTTAGATTTAAACCCAAACCGCCAGCCCTAAGACTGACAAGCATGATACGTTTGGAAACATCCCTCTGAAAAGAATCCGCTGTTTCAGCCCGCGCCTTCTGACCAAGCGCCCCGTGATAAAGCAAGGGTGTTTCGCCAAGCTTCTCCACGATCATCTTTGACAATAAGTCAAGACACTCCACATACTGGCTAAAAACCAGGACCTTTTCGCGTCGTTCCATAATGGTTTCCAGTAATTCTAAAAACAGAACGCTTTTCCCTGACAGCTCTGGATCAGCCGGGCTTTCCTTATCATAGAGCCTGGGATGATCACATATCTGCTTTAAGGCGGTCAGCATTTTAAGAACAAGGGAGCCCTTTCTCAAAGGATCATCCTTGGCGGCTTCCGCGTCAAACAAAGCTTTTTCCACCAGGCTTTCATAGAGCGCGGCCTGAACCGGCGTTAGAACGGCATATTCGTCAGACTGTATCTTATCCGGAAGATCACTTATTATCGATTTATCGGTTTTTAAGCGCCTTAGCAAAAAAGGAGCCGTAATCCGCTTAAGTTTATCAGCGGCGTCTTTATCCCCATCCACTTCGATCGGGACACGCCATCGGCGTTTAAATTCAGTTTGCCCTCCTAAATATCCGGGAATAACAAGATCAAAAAGCGAGCGTAAATCCTCCAGCCTATTTTCAACTGGCGTACCGCTCAAGGCCAAGACATGTTGGGCGCGCAAGGTTTTAACAACCCTACTCTGACGGGCTTCAGCGTTTTTCAATAGATGAGCTTCATCCACTATGAGAAGAGAGAAGTTTACTTCTTTCAGTTTTTTCTCATCGCGGACAGCGGTTTGATAGGTCGTAAGCAAGACCACGCCAGCCGTAGACCCTGTTGGGTCTCGGGTCTTTGTATTATTTAAGCGTCGTGCGGCGCCGTGATAGCGTCTTAGGCGTAAGCCTGGCGCGAAACGAGTCAACTCACGCTCCCAGTTAGTCAATAACGAGGCCGGCGCGACGACAAGAGCGCCGTCGGCTAAACGTCCATCGGAAGCGAAGGTCGCCAGAACCGCTATAGCTTGGACCGTCTTACCCAATCCCATATCATCAGCGAGAACACAACCAAACCCCATATTCAAATTAGACAATATCCACGAAAAACCTCGGGCCTGGTAAGGACGCAATATAGCCTTAAAATTCGGCGGAGGATCAACTAAGCCCTCAGCGAAAGCCGAGGCCGCGATAGATTCGGCATCGGCTGAAAAAACAGCGTCTCCAGCCAAACGCGCCTGAAGAGCTTCTAGAGCGCCAGGCTTTTCGCGCTTCTTAAGCTCGGCAAGAAGACGAGCCGCTTCTTCTGGGTCCAGAGTAACGAAACCGTCTTTAAACGCCACGATAGAGCGTTTCCCGCGCAATATAGCCTCAAAACCCGCCTCATCCAGGACCGTGTCGCCAATCGCTATACGCCAATCAAAATCCAATAAACTATTTAAATCTAAATATGAATTGAGATTGCCAGCGCTCTTTGCCTTAGCCGTTACTACTATTTTAGGCTTAAGCGCGTTCCGTAAGGCTTTGGGCAAAACCACATCCACACCCAAGCGTGACAACAGAACGCTAGTTTCCCCTAAAAACGCCGCTAAGCGCCGCTCGTCTATAATCACCTTCTTTACGCGGGCAAGGTCCCTCAGCTCAGGCAAATAGGCGCTTAAGGCAACCGCGGGCGAGAGAACATCCATTCCACCCAATTTTGATGGCGCTTCTTTTAGTGAAACATAAGCCCCAACATCCGTCTTTTTTTCCGATACTCGAACCGAAGCCGCTAGAGTGTAAGCGCTTGCGGAGATTTGTGTGTCAAGCTTACCCATACCGATACTTAATCGATATTTATACTTATTAAAATCGATATGAAGCGCCGCGAGCCATGAAGCTATCGCGAGAGGGGTCCCGCGCTCGCCAGGCTTACGAACATTAAGGGCGCCGCCCAAAAAGAAAAGATCAACATAGGCGGACAAAGCCGTCCGCTCGGAACGGGGTCTGAAACCTAAGGAGACAGCCCATTCAGTCAGAACGGCGGTCATCATAAGATCAACTCGGACCGCTGGCGGTAACGGCAACTCTCGTTCTTCAAGATTATAAACCGCCGGCGAAGCGAGCGCTTCGGAAAGCGCCTCCTGTATGGCTTTTGCGGCACGTAATGGCCGCCAGAGCATAAACAGCTGATTATCAAGAACTAGGGGCGCTGGAACGAAGGCGGCGGCCCGAATTACAGTATAAGCTATACGGAAAAATCGAAATAAATAGCGATATTGGACTGTCCCCTCGTCATCGGAAAAACGAGAGAAAGCATTGAGCGCGCTTAAAAAGCTCAGTTTTTCGCGAGAGCCGTCCGCGTAATCAACAAGAAGCGCCGGCGGGTTCCCGCGAAAAAAGGGGTAATCCTTTTTAGGCCCGGTATCAAGCACGACGCGATATGAGGCGGATGACCAGCGCCGCTCCGTTTTGTCATCAGAAGGATCGGGCAGAATAGCGGCGGCGCGAATCGAAGCGTGGTAAAACCCAATAAGAGAAGGAGTGAAATCCTCAGCGCAAAATACGGGCTTGCTTGGCAACAAGGCGGAAATGAACGCGACATAATTGTCCAATTGTAACGTTTCCAGCGGCGGAAAACCCAGCGCATGACCCTCATCGTCTATTGAAGGATCTCCGTCAGGATTATCCCGAATGGGGTCTATAGAAGTCTTTGGCCTAGCTCGTTTTTTTGGTTTGTCCAAGCCAATAGGCCAATCAAAGGGGGACGGCAAGCTAGCCGTCGGCCGATTAAAGCGCTCTGCTAAATCCACCCCGCGCAACTGGAAAAGCACCCTTGGGTTAGAATCTATCTCTTTAGCCAACATATAGTAAACAGACGCCATGTGCTTACAGGGATCACCCCAGTCAGGACAATCGCAGGAACGCCGCATCTGATTCCACGCGTGTGGGAATAAATTAATCCCTTGAGCCTTTAACTTATCCAACAGCTCTACCGGTAGTTCTCCAGCCTCAATATGAGCCAGCAATATTGGCTCGGACTGGATAATATCGATTATCTTCTCAACGTCATCCTCGGGAAGCGCTGGGAAAACAACGCTAACCTTGTACCAAGGTCGGGAGCGGCCCCTTACTTTAGCCGTAACCTGTCTTTTTTCTACCGTAAGCGCTGCGACTTTACCTGTATTCGCGTAACTTTTACCTCTGGCCAGACGTCCGCTTTCGTCAAAACGAGATAATGCTTCCACAAACCATGCGCCCCAAGGCGTTCGCCCAAATGTGTTACGTGAGGGCATGACAATAAGCGCCTATAAACCAATGCGGGGGTAAAAGCGGCATATTCATTTCAGGAAATATTGTACTACTGAAGGTATAAGCGCAAGAGCACGTTATCAATGGCAGCCAGCTTTCTGGCTATTCATGTCTGCGATAGACCTAAAACGTGACGAATTTAAAATTGGATCTTGTCACAAGCGTTGAAGATCGTGAAAGACCTTAGAGTTTCGCTAAAAAGCTCGCGATCGGCTTCCGGCGCCAACTCCAATTTTTTCACTCGGAAGAGACCCGCCCCACGATCGGCTTTAGCGTCCAATAGGCCGACAAAGCGTCCATCAAGGATAGGCCCCCGTTTATCCTCGAAATCATTAGATAAACCCTCAAGCTGCAAAATCGGTAAAGCGAAATAACCAAAACGTCGTTTCGCTTCCGGTACATAGCACTCAAGGGCGTAGTTGAAGTTAAATATCCTTTTAAGTCTTTTTCTGTTAATTAATAATGGATCAAAAGGGGAAAGGATATGATACCTAAAGGGCTTGTTCGCGGCGCTTGTCCCAGAACAGGCCGCTTCTAAAGCTTTTGGTGAAATATAGTGAGTTTCGCTCTTCGTTCCAGTTATTTGGACGGCAATAAGACGGCCATCAGCCACACGCTCAGCTATTTCCTCCCCGACGCTTTCTATCCCGTCACGTCGCCCATAAACCAGATCCTGCGCCGTGAAAAGCCCATACGAGTTAACAGCTCGATTAAGCAGCCACTCGGCGCAAGCTCGCTCTGTCGGCCTGCTTGTATTTATCGAAGCGGGCAATACGCGCTCCGGCAGATCAAAGAATTTTACAAACCCGCGACGACCAGCGACTAAGATTTGGCCGGATTGGAAAAGATACTCTAAGGCTCGTTTAGCTGGTTTCCAGTCCCACCAGGTACCAGCCTTTCCTTTAGGATTGACGAACGCTTTGGCTGAGAGCGGCCCCTCAGAGCGCACACGCTCTAAAACCTCAACGGCTTCTTTCCTATCCACATGGAACCAATCATGGCC
>CAZJJK010000055.1:0-11539 GCA_964546285.1 uncultured Treponema sp. | reverse complement strand
ACCACGCTTATCGTATCGATCTGGATATAGCCGACAGCTCTGATAAAGGTGATGGCTCCGGCCCTGTCTTGAGTATAACCGGAGGGAAAACCAGCGGCGGCGGCCAGAACCGCTCGCCGCGCTGTTTGTTCTTCAATATGAATTGTTTTATTCACGCTCTCTTTTCTGTTGGCTTTGGACATTCATCCTTCCATTTAGCCTTTACGCCTAATACGCCAAGCAGCGTGAGAAAAGTGAAATATATAGGAGTAAAAATAGCGGGAAATACAATTCTAAAGGGATTTCGGGGTAAATAATTTCCGCACATTCGTATAACCGCGATAGTATCCATCATCATGGAAAAGAAAACAGTAAGCGGCAAAGGCCAAAAACGCGGCCATACCAAACAAAGCGGAATAGCCAACATACCTATAGAAATCATACCCATTAAAGCGCCAAACCCAGCGCGCGTGTTAAGATCCGGGGCAAAAAGCCCGCCGTTGTTCCATCTTAAGCCTTGAACGATCAACTCTCGCCAGCAAGTCACCGGTTTAGTAAGCACACTAACGTCTTTAGACAGGGCGGATCGAATGGCGAAGCGGCCTTGGGAACGAACCAAGCCAACAAGCGCCGCGTCCTCCGTCTGAGACGCGGGAACAGCTTGATAGCCGCCGATAGCGTCCAAAGCCGCTCGTTTTATTATCAGGTTATTACCAAAACCGCCACAAGCCTGTCCTAAACCGGAGGTAGCGGCTAAATACATATACCGGACCGCGTGATCAAAAGCCTGGTAAGCGCGAAAGAATCCCGCGCCTTCAATCCGCTTAAACACCGGGCCTATCACCAGCCCGGTGTTTTCATCGCTCAATCTTGAGGCCATCGCGGCGGCCCAATCAGGAGCGACCACACAATCAGCATCAGTAAACAACAAATAAAGACCCTTAGCGATTTCCAACGCGCGGGTAAGAGCGAATTGTTTATGATTTGGTCCGGGGTTCTCATCAAGGCGGAGAATTACGGTATTATCGGGATGACGATCCGCGAAACTACGAAAGAGCTGGCCCGTGGAGTCCGATGAACGATCATCCACAAAAACAAATTCCACATTGGGATAACTTTGCGTTTCCAGACTGCTTAAGAGTTCTCCTAGGCAAGCTCCCTCGTTCCGAGCGGGAACGATAATGCTGACAAGCGGCGTTTTTTCCAAGCGCTCAACCGCTCCGCCTGCCGTGCTTAAGGCGGAAGGAGACCGCCGCTCCAATAGAAATTCACGAAAAAGTCCCGCCATACAGGCGATATGGAAAAGGGTGAAGACGACAGCGTAAACGAGGAAAAAGATATTCATGCTTTAGTTTTCCTTGTTTTGATAAGATCGAATTTATCATACCACACCCTCAGCTTATTTGTGTCAGCTCAATGAGCTTTAGTCTTGATTCCAAAGACCGAAGCGGATACAGTGACAAAAATCGCCTTATAAGGAACCCGCCATGACTGTGATACAAGCCGCTATCCTTGGCCTCGTTCAAGGTTTAACTGAATTTCTCCCTGTAAGTAGCTCCGGCCACCTTGTTCTACTGCAAAAAGTTTTTGGCATAACAGAGCCAGCCTTGCTATTTGATACCTTTCTGCATGTTGGCACTCTGGCCGCTGTCCTCATCGTTCTATGGCGGGAACTGTGGGCTCTTTTGAAGAAACCCTTTCAAAAGCTAAGCTGGCTCTTGATTGTCGCCACTTTGCCCACAGTGTTTATCGCTCTTTTATTTAAGGACAGTATCGAAGGCTTTTTCGCGACTGGCGCCAGTATTGGGTGTGGCTTCCTAGGCACAGCCCTTATTCTAACGCTATCCGAAATATTGGCGTCGCGTCCCGGCGAGCGACGAAGACAAGCCGCGATGACCTGGCTAGACGCGTTGATTATCGGACTTATGCAAGCCTTAGCCATCCTGCCGGCGATCTCCCGTTCCGGGTCCACTATCGCGGGGGCTTTATCTCGGCGTATTGACCGAGAAACCGCCGCGCGTTTTTCCTTCCTTTTATCAATTCCCGCTATTTTAGGCGCTCTAGTGTTTCAACTAAAAGATTTATACTCAAACGACGCGGTCGCGACCATTGGCGGGGCGTCTCCGCTCGCTATCGCTATAGGAACCGCGGTCGCGGCGGCGGTAGGCGTACTCGCGGTAAAAGTTATGCTCGCAATAGTAAAAGGCCGTACATTATACGGCTTCGCGCTATACACCGCCCTCTTAGGCGTTTTTGTTCTAGTGGATCAATTTTGGACTGGTTTCTTTTTTTAACCGCGCCGTTACGTGTAAAAGAGTCTTTATTTCAGCGGGTTTTAGGCTTGACAGGAAGGGCTAAGCCGCCTAGCGTTAATCGCATGAAAAGACTAAAGCCTTTCATCCTTATGCTTTACGGTCTTAACGCGCTTCTAAGCGCCAACGCGCAGAGTTCCGACGCCAGCCTGAGAAAAGCTATCGTGGACACCGCTCTTAAATACCAAGGCGTTCCGTATGTTTACGGCGCCATGTCCCCAAATGCTTTTGACTGCTCTGGCTTTGTCGGTTATGTATACAAAAAGGCGGCGGACATTTCGCTTCCCCGGTCCTCAAAGGCAATTTGGAGCGCTGGAATGGCTATATCCCTAAACGCCGCCAAAAGTGGGGACATACTGGTTTTTGATACGGTGGGAGGCGCGCCAAGCCATGTCGCGATCTATATCGATAAAAACAGGATTATTCATGCCGTTTCGGCGGGGCCTAAGACTGGCGTTATTATTTCGCCGCTAAGTGATTCATATTTCGCCCCGCGGCTTCTCGGCGCTAGAACGTATGTCCCCACTACGGTAACGACGGCCAGTCAAGCTATCAGCTCCGCTCAAAATACCGAAAAACCGCTTATTCCGATTAAGCCGACGCCATCGTACAAGCCAGTGGAGCTACCGGCGCCTCCCGCAACGCCAGCCAAGGCGCCAGCCGCGGCAAGCCTTGTCCAACCTGAAAAAATTGCTTCACCGGCGATAGAGGAAAACTCGCCTGACAATCAAAATCCAGAGGAGATCATCGGTTTTGAAATAAGCGACCAGACTGTTATTTATACCGATAAGATTCCCGCCGCTCTTGGTTCGGCCCTGCGTTACGCGATCACCAATAATACCGGCCGCGATGGCGTGTTTGAGATACTATTTTATAAAATGGATATAGATCCATCCAAACACAAAACTCTTAGGCAGGACCGCGTTAACATAAAGGCAGGAGCGATGTTGGAGGTTGATCCCTATACTTTTTTGGAACTTGGTCAATATAAGCTGATCTTAAAAACCCATGATAACCGCAAACGGGTGGAAAGAGTTTGGAAGGTTGTGGATATTAGATAAAGGTTTAGCCTTTTGCTGGTATGTTAAAAACGACCCGACTAGCTTGATATATACGCTGACAGCGATATAATTACATCTATGAATAAAAGTCAGCCGTGGCGTCGGTTGACTGCCATGACCATCGCCATGTTTTTTTCCCTTTTCCTTTTCAGCGCTTGCTCTATCTACCCAAAGCCTCCTTGGCTTACGGAGAAGCGGGCCTTAGTTGAATTACGCGTTAATAAAGAAACAGGCCAAACTCAACAGAAAACCCTTTATGAGCTAAGCGAAGACAGCCTTGTCTATTATGACATCGAACTTGTCGGTATATACTCGGTATCCGACAAAGCTTGCGGTTTCCAAATTTTGGAGTACGCCCACCGCAGAGATCTTAGTTCTAAGGATTTTATTTATATTCGCGATGCCGTAGCCACGCCGCGCATCATTGGCCGCGTCAATTCTTTACCATTCAATAAAGCGCTAGACAGTGGGGAAATAACATATTTTGATTTGGATGAATTTAAACTATGGATTTTCAATCAAACCGCCGAAACCCTCACACCGTATACTCTAAACAACCAGTTAGTACCTGAAGAATCAAAATCACTGAATGGGATTACTGGGGAAGCGGGCCGTGACATAAAGGCTCTCGTACGGCTATCGGATGGCTGGCTGGTTTTAGCGGCTGACACGCTTTTAGGCATGGTCTTCGCTGATTTAGATAATAATTTTACAATGCGCCGCGCCTTTTTCGCAGCGGCTTGGCCCTCTATATACGAGCGAACCGATATAGCAGCGGTTCGCTACAGTGACGAAGCGATACTCGCCATCCAAGCGCCCTCCAGCTTCAATATCTCCGCTGTGTACGCGGACCCTTCTATGACAAAAGTGGAACGAATCGATCTTGAATTAAACGAGTTTGACTACGATACGCGGCCGTATATCTTTGGTTCCGACCAAAACGATATCCTGTTTATCGGAGAAACACGAGCCGCAACCCTAAAGTATGAGAATAATGCTTTTTCCGTTCCAACACAGCGGGCCTTGCTTGGTTTTGATTTAGCAAGTATGCGTTTGGACGCTGGACAGAACGGGGCCGTGATCTCTTCCGGTCCAAAAATAAGGCCAACCGGTAGCCGCGGCTTAAGCGTGTACGCGACCATCTATAAAGAGGGGGCAAGCCCTACCATAGAGACAGCGCCTAAAGTCCCAGAGGGCTGGTGCGGTGAACGCTCGGCCGCCATCAGCAAGGCCTGCCAGGAAACCGAAACGGAGTATGTTTTCCTTTTGGAACTATATCAGTATGTGGAGGAGGGGCCATGGTTCTTTTAAAACCTTCAGTCCCTACGTTTTTGGGAAGGGGGAAAAAACGTTTCGCGCTTTTTTTAACCGCGGCGCTTGGGCTCGCGAGTTGCGGATACTATGTCGATATCGATGTCTGTGAGTCCTTCAAGCTTAGGGCGATCGCGATAAACGCCGAAACCGGCGAACTTAACACTGTATCGGCATTTGAAGCGGCTGATTGGCGGCCCGGCGACAGCTTTTTTTCTATAGAAGGAGCCTCAGCGCAAGCCTCGCCAAGCGGCTGCGTAAGCGTAGTTGAATATGAGTGTTGGGATTCATCCGATAACAAAGGTTCCCTTAATGACCCCATTTACCACTTTTCCAAACATGGATACGCTTATTTCGGCTTTTCGCTCAAAGACGACGGAGGACTCCGATATGATCTTTATGAGCCGGAGCTCGCTGACGCGTGGCAAAGCCTCTGCGGCGTAGCGGGGGCGACACCCGGCGTTTATGGCAAGACCGAGAGCAGAGCGACAATTCACGATAAGAACGGATTTCAACATTTTGACCTTGGCGCTAGCCAGGAAAACGAACGCCTTGTTGGATCGCTTAAAACTGAACACGGCTTTAGTGTTTTAACAAAGTCAAACACCGAACATAGTTTGAGACTTTATCTTTACGACACCGAGTTCTCTTCAAGCTCCGAATTACTTCTGCCAGAGGATATGATTTTCCTTGGCGGCAATACGACTCCCGCCTCTTATTTTTTAGAGCTAGCCGGCCTCAATCCAACAAATGGCGCCTCTATTTTAAACGGCTATAACGTTGACCCCTCCGTCTCTAATCCTGATTTACTGGCCATTGGGTCATTAAGCGGACAGGCTAGAATGACGCCGATCCTTCGCCTATATGAAACTAATAGCTTCCTCTATCTGCGCTCAGGCAAGCTTCAAATAGCAGATGAAAACGGCGTTGTTGAAACCCTTTTGGAAACAGACCTTTCAGCTCCCCCCGCACTGATCCAGTTCACTGACACTAATGCTATTTTATTAGTAGACAACGAAATACTTAACCCCTTTTCTAGCGGAGACCCGCGCTACGAGGCTACGGCGGGAGAAACAACCACGCTGATCCTGCTGGATGAAAACGAGGACGGGGTCCTTAGTAAAAAAATCACGGTATATTATGAGGAAAATCTTGTTCTCGGCGCTTTTTATTATACTAACACTATCTATCTACTTGTCGCGGAAGGAGCCTGGAAAATAATAACGAGCCAGTGGTAGCGGCGCTTATACCCATCCATAAAAGAATAGTCAGTAACGCTCCTTATAGAAGTCACAGCCTTTCTTATTAAGCTCCAACAAAATTTCTATTAGAGCTATTTCCTTACAATACGAATATTTAGAACAAAACAAGCTTGACTTCCGCATTCTAAAACCCTAGGATCGCAAAAGCGCCTCAGCCGCTAAAGAGCCCGCTTATCCACGATATACACCCACGCCTCAACCAATCAATAGCTAAAAATATTTCTGGAGGCAAACGCCAGCCAAAAAAGCGAAGCTCAAAATGAAGATGAGCTCCACTAACCTTACCGGAGGCTCCGCTAAGACCGATACGCAACAAACCTGGGATAATAAGAGAACCGGGTTTTACATTTAGCTTTGAGAGATGGGCGTAATAGCTAGAAAAGCCGAAAAGGTGGGACACTTCCACAAAGTTGCCTGCGCTTTCCGTATATCCGGCACGGCTGACAAGCCCTATCGCCGTCCCCTGTACAGGCGTGCCAAGCGGCGCGGCGATATCTATACCCTTATGGAGCTCAAAATCAAGCGGAATCCCGCTTACCGGGTCTTGGCGAATAAAATAATGAGAACTAATCCGTCCCGCCACTGGTACGATAAAGGGCGGGAATAGAACAACAAAAGCTAAAAAGATAGCGCCGACACGGGATAAAAGGCCCCTAAATGATCTGGACCGCCCCGGCTGGACTCGTTCCTTTATAAACGAATCAAGTCGGCGATTAAGGCGGCTTATCTCTTTGGCAAGCTTCTTCTCGTTCTTATTCACAAGCCCATAGTATATATCAGTAAAACTTGATGGAAGGAGCCAACTCTCCACACATACGTAATTATTGACGCTTTAGGCCTTAAAATCGCCAATAGCTGAATCCATTATAACAATGGTTTCCATGGCGTTTTTAGCCAAAGCCGCGACCCTATTGGCGTCATCTAATATTCCCCTTACGCCTAGACTCATCTGGTCCATACTTTCCTTTATTTTCACGGTATTGTCACGGAGACGCTCAATTTCCTCAAGAACGGCCGTATTGCCGGCGCTCATTTCTTGAGAGCCGCCCTGTACCTGGGCAGATAAGCTGTTCATGGCTTTAAGGGCTTCCAATATCTGCATGGATCCATCCCGCTGTTCCAGCATAGCGGAATGAACTTCCCGAACCAAAGCATCCGTCTCGCCTACTAGCTCGGCGACCTTACCAAAGGCTTGATCGGACCGCCCGGACGCCGCTACCACCTTATCGATAGCGGTTTGAACCTCTCCTATTTCAACCTTAATTGTTTTTGACTGTTCCGCGGCGTTTTCCGCGAGGCGGCGTATCTCATCAGCTACAACGGAAAACCCCTTTCCAGCATCCCCGGCATGCGCCGCCTCTATAGCCGCGTTCATAGCCAAGAGATTGGTTTTTGACGCTATGCTGGAAACAGCGTCATTCGCTTCAAGGAGCGTTTTGGATCGTTCGGAAATACGTTGAATACGTTCGCTAGATTCGGCTTGAGCTTGTTTCCCCTCTCCGGTAGCGCCAAGCAGAGACTCGAATTGTTGAGCCATTTTTTCCGTAGACGCGGTAACGGACCCTATGTTGGAAACCATCTCCTCAATCGAGGAAGACGCTTGGGTAATGCTAGCCGTCTGATCCATTATTAGCGAATCCATGGATTCAATATTTTTAGCTATCTGCGCGATAGCGCTGGAAGATTCAATTACGCTAGCGGATTGATTGGTAACTCTTCCATTTACCGTCTCGACGCTAGAAGCGATATCCCTAACGGCGTTAGCTGAATCGCTCGCGCTTTCCTTAAGCTGCTCACCCAAATCCGAAAGATTTATCTGAGCTCCCTTAAGATCGCCGATATTATGCGCCAGGTTAGCGCAAAAATCATTGATCATCCCGCAGATATATCCATATTCATCAACCGAGACTATTTCAACACGACCGGTTAAATCACGCTTGCCCGCCGTCAGTTTTTCAAGCTGGCCAGATAGAGAAGTGATAATAATCTTATTACCCCAAGCCCATAAGACAGCGAGAGCGTCAATAACGAGGATATAGAGCACAGCGGGTATAATAAAGCCGGGATGTTCTATATAGGCGTATTTTCTTATACTGGTATCGATAGATACGCTCGTCATGGCGACGAGAGCGTTTGTAAACATAATAGTGAGTATTCCAAGCATGAAGGGAATAAAAAAAGTTTTCGCGATATGTCGGCGACTCTTAAAAGCGGCTGGGTAGCGAACAATATGACAGGACTTTAAATAGAGCGCGACTAATTGTTCAACCAAAACAAAACAAAAGCCAGCCCCCACAATCGCGATGGAAAAAAGAAACACTAAATACATGTCCCTATTTTCAGCGCGAACCCCAAGCTTATCCGCGAAAATAAAGGATGAGACGGCAAATATGCAGGAAAATCCTAAATACAAACCAAGCACTTTAAGGGAGACGTTTCTTATACCCTTTAACGCCTTTATGAACGAAGCTCCGTCGCCATACTGAACGGAGTTAAAATCGATACGGAACCAATATGTATATCGTGTGATTAAAAAATAACTTATAGCGAAATAAGGAATAAACAAAACCAAAAAGAACACCAACTCAGCGGACGCGATGCCGATTGTCTCGCGAAAAAACATAATCGTAAAAAGCAGACATAACCCATACGCTATTAAGGCGCTCGCGGCCATTATATGCAACATAATCGATCTACGCGACATCCGTACCCCCGACAAAAATGCCGAGGCAAGCGCGAAACAGTATCGCAACGCTCTTGTACGCCTCGGCATCAAATTTTAAAAAGGAACCCGTTAAGGCCCGATCTCCTCTATAAGGATATACCCGCTTGCTTTAGAGTATTAGCGACCGCCGCCATATAAGCCGCGCCAGCGCCTTCAAGGAAAGGCCCATGCACACCGATAGCCTCATCCAGGAAGGGGCCATACTCATCACCATTCACAAAGGTTTCCCAATGAATTATTTCGCCATACTCGTTTGTTTCAACCAACCCGATTACGGAAAAACTCATCTCCTTGCCTTCCTTGGTATGCCCTTGAAAACGCGTCCGCATAACAAACCCATTTTCAGCCGGCCAGCATTTAAACTCCACTGGGCCCCAATCTGGGAATTTTATGGAATAGGCGAGAGCCTCCATATGAGCGGACTTTTCCACGGAAATAGGTAGCGATTTATCGAGTTTGACGCTATTATCCCCAGTAAAATATAAGGCTTTATATTCGGCGTTATCGGCGAACTTCCAAGTCTCGTATTTCTCGCCATCTTTCACAGCCCTCTTGTCATAAGCGATATGATAGCTTTTCGCCATACTGCGATGTAGCTCAATCCGCTCTTCTAGAGATAGCTTCTTCTTTTCCATTCAACGCCTCCATGACGATAATTATAACCACCAGAAATAAAGCCAAATTATCAAATAATTATAATTTAAAGAATTAAGGCTTCATGGCCAGGCGGTTAAAGGCAAAACGACCTATACCAAGGTTTTTCGCGGATAAGCAAAATTAGTAAAGCTTTTCCCTTGATTCAATAAATCGTACTATATGCCTCCTAAATTTATTGTAATAGGTTTTATTGTGGCGTCAAGCCGATTTTTTAATACCTAATATTGTTAATTTCAAATAACTCTCTATCCACACAAGTGTCTCAAAGCTTATGTTTTCCTAATGGCGTATTATGGTGTTCATTCTCCGCTAGACAGTTCTTTCTTCCACGTAAGGAAACGCCCGTATCCAGGTTCGGCGAGAATGCCAGGCGCGAATTCTCTCAAGGCTTCGGCTAGGGGAGAGCCCGAACGCCGACGCGCCGCGGTCTTGAAGATAGAGTTAGACCGGCCAGCCGCGTCTTCCAGGGCATCATATACTAATCGCCCCCGGACCCAGGTTGATCGGACAGCGCCCTTAAGCGTCATACCCACAAATGGCGTTTTCCGTTCTTTGGTATACATCCGGTCAACGTTTATCACCTGTGTCGCGCGGGGATCCATCAACACTAGATCGGCGTCTTTCCCAAGTTCAATGGTTCCTTTTCTATCATCCAGACCAAAGCGGCGCGCGGCGGCGGCCGCCGCGACATCCAGAAAACGGTCCAGGCTAAGACGCCCGGCAAGATAACCTTCAGAAAATAGATACGGCAGCCGAAATCCCACACCACTTATGCCACCGCGATCCATCCATACAGATCCATCGCTCTTATTATCCATGGTACCCGGAATATGATCGCTAGAGACAAAAGCGACACGACTCTCCGCTAACTGAGCCCAGAGACGATCCGATTGAACCCGCTTTTTGATGGATGGCGCCGTTTTAAGCAAAGCGCCCTTATCAGCGTAATCCTCACGGGAAAAAGCTAAATAGTGAGTACAGGTTTCACAGCTAGCGCCAGCCAGCCATAAATTATCAGCAGCTTGCGCCGTTGCCACATTCACAACATGTAGGGTTTTTTCATGCCCGCCAGCCAAAGCCAGTGCGACCGCGCAGGCCACGATTTCAGACATCTCCGGCCGCGAATCCGCGTAATCTTCCCAAGTAGCCGGTGTCTCGCCTCGTGCGGCTTTTATCCTCGCTGTCGCGTGGGAAACATAATCGTCATCCTCCGCGTGAAGCAAGAGGGGGCGTTTTAAGCCTTGCGCGAAGTGAAGAGCCTTCTCCAGTTCTCCATGACTCAGCCTTGGAAGGCTCTCAGCGATGGATATAAGATAAGCCTTATATCCAAGGACTTTATCAGATAAGTCCATCAGTTTATCATCCACTTGAATATTGGAGCCTCTAAGCCCTCCAAAAAAACCATAATCAAGTACGGCTTGCGAGGCCACCGCGTCTAATTTCGAGTTAAAACTATCCAGGTCCAATACAGAGAGAAGCGGAGAACAAGGCATATCGATGATTGTGGTGGTCCCGCCGCGCGCGGCCTCCGCCGTACCGCGTAAAAACTCGTCTCCATCAAGGGAACCCGCCAAGGTAAAGTGTACATTCGAATCAACGCCACCTGGTAAAACCATAAGACCAGTGGCATTCACCAGTTCTTCATCCGGTAAGGGTTCAAGCTCCGGACCAATATCCCGTATTTTTCCATCAAGGATCCGGATGGACCCACGGACAGTCGCGGCGGCGCCGGGCAGAGCTAAATCACCATTTAGGATTAGCATACAGAACCTCCCGTATATAAAATCACGGGCTAAGCGCCGAATTTAACCATCAGCGAATAAAAACAGTGTAAACCCCGATCAGAAATGACGCAAATAGCTTCTCGCTCTGCCATACACTCTTTCTATTAATCTTTAGTTTATGGTAATACATAGGCTATGGCAAAGAAGCCCGGTACTGGTCGCTTAAAAATAGGCGATGACTGGAACGCTATCACTATTATCGCTCTATCTCAGAATAACCCGCTTAAAGCCATCGCCGAGTTCGTTGAAAATTCCATAGACGCGGCGGCGTCCAATATAACAATAATCCGGGGAAAAGAAAGAGGCGATGCTTACTTAAGAGTTCACGATGATGGTGTCGGTATCGCCGACTTGGAGCGGGTCGCGACAAATATTGGCAATTCATTAAAACGTAAACTAAAAGCTGCCGGAGACAAAGCTATTCAAGGCGAATTCGGTATTGGCCTAA
>CAZJJK010000054.1:0-21565 GCA_964546285.1 uncultured Treponema sp. | reverse complement strand
AATACATCGTTAAAATTATGAGAGCCTCAAAAAATGTAGTGCCAAAGACTTTTTTTGTAGCCGTTAGTTCTTGTATTGTATACAGTTAAAATTTGTAACTGTTTAAGATGAGCCTAAGTCTTAAAAAGAAATATGTGCGACGGCCGGAAGCCCGCGTACCTTTAGTAAAAAAATCAATCTCCTGCGTTTCTTTTTAATCGTAAGGCTATTCCTATAATTTTTAATTCTGGATATTTTTTCTTTAATTTGACTAAAATCTTATATTGATTTATTTGAATAATCTGTAACCAGCCAGGATGATCTACCTCAATTATAACAACATTTTTTTCTAGTTCCTTTATATTTGAGTGTGCAGCTATCCTTTCTCCAACAATATCATTCCATCCAGTAAATAATTCTGAATACTCTTTTGCTTTAGAAAAATCTTTATTTTGGAATATTAAACTTATTATCTCTCCCGCTTTTTTCACTGGATTATCTTTCCATTTTTTATTTTCAATATAAGCCCTTTCCCTTTTGCATATTTATCAATAGGTTCCTCTGGTAAAAAAGAAAAAAATGCTTGCTGATAAGGCGGTAATATTTCTAGAAAATACATTCGTTTTTTTTGATCCAATTCTAAAAGAACATCATCAAAAATAAGGATTGGTTTTATCCCTGCGTGTTCATAAATATTTTTTGCTTGTGCTACACGAAGTATTAGTGACAATAGTCTTTTTTGACCCGTAGAAGCTTTTTCAACAAATTTATTATTTCTCATATAAAATTCATATCGATCTCTATGAGGACCTGACATTGTAATTTGATATAAATATTCTTTATCTCTAATTGTTTTTATATATTGCATAATCTTTTGAAAATCATATTCATTCCATGATGGTTTATACTTTAAACGTACTTCACTTACTCCCATAATATCATAAAATATTTTTTCAATTATATCAGAGAAATATTTGATAATGGTAAATCTATATTTCATTAATTCAATACCGCTTAAACATAACTGATAATCTAAAGAATCTAATAAATTGTATTTATTGTCTTTCAATATTGTATTTCTTGTTTTTAGTATTTTTTTGTATTTTCTATATTCATCTAAATATAATATTTGTGTCAAACATATACTTTGATCAATAAACCATCTTTTATTTTCGTTTGTTCCGTCAACAAATTTGAAATCTTCATGAGAAAAAGCTATAGAAGGAATACGTCCTAACAATTGTTTCCTATCATTTATATTTTTCATGTTTATCTTAATTTTTTTGCCATTAACAGAAAAATAAATATTTATATTTCCAACTTCTTCTACACCTGTATTACCAGATATAGAAAAATAATCATATCCTTCTTTAACTAGATAATTATCATTTCTTGTACGAAATGAAGACCCAATTGTCAAAAAATATATACCTTCGAGAAAATTTGTCTTTCCTTGTCCATTTTGACCTATTATGAATACTAAATCATTATCTATATCAATTTTACCATCTTGTAAATTTCTAAAATTCTCAAAAATAATGTTTTTTATAGACATTTCCTTTATATTTGCATAGGCATAATAATATGAAAATAATCATTATCATTGGGTGAATTAATAGTTATAGCTTTACTTGCTTCCGTAAAATTTATTTGTATATTATCATCTGGTATAATTTTAATTGGCTCTTCTAAATATCGATAATTAATAGCAATTTTTGAAGGATCTCCGCTATAAATACACTCTATTTCTTCAACTGCTTCTCCTATATCATTTTCTTCTGACATAATTGACATGATATTTTTATTTATCTCTAAATATACTCTTCTTGACTTTTGCTCAACTAGTAATGACACCCTTTTCAAAGCGTTAAATAATAATAGCCTATTAACTGTTATCGTATTAGTCTGATTTTCAGGGATTACTCTTTGATAATTTGGAAATTGTCCATCAATTAACAATGATGACAATTTTAAAACACCACATTCTATATAAAAATATTTATCTGATATTGATATTTTTAATTTTCCTTCATCTCCAAATTTTCTCATAACAAGTGTTAATATTTTTGGTGGAATAATGATACTTTGAAAATCAGGAATTTTCTCATCCATTTCCTTTTTAATGATTGCTAAACGCCTACCGTCGGTAGCTACCATACTAATATTATTATCTTTTAGTTCAAAGAAGACACCATTCATAAAATATCTTGTTTCATCATCTGAAACTGCGAAAACTGTTTGATTAATCATTTTTTTAAAATCAATAATTTTAATATCAAAAGAAGCTGACTCCTCTTTAATTGTTGGAAATTCTGGAAATTTATCAGAAGCTATACTTTTTAATTGGAATTTAATTTTCTTATCAATTGGGGTTATATGTAATTTATTATCAACTATCTCAAATTCTAATTCGCAATCAGGTATAGAATTAACAATATTATATAATTTATCGCAATAAACCGTAATCGTTCCTGGATTTTCTACCGTTATTGGTATTTTAGTTTCAAAATTTACCTTCATATCTGTAGCTCTGATAATTAAAGTATTGTTATCAGCTATAAAAAGGATATTAGATAAAATTGAAATAACGTTTTTTGAAGATATTATTTCTTGAGCAAATGATAATTCCTTTATCAAAAGGCTTTTGTCACATATAAATTTCATCATATACTCCTTAAGTATATAATAATAGTAATAATAGTAATAGGGCTTGTGTATTTGTGAATAACTACCCAAAGTATTATATAGTATATAATAAATAT
Source organism: uncultured Treponema sp. (assembly GCA_964546285.1). Lineage (GTDB taxonomy): Bacteria > Spirochaetota > Spirochaetia > Treponematales > Breznakiellaceae > CAZJJK01. The sequence continues at coordinate 18,824 of CAZJJK010000054.1, read as the reverse complement.
CCACAATACATAGCTGAATATTCGTGAGTTTAATAGATATATGGATATTATCCACAATTAATCATAAAACTCAACAAATTATCCACATCTTAAACCCTAGAATTATATTCCTTAATACTCCTTGTAAGAGAATTTATTACAGCATCCAAAGTTGGATCAGATCTTATCCTTTCTTCTATTTTTTGGCATGCGTGCATTACAGTAGTATGGTCTCTTCCGCCAAATTCCTGCCCTAATTCAGTAGTTGAATATTCTGTTATTTCTCTAGCTATATACATAGCTAATTGTCTAGGAAAAGCGATATTTTTAGTTCTCTTTTTTCCTTTTATATCATTATATGATAAAGAAAAATAATTAGCCACAATTTTTTGAATTATTTCTATTGACATCGTGTTTTGCTTAGTTGAGGCAAAAACATCCTTAAGAATGTTTTGAGCTATATCAAAGGTAACATCCTTTCCAACAAGCTCAGAATATGCGAATATTTTGTTTAAAGCAGATTCTAGGTCACGTACGTTTGTTGTAATATTTCTTGCAATTAATTCAATCACATCTTCAGGAAGCAATATGCTTTTTCCTATCAATTTTTGTTTTATAATCGCTACACGGGTTTCATAATTAGGCGGTTGAAGATCAACTTTTAATCCCCTTTCAAATCTTGATCGCAATCTATCGGATAAGTTTTTCAATTCAGAAACCGGTCTATCGCATGTGAATACCATTTGTTTGTTATTATCGTATAATGCGTTAAAGGTGTGAAAGAGTTCTTCTTGTGTTTCTAATTTTTTCTGTAAAAAATGAATATCGTCAATAAGCAATATATCGGCAAATCTATACTTATTTTTAAAAGCTTGCGTTGTCCTTTCTCGTATAGATTGAATAAATTCATTAGTAAAACTTTCAGCGGTAATATAGATAACCTTTAAATTAGTCTCATCGTATATTAAGTTACCTATTGCTTGCATTAGATGTGTTTTTCCAAGCCCTACTCCGCCATAAATAAGAAAAGGATTATAAGCAGTACCAGGATTTTTTGAAATCGCTATCGCGGCGTTGGCAGCAAAACTATTATTTTCACCAATAACATAGTTGTCGAAAGTATGATCGGACCGAATAGTTGGATGTGTGCTTTTTTTAAGTTTTTCCCTGCTATTACTTGGTTCCTTTGATCGAGAATCTTTGTGTAATGGTGTTTCTTTTATGCTTTTTGATTTTTCTTCCTCTTTTTTACGTGGTTTTACTGTAAAGACAACGGATATTTGCTTGCCAATAAGATCGTGTAATTTAGATTCTATTAAAACTTGATATCTTTGTTGAATTTGATCACGGTAGAAAGAAGATGGTACGTTAATAATTATTTCATTTTCTTTTGATGAATTATATTCTATGTTAAACCACATCGCGAATTCTTGCTCTTCTAACTCTTTTTTTATTTCCTGAAGAGTCTCTTTCCAAAAAATACTATAATCCCACGCAGCCATGTATACATCCTTAAGATATTTAATCGCCAATAATTTTTACTAATACTCTCTTTCGACGTTGCCCGTCAAATTCGCCGTAGAAAATTTGTTCCCATTGACCAAAATGTAGTTTTCCCTTCGTTATTGCAACAATAACTTCGCGGCCCATAATCTGTCGTTTCATATGGGAGTCAGCGTTATCCTCTCCATGATTATGTTTATAAGAGGCTACAGGTTCGTGTGGGGCTAATTTTTCGAGCCAAACTGAAAAATCTGAATGTAAACCAGCTTCATCGTCATTTATAAAAACGCTGGAAGTTATATTCATAGCGTTTACTAAACATAAGCCCTCTAAGACTTTGGATTCTTTTACCGCGTTCTCTATATCTGGGGAGATATTAATAAATTCTTGCCTTTTCTCTGTATTGAACCAAAGTTCCTGAGTATATGTTTTCACGTAAGGATTATCGCCTATTTTTGCATTTTCGTCCATTATTCAATACAGATTAAGAGACTTTACAGGACTCGCCTTCTCGGATACTACTAGAACAACAAATACCAGTGATGGACACTAGGAGTTCTTATGGATGTTCAAGCAATAATTAGAAATTTACATCCGCTTGAAATAAGGATATTAAAAAACTATAGAGCAGATGAAGAGTTAACTATTGAAGACGTAGAAAAAAAGTTAGGTTTTAAGGCTGGAAACGGTAATCAAGCGCTATCTTGGCTTTTCGCGAAGGGATTGATCTACGAAATAAGAAGAGAAAAGGAGGTTTTATACGAATTAACAGAAGTAGGCAAAAATTGGAGCAAGGAAGGCACTCCTGTAGAGAGAGTTTTTTACTTAATAAAAAATGAAAAAAGTATAAAACTTCCTGAAATTTCACGCGTCTTGGGTTTTGAGAATAAGGATGTAGGGAGCGCATACGGATTATTGGCTAAAAGTGGACTCGTGTGTATGAATAATGAAAAAAGTGTGGTTGTTTCTGATACGGTAATATTTTCAAAAACAGATGAACCAGAAAATATAGAATGGATAGCTATTAAGGAAATACACAAGTTAATCAATAAAGTTGCAAAAATAAATAATAATATTATATCTGAAAATGAATTATCTGATGTAGAAAAAAAAGTGATCTCCTCGATCGCTAAAAAACGCGCCGCTGGGGATACAGCGTTTAAAATCCTAGACCACGAAACAGTCGTTTATGGTTTTACTAAACAACGAGAAGTTGTAATAAAAGCGCTAGATATAGCTGGTCTTTCTGGTGATGAAATTAATACCCTAACAAGCGCTATACTAGAATCAGGGGAATGGAAAAATAGGAAATTCCGTGCTTATAATGTTAGAACCCCATCAACAAGGCTTCTTCTCGGTCGCTCAAATCCATACGCTAAATTTCTTGAAGATGTAAAAGATAAGCTAGTGTCTCTTGGTTTTGAGGAGTTTGATGGTTCTCTTGTTGAAACAGAATTTTGGAACTCTGATGCGTTATTTATGCCTCAATTCCATTCTGCTCGTGATATTCATGACGTTTATCATATAAAGGATCCTTCTTCTGCTAAATATATAGAGCAACCTTGGCTTGATCGTATCGCGTTTGCTCATGAAAATGGTGGAGAGACTGGTAGCAGAGGATGGAATTACACTTTTGATAGAGAATTTACAAAACGCCTAATATTGCGGAGTCAAGGTACTGTACTATCGGCGCGACAGCTTCCTTCCGCTAAAGTCCCAGGTAAGTATTTTGGTATTGTTCGTTGTTTTCGTTATGACCGTGTAGATGCTACACATTTATCTGATTTTTATCAAACAGAGGGTATCGTTTTAGGCGAAGAGGTTAATCTCCGAACTTTACTAGGCTTTTTGGAAATGTTCGCAACAGAAGTCGCTGGAGCGAAAGAAGTTAAGTATGTACCAGGATATTTCCCCTTTACGGAGCCCTCTGTTGAGGTTCATATAAAGCATCCTGTTTTGGGCTGGTTTGAATTAGGTGGATCAGGCATATTTAGACCGGAGGTAACCGCTTCTCTAGGTATTGATGTTCCTGTCGCAGCTTGGGGAATTGGGATTGATAGAATGGCGTTAATGGCTTTAGGGATTAATGATTTACGTGAACTCTTCAGTTACGATATAGAAAATGTCCGCTTACGGCGAGTCCTAGATAATCGGGAATAGGGGAATAAGTTATGCCAAAGATTGAAGTTAACGAAATGCTATTCCATGAGCTGGTTGGTCGAAAATGGACGGATTATAATGAATTTGAGGAAGCATTAACTTGCGCAAAAGCAGAGTTAGCTGAAGCGGCTGATCATAAGTTACCCCAAGAGGAACGCATAATAAAAATAGAACTAAACGACACAAATAGACCAGATCTCTGGTCTACTGCGGGTTGCGCTAGGCAGCTTCGGATTCACAATGGCGGAGAGAAACCGAAATATAGTTTTTTTTCAAGTAGTTCAGAAAAAAAAGAAGCAAGTGAATATCGAATTATTGTTGATCCTAAGTTGGAGAAAATTAGGCCTTTTATCGCCGCGTTTGTTATAGTTGGTAAGCCCATAAATGATATAGTTTTACGCGACATAATCCAAACGCAAGAAAAGTTGTGCTGGAATTTTGGGAGAAAGCGAAGATCTATCGCCATGGGAGTTTATCGGACCGCCTTAATGAAGTGGCCGGTTCATTATATAGCCGCGGATCCTGATAAAACACAATTTATCCCACTAGGGGAGGCGCGTTCAATGTCTTTGCGACAAATCTGCTCCGAACACCCTAAAGGGCAAGAATATGGGTATATAGTAGCCGATTACCAATATTTTCCTTATTTGACGGATAATCAAGGTGATACTCTCTCTTTTCCTCCGGTAATTAATAGCGCGAGAATAGGAGCTGTGGAAGTAGGTGACAGTGAATTGTTTATTGAGCTGACTGGAACAGAAATGCCGAGCCTTGCCTTGGCGGCTAATATGATCGCTTGTGATTTCGCGGATCTTGGTTACAGTATAAAACCAGTATGCGTGGAATACCCGTATGATACGCTTTTTGGACGGAATGTCGTTTTTCCATATTATTTTCAAGAACCGATTTTTTGTACTCTATCAAGAATTGAACGTTTTCTTGGTGAACGGCTTTCCGCTAAAGAATGTGTAGACGCGTTAGAAAAAATGGGATGTAGAGCTGAAACTGTTGTTTCCATAGAAGCTAAGGGTGAAAGATCGGAATCAGGTGTATTGCTTTATCCTCCAGAGTATCGTAACGATTTTCTCCATGCAGCTGATGTAGCGGAAGATGTCATGATAGGTAGAACTATGCGGAGTTTTAAGCCTGTTCACCCACATGATTTTACTGTAGGACGCTTATTACCGATTACCTCTTTTTGTAGAAAAGTTAAAGAAATATTTATTGGTCTTGGATATCAAGAAATGATCTATAATTATTTAGGATCGCGCCGGGATTTCATTGAAAGGATGAGAGGCAACGGAGAGAATATTGTTCAAATTGATAATCCTATGAGCGATAATTTTGAGTTTGTGCGTAATTCAATTTTGCCAAGTCTTTTGATGTCAGAATCGGTTTCCGCGAACGCGTTGTATCCACATCGTATTTTCGAAGTGGGGAAAACGTTAGTCAGGGATGAAAATATGAATTATGGGGTCAGAACAAAACAAGGGCTCGCTTTTCTTCAGGCGTCACCTGATACTAATTTCAATTCAGTAGCGAGCCAACTTCAGGCATTATTCTATTATTTAGAAAGAACCTATACTGTCGAAGAATTTGAGGACAAACGTTTTATCCCAGGTAGATCCGCATCAATCCTTTATGAAGGAAATATTATTGGGTGTTTTGGTGAAATTCATCCAGAAGTATTGGAAAATTGGGGAATAACGATGCCCTGTACCGTAGCAGAAATAGACCTAGATCCCTTACTCTGATGAATGAGAGGAGTTGTTTTATGCGTACAATACAAGCCTTTTCGTTTTTACTAAGTTCGGCTCTTTTTTGTTCAATTATTTCTTGTGCTAATGAGTATTCTGATTTGGGGGATGGATTGTTTGCTAAAATTGAAACATCGCGGGGGGATATCGTTTTACGACTTGAATACGAAAAAACCCCTTTAACAGTATGTAATTTCGTTGGTTTAGCGGAGGGAAAGCTTGACGCATCTCTTGGAAAACCTTTCTACGATGGCTTAACTTTCCATCGGGTTGAACCAGGTTTTGTAATACAGGGTGGCGATCCTTTGGGGTCTGGAGCAGGAGGACCTGGGTATAGTTTTTCCGATGAAATACATAAAATGTTGAGGCATGATGGTCCAGGGGTCCTTTCTATGGCAAACGCTGGTGCCAATACAAATGGGAGTCAATTTTTTATTACTTTAGATGCGGCACCGCATTTAGATGACAAACACTCTGTTTTTGGCCGTGTTATTTCCGGAATGGATGTTGTTAACAATATTTCAGTTGGCGACATCATGAAAAAAGTATTGATAATTAGAAATGGTGCGGCGGCTAAAGAGTTTATAGCGGATCAAGCAATGTTTAATTCTTTATCGAAGCGAGTTATCGAACTAGCTCAACAAGCAGTTAGGGAAAAGCGTGAAGCCGATTTAGCGCTTGTTAATCAAAAATGGCCTTCCGCGACACAAACCGAGAATGGTATTTCTTATTTGGTACTTAAATCAGGGACGGGTAATAAACCAAAAAAAGGAGAGATAGTAATAACCCAATATAAGGGTATGTTCTTAAATGGTACTATTTTTGACGCATCTGATTACCATGGGGGCACGTTTGAATTTCAAGTGGGTATAGGCGCGGTTATTCGTGGTTGGGACCTTAGTATTATTGACATGAGGGTCGGCGAAAAACGTTTACTAATACTTCCGCCTGAATTCGCTTATGGTGAGCGTGGCGCAGGCGGTGTAATTCCGCCAAATACTTTTTTGGTGTTTGAAATGGAATTAATAGCTATAAAATGAAGGCTATGGTATTTTTGATTCTTTGAGGTTCTTGCGAGATGCGCTTTTTAATAAGGGTTTCTCGCTGAATAATTGGATGTATCCATATCGAATTATTAAGGTATTTTTATTTATAGAGCGCTTGTCTTGGTTGTATGAATAAAAAGATTAATGTTTTTTGATGATATTGTAATAGCCTCTTTTAGAAAGACTTATAAGTGAAAATACTCTATTTCATTAAGGTATAGTTCATATCATTAAGGGTAAAAACAGTGTCTCCCATACCAGCTTGGTGAATTACTCCAGATGAAAAAACGAAAATGGCTTGTATCCCTGTAAGCGAATTAATTAATATACAGCCATCTTGATAACCAAGAGCAAATACAGTAGTGGATAGAGCGTCTGCGTCCATAGCCGAGGGCGCTATGATGGTTACCGATGATAAATCATTGTCAATTGGATAACCAGTCTGAGTTGAAAGAATATGATGATACTGTTTATCACCTAAAGTAATAAAGCGCTCGTATATTCCTGATGTAACGAAAGCTTTGTTTTTCCCTTCAACCAACCCAATATTTTCCCCTCTTATTCCAGTTGGAGCTTGTATACCTATTCGCCAGGGATTAGAATTGGCTTTTTCTCCGAACGCGTATATATTCCCGCCTAAATCTATAATTGCTCTTGGAATATTGTTATGTATCAATATTTCTACAAGCTCATCCGCGGCGTACCCTTTAGCGATCGCTCCAAAGTCTAAGCTCATTCCTTTTCGCTGAAGAAATAAGGTTCCAGCGGTTTCATTAATAATAAGGTCTTTCCAATTAACTAGAGCTAGAACTGATTGGATATCATCGTCTTTAGGAATTTTCGGTATTCCTGAATTGATATCCCATAGCTTTACAAGGGGACCAATTGTGGGGTCAAAAGCACCATTTGATAGAGTTGCGTATTTTAACGCGGTTTTTGCGACATAAATAACCTCTTCATTAACCTTAACAGGAGCGATACCGGCGTTTTTATTAACTGAATCTATATCTGTACCGTGTTTATTCGCACTCATCCGATCATCTATCTCGTGTAAACGACCGAATAAGGTATTGTATAAGCGCGTAGTTCCAAATTCAAATAAATCGATATGACACGATGTGCCTAAAACATAATTACTTGTGGCATTTTGCTTCTTTTCGCAACCATAAAAAATTATGCTAAAACTGAAAAGGATAAAACTAATATGAGCTGTATGATATATAAATCGGGATTGTGGGAGCTTTACCATATGTTACACTATCAAGACCGTTATCTATATTCAAGCATTGTATTATTTTGGCAACATGAATTATTATTTTTTATTAGATGTATATCTAAGAGTGACGAATAAACAGTTTTAAGATATACTGTCAGATAAGCCAGTTTCCGAGGAGACTTATGGATTCGTTATATGATAATCTGATTGAATATTACGATGAAATTTTCCCTGTGGATAAAGAACGAATAACTTTCATTTCGGAAAAAGTAGCTACACCTGGGAAAGCCAATAAAACCGCAGATAAGCGATTAAAAGTTTTAGATGTTGGTTGTGCGACTGGAGCATTTTCTTTGGCCTTGATGCGTCAAAATTATGATGTTACAGGCATAGATAATAACGCTGCTATGATTCAGAGTGCTTGCAGAAGAAATCCAGAACCGCGTACAAACGCGCGATTTTTTAGAATGGATATGTTGGATATTTCTAAAAACTTCATAAGAGAATGCTTCGATGTAATTCTTTGCTTAGGAAATACCTTGGTTCATTTGGAAAACAAGGATCAGGTTAGTTCTTTTTTAGCGCAAGGGAAACAGCTTCTAAGTAGAAATGGTGCTTTTATTTTTCAAATAATCAATTATGAAAAAATAGTTAGAGAAGGTATAACTAATTTACCGAGTATAGAATCAAAACGAGCCCGATTTGAGCGGGAATACCATAAGCGTGACGATGGACGTCTTTCCTTTGAGGCTACTCTTTATTCTTCAAGCGAACAAGCGGTTTTTCGTGATCGGGTTCCTCTTTTACCTATAAAGCCAATGGAAATAACGGAAATGCTTAATGAAATAGGGTATAAACAGATTGATCTGTATGATGATTTTTCTTGTGAATCGATGAAAGGAGATACTTTGGCTTTTGTCGGCGTAGCATATAACGAGTAAAAGAAATTTACCCGAATTTATAACCGAAACTTTTTAACATATTTTGTCGTTGTGTTTTTTCCTCTGAATTCTCTACGCGGAGGGGAGAGTCTCCGTCGATAACTCCTATTATGCCAGCTCCGTTATTCATTCTTGCCACAATGACTCCTAACGGATTAGCGGTTGCGCAAAAAACGTGGCAGACTTCAGGACAAGCCTTTATTCGATCCAGAATATTGATAGGAAAGATGTTACCAAGGAGGATATAAAAACTATGTCCGGCTCCGACTAAGCGAGCAAAATCCACCGCCGTTGAGATGAGTAGATTATCAGATCCTTCGGAACGAATAAGGCGTGGACCGGACGCTTCGCAGAAAGCTATTCCGTATTTTACTCCAGGGACTGAAGATACAATAATTTCCGCTAGATCTTCCACGGTCTTTATAAAATGCGCTTGTCCTATAATAAGATTTGAACCTTCTGGGATAAGCAACGGAACTAGAGAAAGATCTAAAGACATAAGTTCCTCCTATATTTGCTTTAGTGCTTTATATATTTGTTTTTTGATTAGACCGCATTCATTTAATAGCTCTTCCGCGAATTTTGTGGTTTCTTTTGTGTTATTTGTATTCAAAGCTTTTTGGTATCGTTTAATAAGACGAATCCCCCGATATGCCCCTATTTCCGAAAATTCTGTAACAAAGGATCTTAATGAAGCATCAACGCTTTCTATTTTTTCTGATCTATACGCTTCATTAAAAGCTTTTACATTTTTATCATGTATCTGATATGCTGTTGATAATATCCTGCGTAATTCGTCGATTGAAGTCTTATAACGTCTATTTAAAACTTCTAAATCAAAGCTTTCTCTTTTCGCTATTACATCATCAATTGCCTTGAATAGGGTATTCTTTTCTATAGGTTTTGAGATATGCGCGGAAAAGCCTACTAGAGTATAGTCCTCGCCGTAATCTATTGGAGCTTTGGACGAAAACGAAATAATCGGAATATTTGGGTCGAAAGCCGACCCGTTATATGCTCGTATCGCTTTTGTTATGATAATACCATTCATATCAGGCATTTGAAGATTGATTAAAACTAAATCAAAAAAACCTGAATTTAAGGAAGCGAGTGTTTGATCACTATCATTTACTGTCGTAACGATACAACCTGAATTACGAAGGTGCTTACAGAGGAATGCTCCATTTATTGGATTATCCTCAATTATGAGAATAGCCAAAGAAGAATAATTTGATCCTAAATAGGTTTCTTCTATTGGCGGACTTTTTGGCGTTAAGATTGGTATAAAGAATGTGAAAGAACTTCCTTGTCCAGGGACACTCTCTACCCAAAGGTCTCCGCCAAGGGCCTGAGTAAGTTCTTTCGCTATAACTAAGCCAAATCCTTGCCTGTGTCCAGAAGTATTTGAGTTCCCCAACGATAATGGTCGTTTGAATAACTTTTGCTGATCAGTTCCAGAGATGCCAACTCCGGTATCTTTGACTAAAACGAATAAGGTAGGCGCTTCATCTTTAGCTTTAATAGAGATATTCAGATCTATCTGTCCTTCTTCAGTATTTTCAATAGCGTTCGTTAGAAGAATGTTAATGATACTCATTATTTTTTCTCTATCCGTGATAATGATTGGGAAACCGCCATCATCTAATGTAAGATCTAAAACCAAGGCCTTTCGTGACGCACTAAGGGAATAAGACTCTGATGCTTCTTTGATTAGTTCTATAATAGAAAATTCACTTTGAACAATTTCAGTTGAATCTGTTTGGAGTTTTGACAGATCACTGATGTTATGGAACATCGCGATCATTGATTGCGCGCTTTCTTGAATTCGTAATACTTTATGTTTTGTTTTTTCATCAGCAGAATCTATTAAAAGTTGATCGGCGAGTTCTAGAATGCGATTCAAGGGCCCATCTATTTGATTACTAAAGGATGTAATTAATTGGCTTTTTTCTCTGCTTGCTTCTTTTGCGTTGTCGCGCGCTTCTTTTAGGAGTTCATCCATTAAATGTTTTCTTGTAATGTCTTCCATCAGGCAAAGATAATGAGTTATGGAACCAAAGGGTGTTCTAACAGCTGTAAAAAGTACAGAACTCCAATACGGTGAAGCCCCTAGTCTAGGACAGCGTAATTCCGACTGCCATTCAATTCCAGATTTTATTGAATTGTATAAATCGATGAAAAAAGACCGGTCACTCGTATCTCCTAGGAATTCATCAATTTTTTGACCTAAGGCTTGGTCGGGACTAGTACCAGTTAGAGTAAAAAAAGAAGCGTTAACATATTCAATTACCAAATCTTGATTTAAGATGGCGACAGCATTTGGGCTTTGATCAACCGCTTGATACATTTTTCTGAGCATGTCTTCAGATTTGCGCCTTATAGTGATATCACGAATAATACCGACAGTTCCTATAAATTCTTGTTTGTCCTTCTCTTTGGTTCGATATGTACCAGCCGACGCGATTTCTCCATAAGAAATCAGCGAACCGATGAGCGGTCCTTTTAATGTATTTCCATTTTTATGTTTTAAGCGTAATTCCAAATTTTCAGTCTTACGGTTTATCCCACGACGCTCGTCAAATAACTTTGGAGCGTTACGCACCCCTGTTTTTGTATCTCTATATAAAGGAAGTACATATTTACGGCTAACATGAGGTATATCTTCATTGAAAAGGAGGACGCTAAAATGCTGTCCGAGTAGTTCTGTCGGTTCGTATCCAAGTAAGCTTATCGATTTATTTAAGAAAGTAAAATGACCATTAGGTTCCAATTCATATACAATATCGGGAAGCGCTTCAACTATATTTTGATAACGCAATGAAATATTGGATGCTTTTTCTTTAAAATATTGCCATATTCGAAGATCATGTGATAATTCCGATTGCAGTTTGTCCATATTTATCGCGTTGAGATTAATATAGTCAACCGCGTTTACCAGGTTTTGTTTTTCCGAAAATGACTTAAGATCTTTGGTACCAAAGATAAGTATTGGGATAAAATCCAAGCGTCTTAGTAAAGGCGTAAGTTCTTCTATTATAATGGTTTCATGAATTATCGCTATATCGTATTTCCCAGAAGATAAGTCTCCAAAAGCGGATTGAACTGAAGTTTCGCTCTCTAATGAGAGTGAAGGAATAAGCGATAATGACGCCGAAAGGGTCTGAATAAAATCCGGCTTTTCACAAATAATAAGAGCTCGTAATGGATAAGATTGTTCCATATATTTCACTATTACTTATTTTTTCTTTTTTTCAAGGGTGGAAAGACCGTGCCGCGTTAACCGCTCTTTTCCAGCCTTCCATTAAGCGTTGGCGTTCTTCATTATCTATTGAAGGTAAAAAGCGACGTCGAGTTTTTCGATTTTTTTCAATGTCCGTAAGACTTTGCCAAAAACCAACAGCTAGACCTGCTAAATATGCCGCTCCAAGCGCTGTAGTCTCATTTGTTTCTGATAAAAGTACCGGAATCCCGGCGATATCAGCTTGGAAACGCATTAAAAAATTATTTCCCGCGGCGCCTCCATCAGCGCGCAATTCTGTTATTGAATTACAAAAATCAGCGCGCATTGATTCAAGAAGGTCAGCCGATTGAAAAGCAATGCTCTCTAAGGCGGCCCTAACGATATGAGCTTTTCCAGATCCCCTGGTCAATCCTACGATAGTACCTCTTGCCTCTGGATCCCAATAAGGAGCGCCCAATCCAACAAAAGCGGGTACTATCATAACTCCATTTGTATCTGGAACAGAAAGCGCGAGGTTTTCTGATTCAGCGGCTGTGGAGATCAAACAGAGTTCGTCGCGCAGCCATTGAATAAGAGCGCCGGCTATAAAAACAGAACCCTCCAAGGCATATATTGTTTGACCAGGTAGTTGCCACGCGATTGTTGTAAGTAGATTGTTTTCCGATTTAACTGGCTTGTCTCCCGTATTAAGCAACGTAAAGCAACCAGTACCGAAAGTGTTTTTCGCGTTTCCTGCCTGGAAACAAGCGTGTCCGAAGAGGGAAGCTTGTTGGTCTCCAGCACAACCGCTTACTGGTATAGTACGACCGAATAACTCTGGGTGGGTTTCGCCAAAAAAGAAAGAAGATGACTTCACTTCAGGGAGTAGCGATATAGGAATATCAAGAGCCGATAACAAACTCTCATCCCATTCTAAGGTATGAATATTAAATAAAAGCGTTCGTGAGGCGTTTGTCGCATCGGTTAGATGTTTGCCTGTTAGTTTGTATAGTAACCAAGAATCGATAGTACCGAAAGCTAATTCGCCGCGATCGGCGCGTTTGCGTAAACCTGGGTATTCACGGAGTAACCACGCTATTTTGGTTCCAGAAAAATAAGGATCAAGCACAAGCCCGGTTTTTTCTCGGAAAAGCAGCTCGCGACCATCATTGATTAACTCACGGCAAATAGTGGAAGAGCGTCGGCATTGCCAAACGATCGCGTTATAAACAGGCTGCCCAGTAGATCGGTCCCATAGGACAACAGTTTCCCGCTGATTTGTGATTCCTATTGTGGCAATTTGACTTGCTTCAATCTGAGCGGCTGTTATTGCTTGTCGCGCGGTAAATAATTGGCTTTCCCATATTTCATCAGCGTTATGTTCAACCCAACCAGGTTGTGGGTAATATTGTTTAAATGCCTTCTGTGACATCCCAATGATTGAGCCAAATTCATTAATCACACAAGATCGTGAGCTTGTTGTTCCCTGATCTAGCGCGAGTATATATCGCTCTTGTTTTGGCATATGATCCTTCTACAATAATTATATCATTGTTTTTAAAGATAGAAGGCTATATTTTACCCATTTTGGGGATGTGTATATAAAGTTTTGGAATATGACGTATGTAGCCGCGTTAGTATAAGATTATTATATATATAATATAATGTTATAAATCGTTTTCTCATATATTGGAGAGTCGCTGGCATAAGCTAGCGGTTTTCATAAGAACTGTGTGAATAGTGTAATTGATGCTTTTTTCATGAGATTGCGAAAGCGGAGATGGACGCGTATAATCCTTTTTCGATGAGTCTTACGGCTATTAAGGAAGAACTGCTTCGTTCACTATTCCCAGCTCTACGTGCCGATAATGACCCGGATATTGAACGGTATTTTGAGCTACGCTCTATTGGGCGTGTTGCTGATTCCGTAGAATTATATGCTTCTAAAATTAAAGCTCGTTACCCGGATGATGTTTTTCGGTCCTACTTGCTTCGTTCCTATAGAACTCGCTCGCCTTTGTATAGGAAACTATTGCAAAGAGCCTACGATGAGTTGGGTAATCAGATATTAGAGAAAACAAAAAGAACATTGAAATTATTAGCGCAAAAAGCGCGATCCTTTGATCCAATGGATGCGTATTCTACTCTTCGCGCAGCTGAATCAATTCTGGAATATCTTCCTAAAGAACGTTACGCGGCAATAGCCGCTATTGAGCGGTTTAGGTGTTTTTCAGATGAGTTAAGTTACTATACGAAAGAATTAGCCACGGTAGAAGAGTTGATACGGGCCTATTTGATGGATGATCTAGCTATTGTGAACATTGAACGTAAGCGTAGGCGTGTTCTTAAAGAGCGAGCCGCTATCGCACAACGAAAAGCCTTATTAACTCAAGATGAGCTTGATCTAAAGTCCTCAGTAGCGAGGCGGCGGGAAAAAGAAAGGGAAATGGCGTCAAAGGCGCTTCATCGTGAAACAGAAACTATCAAAGGTCAAGCGCATTTGGCCTTTTTAAAAATTAGGTTTAGCGCGGCGGATATTGCTAGAATTAAAATACCACCTGTCTTAATTAGGTTGGAAGATCAAACGTTAGCTTATTGCTTTAAATATTGGAACTTAGTTCATGATACCGCTTTTGAGCGCGTAATTTTTTTGTATTCAAAGATTCATAAAACAAAACATTATGATGTATTTCATATTATTCGCCGTTCACGACTGGCCGGACGCGGTGACGACGAAATACTGACAATGGTTATGTCGGTATTAACTACTGGATATTATTATTCAATTAGTGGGGACGCGTATTTAAAGCGAAGTTGGGTTAAGTTTAAGAAAAAACTTGAGTATAAGCCTTTGTCACGTATTGAGGAAAGCAAAAAGGCGCTTCCACGACGACACCAAAATACGCGAACTAAAAAACCTATTGAGCTCGCAGCAACGAGGGCAATAGAAAGGCCATTACCAAAGACAGAATTAGACAATACCGGACTGACAAAGAAAAAGCATGTTAAATCAGGATACGCAAAAGTTAATGCCAATGGGATCGATACGACCAAAACAATTCCAATCGTACAGAAAACAGCAATAGCAAACACTCCTCTTATTTTGGAGTGTGAAAATACATCGGACATAGCGAACTCGCCTCAAGAAAGAACTCAATCAGCTGATAAAGGAAAACGAAAAAGCGATACTGCCCCTGGTTCTGTCTCTGATCAATTACGAATGTTATCTGGCCACTCGTATGATGTATACAAAGATCGGTTTTTCACTAAAGTACGAGCTGTAATTCGGAGAGTGTTGGATGAAAGTAGAGATGGACACCGTGGTATTTTTTCCTCAATTCCTCAAGAAGCGGAGGAATGTGTTTATCGCTTTTTATTTGAACATTATGATGATCCTTACATGGATTGGTCCTCCAGTGAGGAACTTTTGCTTTTATCAAAGATGGGGTTTTCTCTTCCTAGTTTGGATATGATAATTAAAAACTGTTATAGCAGTTTATAATCACTCTTATTACATCTTAATTCTACCGCGCAGGCTTCGGGATAAGGTTAAGCGGTCAGCATATTCCAAATCTCCCCCCACTGGTAAACCAGAAGCTAATCTAGTTAATGTCGTATCATAATTTTTTAGGAGGCGTTGAATATAAAGGGCTGTAGTATCACCCTCAACGGTGGGATTCATAGCCAAGATTACTTCTTTAACCGAATCTTTTCTTACTCGTTCTAAGAGCTTTCCTATCGATAAATCTTGTGGACCGATCCCCTCAAGTGGGGCTATTACACCCCCTAAAACATGGAAGTGCCCGCGAAATTCTCGGGCGTCTTCTATGACGCGGACATCTTGAGGGCGTTCAACAACGCACAGCATTGAAGCGTCTCTAGCTGGGTCAACGCAAATAGAACAAGGGTCTGATTCCGTAAAAGCGCCGCAGATGGAACAACGCTTAATAGATTCATGAAGTTTATCTAAGCGATCAGCTAGTGCGTGGGCATATGCTGTATCCATATCTAAAATGTGATAAGCAATTCTTGTAGCGCTCTTTTTGCCTATACCCGGAAGTTTGGATAATAGAACAACAAGAGAATCTAAAGCTGTCATACCAAACCCGAAAAACCAGGAGGAAGATTCCAACCACCAGTCATATTTCCAAGTTGTGTTTTAACTTCTTCTTTTGATTTTTCCATCGCGTCAATGAAGGCAGCTTTGATTAAGTCTTGAAGCAAGCTGATTTCGGATGGATCAACCACTTCCTTTGATAGACGGATCTCTAGGACTTCCATTTTCCCAGTCATATCGATTTGCGCCATACCGCCACCGGATGAGCCCGTAACAATGATATCACCTAATTTTTCTTGAAACGAAGCCATTTGCTCTTGTATTTTCTGAGCGTTTTTTAATATATCGAAGGGATTGATACTCATAGTGTTTTCCTACCTTTGTCATCGACGATTGTGCCCCTAAAAAGGCGCGTAACAGTCTCTACAGCTTGTGAGGGTTCTTTACTATTTGGGCTGTCATTTAGATGTGGTGGAGCATTATTATTTTCAACTATATCAACATACCAACGATTTCCTGTAATGCTCAAAAAAACAGACACCAGCGTTCCATGATCCTTTCTTAATAACTCGGCTGTAAGGGTATCTGATACTGGAATTACTAAGGTTTCACCGTCTAAGGACCAGATTCCCGATTTATCCAGTCCGGACGCTAAAATACCGTGTTCGCGTTGTAATTGCTTAATTGAGGCTATACGTAACTCATTTAGATCTAGTGTGGAATTACTGGTTTCAAGCTCCATTGAAGCAGCTAATATACTTTCATGTTTTATGTTATTAGGAGCGGCGTTATCCGCCACGGGTTGATAGGTATCTCGAGAAGCGATGTATTGCTTAAAGCTTGTCGAAAGATCAACAGAAGCGTCAGGTGGTGTATTGGATGATGAATCCGGATATTTTCCTTCAGTTACTTTTTCTTGATGATTTAGTTTTTGAGTAGAAGAAGGCTGAGAAGAAAGTGATCCGAATAATGAGTTCTTGGTATTCTCTATCGCTGACCGTAATTCAATTGGATCAATCCATTGACGTAACCAACATAGTCGTGAAATGACACATTCAAGATCGAAACGTTGTGATACTGAGTATCTGATATCACGGTATAAGTTAAGAAGCAATGATAAGGCGTATTCAATTTGGATAGAACTTAGCGAATTAATAGGGCCTCGCGCGAAACGGGAAGGGTCAAACCCAAGAATGGAATCTTTTGTAATTCCTGATTTTATAAGCAACAAACTTCTATAATATTCTGTTAGGTCAACTACGAATCGTTCTATGGCTATCCCATTTTGAAGAATATCATCAACGATTGAAAAAGCGTGAGCTGTTTCTCCTAAAAGGCAGGCTTCCGCCAAGGCGTTTATCGCGTCCAATCCAATAAGTCCGAGTTTTTGTTTAATTAGCTCCGCACTTAAATTACCATCTGAGAAAGAGGCTATTTGATCAAATAATGTATAAGCATCACGGAGGCTCCCGGTGGATTCTTTCGCGATCCAAAATAAAGCGTCATCTTCAGCCTTTATACCAAGCTCCTGACACGCATTCATTAGCACTAGTTTAATTGTCTCTATTGGGATAAGCCGAAACTGGAATTGTTGACAACGGCTTTTAATAGTGGCAGGTACTTTATGAATTTCCGTTGTGGCGAAAATGAAGATAATGTAGGGCGGCGGTTCCTCTATAGTTTTTAAAAGAGCATTAAAGGCCGCATTTGAAAGCATATGAACTTCATCAATTATATAGATTTTATAATGGCCTGAATTTGGCGGGAAAAGTACCTCATCCTTAATTTTACGAACATCATTTACGCTTGTGTTTGAAGCGCCATCAATCTCAAGTACATCCATTGATGAGCCTAGCGTTATTTCCTGACATGAAGGGCACTTTCCGCAGGGATTAACTGTAGGGCCTTTATCGCAATTAAGTGACCTGGCTAATATTCTAGCGGCGCTAGTCTTTCCACAGCCGCGTGGTCCAGAAAAGAGATACGCGTGAGCGATACTGCCATTTTCTATAGAGCTTTTTAAGGTCGCGACTACAAAATCCTGTCCGACTAGCTCATTAAAAGATTTAGGACGCCGTCTTGTCGCTGTGACTTCGTAAGCCATGAGTGGCAGTATACAGAGGATAGGAGATATTTTCCAGGCTGTACGTCAAGATTAGGTTTCAATATAGGTAAATCAAAAGATACAAGGTGAATGACTACAAAAGGGTAAAAGTTGACAACTGAAAAAACTTTTCTCAAATGAGGCGCTTTCAAAAGTAACCGACTTTTGCAAGAACCTCAAATATTTATGTTTTATATATAACTATTCTAACAATAAACCGTTAAACGTTATTGCTAATATGATCATCTTTTAAAAATAGACGCGTATGTTTTATTTACAAAGATGATTACGAGTATGTCAGTGATGTTATAGAGCTTTGTTATATTTTTGGTAATGGCCAGATTACATAAAGTTAAGATATAAATAAGGTCTCTATTGAATAAAAAACCCCCGCGATTAGGGAAACCACGGCGCAATTATCAACTACTTACCGTTGCTTCCTTCCGGACCTGGCGGAGTTAGGCAGAGACCATTCGCATGGGACCTAATCGCGGGGGATACGGAGAGAGAGGGATTCGAACCCTCGGTACCCTTACGAGTACACACGACTTCCAATCGTGCACCTTCGGCCGCTCGGTCATCTCTCCAGATATCGTTTTTAGTAATTCTGTCGGCGGCATCCCTGCCGCCTTTTCCTCCCTACGGTCGGCGAGGGCTCGGTTCGAATCCCTCAATCTGACCTCCTAGAAGACAACCGGCAAATAAGCCGCTTTTGGCGGAGAGAGAGGGATTCGGTCTTTGTCGCGGCCATCACGGCCGCTTCCTCAGACCCGCCTCGCCCTCTGCCGGCGGCATCCCTGCCGCCTTTTCCTCCCTACGGTCGGCGAGGGCTCGGTTCGAA
>CAZJJK010000053.1:0-21686 GCA_964546285.1 uncultured Treponema sp. | reverse complement strand
ACGAGCTAATGGATGAAACTACTCCAAAAATAGCCGTGGAAGCTGGCATTGTGTATATACTAGGTTCGTTTGACGGAGAGCCGGTTTACTGGCGGGATGATGGCGAAATATGGGAATTAGTCCAACCCTCGTTTAGTCTGGGTTACGCTGAATCCGCTTTCGTTAACGCGATCGCGGTAGAAAACGGCATTCTCTACGCGGTCGGCGACCTGTATGACAATGAAAAATACGCGCCAGTATTCTGGAAGGGAAATTCCGATCCCGTCCCGCTTAGGCTTGATGTCGATTCAGGTGGCTCTTCCTCCGTCGCTCTCGCCGTGCGCGGCTCTAATGTCTATATAGCCGGAAGCGTTTATTCTGAAACAGCCGATGCGACAACGGCTGTCGCCTGGATAAACGGCGGCTTCGTTAATTTTGGCGCTGGTAGCGCGCAAAGTATACTGATTGATATCGATCTGCCAGAGAGCGATACAGCGGCGACCGCGGCCGCTAATTCCTTTGAACTCACGGTTGATAGCGACAGCGTCCTGCCGAGTTTCGCCATCCAAGCTGTTCCGTCTATCATCAATCCGGGGCAAAGTATTACGCTAAGCCCGTCTATAACGGACGCTGAGGGATATAGCCTCTATCTTGACGGCGTTGAAGACCTGAACGCTAGTTATAGTAACGGCGAGCTGTTTTATACCTTGCCGTCCGAACTCTCCGGTGGCAGGCATACCCTTACCGTTGTGGCGGAGTTAGGCGAGCTAGCCTTGACCGCTAGCGCCGGGTTCTTAACGCCCCCCTATATAACTGGAACCGGCGGCGTCTGGCCATCCGGTGATACGCGGACCCTTTCCTGGCCATTTATCACCCAGCCGGAAGCTTATGAGTTCTTACTTGATGGCCTTGATGTTACCGCCGATGCCGTAATCAGCCCCTTAAGCTCGTCAATGGAAATTGTGTACGCGCCGCCCGTAGGCTTGGACTGTGGCTACCATACCATCACTTTTATAGGGTATTATAACGGTTCTACCGAAACTCGAGAAGCTTCGGCCTCATTTATCTCACCCTTGCTTATTGTTTCACAACCGAGCATAGCGTTGCCCTTGGAGACTGTCGCTATAGGGACCAACGCGATGTCCGCCGCGTATACCTTGAAGCTTAGCTTGACTGACGCGAGCGTGGTGAATGATTCGGGGACAACGGATGCTTCTGGGTATCTGACTTTTACCGCGCCGGATCAAGTTGGCTTAGTCCAAATCGATATTGAAGTGGAAGTTGACGGCGAATATTCCGCCGCTATGACCAGCCTCAGCGTTCAAGAATAAAGGAGCCGCAGATGAAGAAGTTGATTCGTTACGCGGCGACCGCCGCCCTTGTCGTTATCCTTGCCGCTGGTTGCGGCGTTTTACGGACCGACGGCACCTTGTCGTTGAGCTTAGGCTCTTCGTCCAAAGCGATCGCGCCGACCAACTTAGTCGATCATTATGACCTTGTCTTAAGTAAGGATGGAGGAAGCCTAAAGTTGACGATAGATAAGCCGACCACAACAGTGTTTGGCATGGACGCGGGTTTATGGAATATCGATATAGAGGGCTTGGACAAGAACGATGTCTTAATCGCCTCAGGCGCGGGGAGCGTGGAGATATACGCTAATGAAACCGCGTACGCTGATATACCTTTAGCCTACGCTGATCTAGGTATAGGGACGGGTTCTTTGGCTTTGACGATTCAGATCCCCAACCCCGCGCATGATGGCGTCTATCTAGATACGCTTACTGCCGCCATCGATGGGGTAGAGCTTAATCCTTTGGATATTAACATTCAGCCAGTCACGCGGCTGATTGAGGGGGAAACCGTTCTGGTTCGGCGCGATGTTCAGCTTACACAGAGCGAACTGGAAGGCGGCGTCCATGAGCTGACTATCGCTTTCAAGACTTTGGATGGCGAGAATTTCGCGACTATGCTGGAGACTTTGCTTGTTGTACCGGGGAGCTTGACGGCGGCAGTATGGGGCTATAGTTCAACTCAGGCTTGTTTTGGTCCGGTGCCTGAAGAGCCAGGCGATGTTTTCTTTAAACCTGGTACGGCGAATGAGCTCCCCTTTATCAGTTGGACGCCCGTCAAGGGAGTGTACTCTTCGCGCGACTCTAATCCCTCGGAGCCTTTGGACCCACAGGGATATCGGGTGACTAGGGATTTGGATGGGGAAGAGTCAGCCAGTCTCCAGGTCTATTTAGGGGCCTATGACAGTTGTTGGTCTGATAGTTACTGGGAACCAAATCAAGCTCAATTCCGCTACAAGCTCTGCGCGTTCAACCAATATGGAGAATCCGGGGAAATAGAGCTTATTCAGCCTTCAGCGCTGAAAAGTATAAAAAATCTTGGCTATAATAAAAATGGCGAAAACTTTAGTTTCTATTGGAGCGCGGTGTCAATAGAGAACGCCAGCTATAATCTATACGCGCGCTTAGCCAACGACTCTACGCTTCTCAAGCTTAACGCTTCGCCAATTACGAGCTTACCCTTTGACACCACGTTGGAGCTGTATCAAGATTATTACCTAATCGCGACGGTGGTACGCAACGCTGGCGAGTTTGATGAGGAAGAGAGCGAATACCTAAATTTGGATGATGATGATTGGTATCAGTTCAATTCAGGCGGTTCAGGGTCTTAATCGGGGGGAGCGCTGTCTTTTAGGGAGCTATTCAACAAACGATCGAACCCAGGGATCGCTTCTCAAGGCAGGCCACCTGCAGGCAGGTCACCCGCTGGCAGGTCACCTATCGAGAAGCCTCTTCAGGGGGGATCGGTGGATTTAAGTGACTTATATAGGGCCGTTTCGCTCAAGGTGTACTCCGCCGGCGGCGACAAGCGCTTCGCGCTTGCCGCCGCCGGCACGCCCGTATCTCTGGATCGTATCAGCGCTGACTATTTAAATCGCTGCCGGTCTTTCCGTGGTCTTGAAGAACACGCCGCCGCTATCGCCCGATCGCTTGGAGCGGGCTCGCCTTTATACGGAGCCATACTGGAGGACCTGCGTTTCTGTGCCGAGCGCGGCCTCTTGTTGCCGTATTCCCGTTTAGTTACGGAAGCGGCGCCGGCGGATAGGCCGGAACGAATTAGCAGCTTTGGCTTGGTCAGCGCGGATAGATGCGCTAGTGCTAAGCGGGCTTTGATAAGCTATATGGATAACGCCCGCGTTTTTGGACGTTCTCTTGAATGGGCCTTATATGACGATTCCCGCGATCCCGATAAGCGCTTGGCTAATATCGAAATGGCCCGCGGTTTAAGCGCTGAGCGCGGCGCCGTCTTACGTTACGCTGGGCTTGAGGAAAAAAAAGAGTACGCGGTGGAATTGGCCAAAGCTGGGTTTAGGCCAGAACTCTTGGAGTTTTGCCTTTTCGGCCAGCCTGAGCTTGGTCCCACGTATGGCGCCAATCATAACGCGCGGCTTCTTGACGCGCTTGGCGAATTGTACGCTGTTTCCGATGATGACACCATCTGCGAAATCGGTCTGGCTGACCAGGAGGGTGAGGACACCGAACCAGATCTACACAGCGGCGACCCTACCGAATTTCGTTTTTATCCTGATGGGGAAAGCGCCCGCTCCGCTGTTATACGGCGGGATGAGGATTATTTCGCCCTTCATGAACGCGTTCTAGGGCGCTCGGCGGCCGCTTGCCTAAGCTCGGCGAAGCCCTATCCCGGATGTTTCGATCGGGCCGATGATTCCCTGCTTAGCCGTATCGCTTCGGGCGCCCGCTGTGTGGCTACTCAATGCGGCCTCGCCGGCGATTCCGGCATGGCGACCAGTCTCTATTATCTTCTCGTGTCAGGCGTTTCGCGTGAGCGCTTAAAAACTGATGATCGCGCGTATCGCTCATATATCCGCGGTCGAGCCATCGTCCGAGCCGCTCCCTGTCTGTCGCTATGTGATTCTCCGCCGTTTATGACTTACGCGGTCGGCTTGGATAATCGTTTTCTATTGCCGCCCTTCTTGCCGTCTTTGCGTAACTCGGACGGCTTTTTCGCGGCTGTTTTGCGCGTTGTCCGCGCTGACTCTTTGATAGGAGCCTTACCGCGTACGATCGTTCACGCGCCGCTGGAAGCCCGCTATTCCGATAGCGATGCCATGATTTCGGCGGCGCTTAAGTTTGGCGCGGTCGATGCCCTTATCGCCCTAGTTCGCCGCTTTATAGCTGACGCGGCGCCGCAAAATGACGCGGCCGCTCGTCTGCGGGTGCTTGGCCGTTATCTGATGGACGTGGGGGCCTTACCGGCGCCCGAATTGCGGGAAAGGCTCGTTCGTCTCTATATTGAGGATAAAACGCGATTCCTGACGGCATTAAGGTATATCGCCGAAGGAAGAGACGGTGAGAGTGACGCGTGGGCGGCTGACGTTGATGCTTGCGCTATGGCGATAGACTCGGCTCTTCCCGAGCCCGAAACAGTCCTGCTGAGCGGTCTACCTGGGCGGCTTTTTTCGGAGCGCTTAGCGGTCTTTAGTCCTTTGCTTAAAACGTATGGTGAGCTGCTAAGCGCTTGGCCTGATCTTATCCAGAGCGCCAAAGAACTAAAGCGTAAAGAAAAGCGGCTTAGTCGTCAGTTGTAAAAACGTTTCCGTTTTCTCTGAATAGCGCGAATAATTCGGCCCGGCTATTCGTTTCGGTCTTGCGGAAGATACGCGACAAATGGGTTTTTACCGTGCTTAAAGAAATGAACAAGGTCTTACAGATATCTTGATTGCGTTTACCGTTTAGTACTAATAGTAAAATTTCTATTTCCCGCGTTGTCAATCCGCTAGCCAGGGCGCGTTCTCTAATGGATACAGGTGAAAATGAAGCGTCGGCCGCTCGGGTCTCCGTTTGTATTGACTGAGTAATAAACTTGACTGAAGGAGTGGCCGTTTCTATGGTCGAACCCTCGTCAATTAGCACTCGCTTGGCGGCGTCTCGGTTTAAGGCAAGGCTGAATAAATACATTAAAAGAACGATAGCGGCGTAAGACGCGAGATCGAGATAGCGTCTTTCCAGCATTGATAGCTTCACAAACGAGGATATAAAGGATAAGGGCAGGTATTGGCCAAAATACAGCCTATTATTGGTGAAGAGTATATTGCTGAGGGTTATGGCGAAAAATATGAGAAACCCGGTGAATTGCAGTTTGGCGTAGGGTAGGCGGCGAGACACGCCTCTCGTGCAAAGGACAAAAACGACGGCATATACTAGAAGGCTATACATTTGAAAGATTACGTTAAGGCGTGTGTAGAACGAAACCGGTGTCACCGCTATGATCAAATAGATAAGCGATAATGGCAGGATCACCGCGTATGTATATTTCAGCGATAAAGAGCCAAACAGGCTTCGCGCCGATAAAAACAAGCAAAGTGGTATAAGGTAAGTAGTTAGATAGCATATTTTTTCATATAGGTACCAAGAAAAATTGGGAAAAGCGCGGAATACTAAAACTTCCGCCGTGGAAAAAAACGCGGACGCGCCAAGGGATAAACATAATAAACCGAGAAACAATAAGGCCGAGTCGCGTCTGAGCATCGCGTTAAAGAGAAACATACCCCCTATCAGCGAGCAGATAACCAAGGCCGCCACGTCCACTAAAACCGCCCATAAGTCATAACGGCGCACGACTTCTTCAGTACCGAAAAAAATTATCTGGAAAGGGCCGCCGCGCCGATGGTCCCAATTAGCAACTTCTAAGCGAAGCTCAACGGAGTCTTTCCCTTTTGGAAGAATCAAGACGCCGGTCCGGTAGGCTGGCTGGCCGCTCTTAGGCTCAAGCGTGGGCTGTCCGCTTATAAACGCCTCCTGACCATCCACGCTAAGCCTGAAACTGGTGGACTGGTAGGGAAGCCGTAGCGCGTAAGCGGTTCCCAAAGCGAGGCCTTCAAGCCTCAGCGCGTACGCGGCGTACCCGAAAGGGTTTTTCCATAATAATGGCAGAACGGCATACTTCTCAGTGGGCTTTCCCTTATTATCTGGGTAGCTTTCAAGCGCCTGCCACTCGCCGCTTAAGGGGACTACATCAGACAGATTTAGTTTGCTAATATCAATCTTTCCTTGATACACGGTATTTTCAATTTTGGCTGGTCTTGGTAAGACAAAAAACAAAAACAATAACAATATGGCTACGATGAAGTAAAGCGCGTCTTTTTGTGCTCTGAAGAGAAGGCGCATAAGCGATTATAATCCTTAAAGAGGCTAAAAGCTACACTAATTAAGACGCTTATCTAGTGTTTCGAAGCTTTGTTTTCCCGTGTTTTACCGCTAAGGAAGCTTAGCCATGTCAGTCGAGGGTAAAGCCGCTCCAGTCATAAATGACGGGTTTCAAAAGGTTTAGATTTTTGAGACGCTTAAAAGCGTCTCAGTTACTCAAACAAGATTAATGCTCTCGCTATAAATCAAAGCTTCGTAACACAAGCCCGGCTTGTCTCCCTCCGTTTACTCGCGTATGCTGGTACCCGGTTTATTCAAAGAGAGTGAAAATGATTACCAGTGTCAAGACTATCGATATTTTTTGCAAGGTTGTGGATAATTATGGCGATATTGGTTTCGCCTATAGACTAGCTCGTTCTTTATCTTCCAGACTAGAAACGGCGGCTATCCGCTTAATATGCGATAACCTAAAAACCTTCTCTTATCTAGCGCCTGGCCTTGATCCAGAAGCCTCGGTTCAACGTCATCGCGGCTATACCGTATTGCGTTGGGACGATCCTGATGGCCGCGCGGCCGCTTTGCTTCGCCGCTGTCCGCCGCGCGTGCTTGTGGAATGTTTTTCCTGTGGTCATCCAGTTTGGCTTGACTCCCTTCTTCTTGATCCGACGGCTGCCAATCCGCTCTTAATTATTTCTTTAGAGTATCTTACTTCTGAGAGCTGGGCAAAAGAATACCACAAGCTCCCCATCTTAAGCGCGTCCAGCCATATTAAAAAAGTCTTTTTCATGCCAGGTTTTGATACTGGTACCGCTGGCCTTTTGTTGGATAAGGCTTTGGGGGTAAAGTCCGATAGAGCCATAGTGGCCCGTGACGTAGGCTTGGACGCTCCAATCCTGGATCGTTTTTGGGTAACGATATTTGGATATCGCCGCGATTACCAAACTCTGGTAGAGGATTTAGCCGCGTACGACGCGGAAAACTCTATTCATGTTTTTTTAGCTGACGCCCTAAGCCGCGATCCCTTTCTTGAGGCTTGGGGAAAAGCCGGCCAGCCTTTTTCCGTCTTTCGCCTGCCCTTTATGCCTCAGGAAAGTTGGGATCGTCTTATAGCGCTTTCCGATTTTTCCTTGGTCCGGGGCGAGGATAGTTTTGCCCGCGCTTGTCTTTCAGGACGTCCTTTCCTCTGGCAAGCGTACGCTCTCGCTGACGGCGCTCACCGCGATAAGCTAAACGCTTTTCTTGCCCGGCTAAGGCCCTTTATAGATCCAGAGCTTTTTAACAAGCTCGCATCCTTGTCTATGAGCTATAACGCTGTCAACGGCGATGTTTTAGTATCCGAGGACTCGTTTAGCGGTCCAGTTCAAAGCTTGTTGCCCTTGCTTCGCGGCTATCATGTATTAAGGCCAGCTTTCGCGGCCTTCGCCGCTTCTTTGCGTCTGAATGGGGATCTGGCGGATAAGCTAATCGCCTATATCGATGAGTTTGACGATTTATCGATGTAGAGATGGTTTTGGAGCGCGCCTTCTTCTATAGAACTTTTCTTCGTGATGCTGTAGAATGCGCGTATTAATTTTGTCGATTCTCGCCCGTTTTTTCGGGCTGATCGCGTTTTACGAGGACTCTTATGATAGCAGCTTCACAGCTCAGAACCGGAACCGTTTTCATGAACGGTAATGACCCAATGATCGTTCAGCGTATGCTCGGCAATAAAACCGGCCGAGGCGCTATGGTTTATCGCCTGCGTATAAAAAATATCGTTACCGGTCAAACTATGGATGTCGGTTTTGATTCCGATCAAAAGTTCCAGGAAGTGGATCTGGAATTCCATAAAGTAAAATTGTCCTATGTGGATGGCGAAAGCTATGTTTTTATGGACGAGGAAAGTTACGAGCAGTTTGAATTGTCCAAAGAGGATATTGGCGATAACATAAACTATTTGACGCCTGAAGACGACTTTACGCTGGAGATCACCTTTTTTGAGGGCAAGCCAGTAGGGTTGACTCTCCCTATTCTGGTGGAGCGTACTATCACCTACTGCGAGCCAGGTCTTAAAGGCGACACTTCAGGCAAGGCGTTTAAACAAGCTACCTTGGATACCGGTTATGAGGTATCGGTGCCCTTGTTCTGTGAAATCGGTACAAAAATAATGCTAGATACCCGCGATGGGAGCTTTTCCGAACGCGCTAAATAGCGTATTTCGTTTGTGAACTGGAGGGCCGCCTCCAATGATCGATTTCGTGGTTTGTCCAAAATGCCGCTCGCGAAATTGGAATGACATTCCCAATGTTGCTGATGTAAGCCATACCCGGTTCCGTTGCCTGCGGTGCGGTTATACGATGCTTTTAGGCGCTTGCTCTCATTGCGGCACGGAGAAAGCTTGGCGCTTAACGCGCGGCATAGAGGAAAAGGGTGCATATAGGCCTATGTATCGTTTCAAATGCCGCTCCTGTGGCCGGCTTATCGGTATCTTACTCGGGTAATTCGTCCAAATTAGTTGGCTTCCCTTGCCTCTAAGCGCCGCCATAGTTCCGTAAAACTGGTTTCCAAGTCATTTAAGCGCAGTGCCGCCTGTTTGTCCAAATGGGTTTCTTGGTCGTTTATAATTACGATCTTGCCGCCGGAGGAAAGGGTAAGGGTTGGGAGAGAGGCGGCGGGATAGACGGTGAGGCTGGACCCGAGCACCAACATAAGATCGGCTGATCGGGCATGAGAAACGGCCTCCGCCATGGCGGTTGAAGGCAGGTTTTCCCCAAAAAAAACGATATCCGGTTTTATCGCTATGCCGCAATTTGGGCAAAGAGGGACTTTATCAGCTTGAACTTGAGGTAGTACCTCCGCGAAGCTTTTCTCAAATCCGCAACGTCGACAGCGGTGAAGCTCCGGTGAGCCATGGATCTCTATTACGGTGGAACTGCCCGCTTTCTTATGGAGCATATCGATATTCTGCGTTATGAGCGCGGCGAGGAGCCCGCTCTTTTCCAGCTTCGCCAGGGTTTTGTGAACGATAGACGCTTCCCTTTTAGCCAGTCCGTAAATAAAATCCTTAGCCAGACGGTAATACAGAGACGGATCACGACGGAATATGTTGATATCAAACATTCGCTCAGCGTCAATGCTTTTATAAAGACCGTTTTTTCCCCTGAAATCCGGTATGCCGGATAGAGTGCTTACGCCGGCCCCGGTAAACGCCACACAGTGTCGGGCTTCCACAATTAGGCGTAATAGAGTCCCAATGGGGTCGTCCGGATTTTCCATAATAGCGCTCATCTGATAGAAGCGTGGTATTCTTGCAGGGACCGGACACCGCCCTTGCCGGCCCGGGCGGCGCGGATACCCTGAGCCGCCGCCAAAGCCGCCGCGAGGGTCGTGATATAGGGGATTTTGTATTTGATAGCGGCCTTTCTGATAACGGCGTCATCGGCTAAGGCGTCTCGCCGGCCGCTGGGCGTGTTTATAACTAGACTTACCTGACGGTTGACGATAACGTCCAAAACATTGGGCCGTCCCTCGTTAAGCTTGGCGACCGTTTCGCAGCTAGTTCCGGCTTTTCTAAAATAGGCCGCCGTTCCTTCAGTCGCCAGAATGATGAAGCCCAACTCATGGAAAGCGGCGCCGACAGCCGCCGCCTCCGCGGCCGTCTTCTCAGATAGACTGATAAGGACCCGGCCTTCGCCGCCGGCCGGATCAAGCTCCGCCGGTAGGAAACTGCCCGCCGCTTCCTGCGACTTATAGAAGGCGAGAGCGAAATTATCCGCAATGCCAAGGACCTCGCCAGTGGAGCGCATTTCCGGTCCAAGAACCGGATCAACCTCTGGGAATTTATCAAAGGGGAACACCGCTTCCTTAACGCCGAAATAGGGTATTATTTTATCGTTAAGCTTAAGCGTTTCCAGCTTGTCACCCAGCATCAAGCGAGTAGCTAGGTTCGCCATTGACGTGCCGCAAACCTTTGATACAAGCGGCACGGTTCGGCTGGCTCTTGGGTTGGCTTCAAGCACGAAAACCTTCCCGTCTTCTATCGCGTACTGCATATTCATGAGGCCCCGTACCCCCAAGGCTTCGGCGATAGCCGTGGTATAGCGTTTGATAGTTTCCAGGTGCCGCGCCGGAATTGATATAGGCGGAAGGGCGCAGGCTGAATCCCCGGAATGTACGCCGGCCAGTTCGATATGTTCCATGACCGCGGGAATGAAAACCTTGTGGCCGTCGGAAAGGGCGTCGGCTTCGCATTCCAAGGCATTACGCAGAAAACGATCCAGAAGCAGGGGGCGGTCTGGCGTTACGCCTACGGCCTTGGCCACATATTCACGCAACATGGTTTCGTCATAGATAACTTCCATGCCGCGGCCGCCCAACACGAAAGAGGGCCGAATCATGATCGGATAGCCTATGGCCGAGGCGACGGATACCGCTTCGTCGATGTCGGCGGCCATCGCGGCTTCCGGCATGGGAATGCCAAGTTTATCCATCATCTTACGGAAAAGATCACGGTCTTCGGCTATATCGATGCTATCTATGCTGGTTCCGAGTATGCTTACTCCCTCGTCGGCTAGTTCCCTGGCTATATTAAGCGGGGTTTGTCCCCCAAACTGGACAATAACGCCAGCGGGCTTTTCTTTAGCGTAAATTTGGAGCACATCCTCCGCCGTTACCGGCTCAAAATACAATTTATCGGAAGTGTCATAATCGGTGGATACGGTTTCCGGGTTGCAATTGACCATAATGGTTTCATAGCCCAACTCGCGCAGAGCCAGGGCGGCGTGGACGCAGCAATAATCAAACTCAATACCCTGGCCGATACGGTTTGGCCCGCCGCCCAGAATCATGATTTTTTTTGGATTGGAGCTGGCCACGCTGCTGTCCGGCTGGATGTAAGACGAGTAGTAATAATACGTGTCCTTAACCCCGGAAACCGGGACCGCGTGCCAGCCTTCCACAATGCCCAGCTCGGTTCGTCTGCGGCGCAGATCGCGCTCGCGGACACCGAGTATCTTCGCTAAGTATTTATCGGAAAAACCGTCTCGTTTAGCCCTTGCTAAAAGCTCATCCTCAGGCAGGCGGCCGGGCGTTCGGAGCAATTCCTCCTCCAAAACCACCAACTCCCTGATTTGCGTCAGATAGTAGGGTTTTATGTAAGTAAGTTCGTATAATTTCTCAATATCGGCTCCTTTACGCAGGGCTTCGTAAAGGATGAAATAGCGTTCGCTGGAAGGGAAGATTAAGAGTTCCATCAATTCATTAAGGCTTTTTTTATTGAAGTCTTTAGCGAAGCCTAAGCCGTACCGTCCATTTTCCAAGCCGCGTATCGCTTTTTGAAAGCTTTCTTTAAAGGTCTTCCCTATCGCCATTACCTCGCCGACAGCCTTCATTTGGGTGCCGAGCTTATCCTCAACGCCACGGAATTTCTCAAAAGCCCAACGGGCGAATTTTAACACCACATAATCCCCGGAAGGGGTATATTTTTCCAAGGTGCCGTCCCGCCAATAGGGTATCTCGTCTAAAGTCATACCGCTGGCTAATTTGGCAGAAATAAGGGCGATAGGGAAACCGGTGGCTTTTGACGCGAGGGCGGAAGATCGGGAAGTTCGTGGGTTTATCTCAATTATGACTACTCGGTCGCTCTTAGGATCATAGGCGAATTGAACATTGGTGCCGCCGATTACGCCGATAGACTCCACGATGCGGAAGGCGTCCCGCTTCAGTCGTTCCTCCAAACGCGTATCAATGGTGAGGAAGGGGGCCGAACAGAATGAATCGCCGGTATGGACGCCGACAGCATCGATATTTTCTATAAAACAAATGGCGATCATCTGATTCTTTCTATCCCGGACTACTTCCACCTCCAGTTCTTCCCAGCCCAGTATAGATTCCTCAATTAGGCATTGATGAGTTAACGATAGCTCCAGTCCGCGTTGGACGACAATTCTCAGCTCTTCCACGTTATAAACAAGACCGCCGCCGGCTCCTCCCATAGTGTAGGCTGGCCTAATGACGACCGGGTAGGACAAGTCCGCCGCGATCCGTTCCGCTTCCTCAGTGGAATAGGCTATATCCGATCTCGGTACGGCAATGCCCAGTTTTTCCATGGTCGATTTAAAGACCTGTCTGTCCTCGCCACGTTCTATCGCGTCCAGATTGACGCCAATCACCTTGACGCCGTACTTGTCCAACACGCCAGCCTTGTTAAGCTCTGAAGCTAGATTTAAACCGGTTTGTCCCCCAAGGTTAGGCAACAAAAGGTCCGGTTTTTCTTTTTCGATAATCTGGCTTAAGCGGGCAAGATTAAGCGGTTCTATATAAGTGGCGTCCGCCATCACGGGGTCGGTCATAATGGTCGCCGGATTGGAGTTGACAAGCACTATACGGTAGCCCCGGTCGCGAAGGGCCTTGCAGGCTTGAGTCCCTGAATAATCAAATTCACAGGCTTGGCCGATTGTGATGGGTCCGGAACCGATGATGAGTACGGTGTGTCTTTCGTTGTTTTCCATTGTATCCTCCGGCGATTCGGTGCGTAAAGAAAGCCAGGG
Organism: uncultured Treponema sp.; assembly: GCA_964546285.1. Taxonomy (GTDB): domain Bacteria; phylum Spirochaetota; class Spirochaetia; order Treponematales; family Breznakiellaceae; genus CAZJJK01. Next base: position 9,004 of record CAZJJK010000053.1, on the reverse strand, counting down.
AACGGGCTCCCTGTCAAGGCTCCAGCGTTTAAAATCTAAGGGGCAGCGGACGCCTCGCGAAAGACCTGGGCTCCAAATAGGCTTTATAGGAAGTAGCGGATCTCATAGGCTCCGCGATCTTTGAAGCCAACCGCCTTATACGCCGCTATGGCGGCCGCGTTTCGCGTTTTTACGAAAAGACAGCAGGTTCTCTGTCGCCGGTTTACGCTGGCGGCTAGGCTGGCCGCCAGCCGCCGGGCAATGCCTCGGCCTCGGAATTCAGGAAGGACATAAACGCCGCCAAGCTGATCTCTCGAAAAAGAGCGCGCGTTAATATTCGCTTTCCCGACTATCCGGCCATCTACTTCGGCGACCATAAGCGGTAGCTCATTGATTATACGTCTTAAGTTAATCCGGCAGCTAAGCTCGTCTACCCCTGTCCCCGGTGGCGCGACTTCCTCTTCTTCATAAGCGCGCTGGATAGGGTATAGAGCGGCTTCATCCTGGCTTTGAGCCTCGCGTATAATCAGTTCCGAGGGACCGGCCTTAAGAGCGTCGCCGCTTGGCGCGCCTTCAAGATCCATAATACGGTAGCGGACGCGATGAACGCGCCTGCCCGCCTTATGGAGCGCGCGTGCGGCTAGTTCCGTTTCCTCTGGCCGACCTTGTAGAGAAGAGGGGGCGCCGTTGTTTGTCAGTCGTCGCAAAGCCCAATCGGATGGATTGACGGCATCATCCATTATGAGAAAAAGAGGGCAGCGAGCCTTATAAAAAACATAAGAAAGCACCTTGCCCGCTTTATCTCTAGCTACCCATAAGGGGCTTAAGGAATTTGAGCTTAAATAGCGTGAAATGGCTTGGACATGGTGTACTTCATGGCGGCGTAAAAATAGGTCCAGCTCTTTATCGCCTTGAGCGGAGGGATGGGACCAGCGCATACCAAGCGCCTAGAAGCCCTCATTCCCTTCCTCGCTAAAGAGGAAGGGAATGTTGCCGGAGGCGGGAATTTTACCCAATAAAGCGGAAAACCCGGCCGTAAAGGAATAGGGGGCGTAGCTATAAAGAGCCAAGGCAAGATCAACCCAGCGAGCGTCCTCCAAATAAATAGGGGTTAAAACCGATAAAGCGATGACGCGTTTTCCCAAGCCCGCTAAACTATTGAGCATTTCCAACGCGGCTGGATTAGCCAGACAGAGGATGATAGTGTCCGCCTTGGCCGCCGCTTCGCCAAGCGCCGCTTTTTCCTTCTTGACGGCGTCATAAAAAGGCGTGTAGGAAAAACGGATAGACTCGGCGTTAGGATAGGCCTTAAGGCCAGCCTTGAAAAAATCATCAAATTGACCAGCTAAAAGCACTTTACCGGCGCTTTCCGGCTTAAGCGGGGGCAAGCTATTGTCCATACCAAGAACCCTGGTAACGCTACGCGCCGCTAGGTCTTGGAAAAAAGCCCTGCCTTCCGGATCCGGTATTTTATCCTCTAAAGTCTCACTGTCGGGGCTTAGCGGCGGCGCTAGAGGCGAGCGGAGGTAGCGTGCTTTAAGAGTCAACACCCGGCGGGCGGCGTCCCGCACCCGGTCTCGGAAAACTGGATCGCTTTTATACGCTTCTAAAAGCCTAGTCCAAAGCTGGTCGTTCAATTCTGGCGTTTTGGATATGAGAAGCATATCGTTTCCGGCTTCCAAAGCTTGCTTCGCCACCCTGGGAAGATCCGACGGTCCGGTGACAAGGCCGTACATAAGCAGGTCGTCTGTAATCACCATGCCTTCAAAGCCTATCCGCTGACGTAGCATATCGCCTAAAAACCAGGATGAAACCGAAGCCGGTGTTGTTCCGGCGGGGGTGCCGGTAAAGGCTAAGTGCCCGCTCATAATAGCGGGGACCCCCTCTTTCGATAAAATTCGATAAGGAACTAATTCTCTATCCCAAAGCGTTTCGGTATCTATATCGATTAAAGGCAGGGTGCCATGGGAGTCCAGTTCCGTCGCGCCGTGACCCGGGTAATGCTTAGCCGTGGCGATAAGCCCGGCCGCGGCCGTGCCCTTGGCGAAAGCGGCTCCCAGTATGCCCACCGAGGCTGGGTCGTCGCCAAAGGAGCGCGGGCCTATCAAGGTGGAACGGCGCTCGGTATAGATATCCACGGTCGGCGCGAAATTCATGTTTATGCCTAGGGCGGCTAATTCTCGGCCTATATAGTACCCGGCCAGATAGGCGTCATTGGGGAAGCCGCTGGCGCCTATCGCCATATTGCCTGGGGTTTCGCTCGTAATGCCTTTAACGTGGCGTATCCAGCCGCCTTCTTGGTCGGTGGCGACTAAAAGCGGAATAGCCAGCGGCGCTTCCATGGCGCTTTCTTGGAGGGTCCCGACGGCTTCGGCTAACAGCCGGGTGTTGTCCGTATTCCAGCCAAATATTTTGACGCCGCCTATTTTGCGTTTTTTTACCCAGTCTAAGACCAGGGGCGAGGGCTCAGAGCCTACCCAGCCAAACATTAAGCATTGAGCCAGTATTTCCCCATCATCCATTTGGGCCAAGAGGTATTCAGCGGCTATTTCCGGCGCCGCGTCCGCCGTGTAGAAGGTCTGGCCGCCTTTTGTGTCCGCGACGCTTCTAGGAATAGCGCTCAAGCCATAACAGAAGAAAAGCAGGGCGGCGGCGAAGGCGCGGAGCTTTACCGCGTTTCGCCGCCGCTGGGTGCGGGGTTCGATCAACGATAAGCCTCACCCTTTAAGTCATCGATATATTGGGCGGCGGAATGAGCGGCGATAGCTCCCTCTCCGGCGGCCACGACTACTTGACGGAAAGGGGTGGCGCGGACATCGCCGGCGGCGAATAAACCCTTAATAGAGCTCTCCATGCGTTGGTCAGTGATTATTGATCCGGATTCGTCTTTTTCCGCTTCTGGGACCAAGCTTGTCTGCGGCTCCGAACCAATAAATATAAAGACGGCGTCCGCCGCTTCTTCATAGCTTTCTCCGCTGTCTACGCGTTTTAACAGGACGGACCCCACTTTATTCTCGCCCCTTATTTCCTCAACAATGGTATTCCATCGAATTTCGATATTAGGATTACGCGTCACTCGGTCAGCTAAAGCTTTTTGGGCGCGGAAACGATCGCGTCGATGCACCATAATGACCTGTTCTGTTAATTTCGCCAAAAATTGCGCCTCATCGCAAGCGGCGTCACCGCCGCCGACCACAATCATTTTTTTGTTTTTGAAGAAAGGGCCGTCGCAGGTCGCGCAATAGGAAACGCCTCGGCCTGAAAATTCCTTTTCGCCTTTGGTATCGAGTTTTTTATGCTTAGCGCCGGTGGCTAGGATCACGGCTAAGGCCGTGATAGAGCCGGCGTTGGCTAGCTCTATCGCAAAGCAGCCCTGTTCTTTACGCAAGGCTATAACCGTATCGCTCAAGAAGAGTGAGCCGAATTTTTCGGCTTGAGCACGCATCGCCTCCGCGAATTCATAGCCGCTTTTCGCTTCCGCGTAGCCTGGGTAGTTTTCCAGGCGGTCTATCAGAAGAGCCTGCCCGCCTGGCGCCAGCTCCTCAATTACGAGGGTATTAAGATTCGCGCGAGCGCCATATTGGGCCGCGGCCAAACCGGCCGCGCCGCCGCCTATTATCACAAGATCCTTATCGGCCTTAAGCAACGTTAGATTCCTCCCTTGGCTAGAGTATGACTGATAGTAATAAAAGTACTATAATAACGCAATCACGCACTAATAGGGAGGGTCGTTTAGAAACGTCTATCTAGAGAGGCGCTTTCAAAAGAAACCGACTTTTGCAAGAACCTCTAGAATGTCGTCAATTTAATTTTCGCTTTGACTTTCGTGTCAGGCTGACGCTTCCTATCGCCAAGCTAGTCAAAATAGCGCTTCGTTTTTTTCTCGCTATATCCATTTTCTTGATTGGAAGGCGGCTTTCCATACCCCGAAGCTTGCTCCGGAAAAGGTACGTATATGAGATATGTGTTTCAATAATCTTCGTATCGGGGTATGGTCCCCGCCAGTACAATAAATTTCCTATCCAACGAAGATACCCGCCGTGTTGGGAAAATACCCGCCACTATGTTAGATCAAAGCGACCGCTCGCTGCCGCGTCTCTGGACGTTATAGAGGCTGGAGACTACAATTTCCACAATGAAAGGTATTATCGCCCGTTTTCTTCGTTCGCCGCTCGGTTTAAGCTTGCTTGGCATTGATCTCGTTTTTTTTAGCGCTCTAGCCATGGCTGGGTATCTATCCGTTCCCTTAGCCTTCTTGCTTGGCGTCGCGGCGGCGCTTGTGGAATGCGTTATAGCTATTCAAACTAAGCTTGGAGCGCGATCGATCGTGGCGGAAAAAGATAGAGCTAGGGAGGAGCGGGACGCTCTGGCTTTAGCGTCTTTCGCGGCGGCCCGCAAGCGCTTAAGTCTGTTACGTGTTTCCGATGGCGACTTAGCGGCGGCGATAGAGCGTTTAAGCCTTAATGCCGGGTATTATTTGGAAAAAGCTATAAAAAACGGCGAACGCGACCCCCGGCTGGAGGAAGCGGTGCTGGGCTCCGTGGAAGTAATAGACAACTACCTGCGCTTGCTAAACTCCACCGCCGATAGTCGGCGGTATCGTCGCGGAGAAAGCGCTAAGCCTGACGGCGTTGAGGCGCGCGCGGATATGGTCTATAAAGAGAAAGAAAGGGCTGATAAGGCTCATGCCTTGAGGCTTCTTGAAATAAACGCGCGCCTTATGGAAGATACGCTCGCCTTGCTTGACGGCGGGCCAGCCGACTCGCTCCATGGGCCTTCAGTCCGAGATAAGCAAAAAGCTTTAGGGGAGCTGTCATGAGAAAAAATAGGCGGCAGGCGGCTAAGACTTATTCGGTGAATCGCCTTGGGCTAGTTTTCTCCTGTCTTTTTTTGTTGTTTTTAACCGCCGCCTTGCCGGCCTTGCAAGCCGATCTAGTGTCGGTGGAAAATTACGTCGTTCTTCAACCGGATGGACAAGCGAATGTCACTCTTCGTTTGGAATGGTTTGTCTCATCCGGGGATATGGGCGGTTTCTATTTTCAAGGCGAGCAAGCGCCTCTATCATGGCTCCCCGAACGGTGCTGGGCCGATTTAGAGGATGGCCGTCGAGTGGCTCTATCGCTTGAAAATCTTGGTTCCGGTCGCTGGGATGTGCTTTTAGCCGATGGCCTCAGAACGTCCGGCCGCGCGTATTGGGTTCTCAACTATCGCGCCAATCTGGTTTCAGCCACTATGGTTGGCTTGGATACAACGGATGAAGGCGAAAGCGTTATCTATTTCAACTGGTCGCCGCTTGAGTGGGAAGAGGCTCTGGCCAGCCGAACGACGGTTGTGGTCTTGCCTATACCCGCCGAGGCGGACGCGGACGGAAACATAATGGATGAACGTTTGGCCGCCCTTGGTTTAAGGACCGATCCTTTAGTTAATCAGACTAATCGTATTGATTGGTACGCTGTCGCCGCGTCCGATGGGACGTCATATCTGGCTCTGCGTTTTTATCAGGATAAGGTCGCCGCGTACGCCGGACAACGTCTTCTGTTCTTTCTCGCGGCTGACGCGGTTTCTCCCTATTTCAGCGAGTCCCTATTACAGGCAAAAGGCGCGAATATTTCCCAAAACAATGAAAAGATCGATGCCGACAGCGACGCGTATAGCGACGCTATAAGCGAGCCTTCTTTCATTCCTGAACCAAAGGGCCCCAGTTCATTCGCGGAAACGCCCTTTTTAGCCTTTTTCCTTTTTGGCGGAATCACCGCTTCAGGAGCCCTGCTGTATCGGTTAAAAGCGAAAAATTTCCCTTCCGCTGTCGCTAAACTGTCCGGTATAGCCTGGGCCGGCGATTCCTGGACCCCGCCAAGAATCGCCCAAGGGACATATGCTATTCCAGGAAAGATCGCCGATAAGCTCCACCCGCTTGAGGCCGCTTTGCTATTTGAATTGCCCTTAGCTAGAGCCGTGACCATTATGCTGGAAACCTTGGAACGCGACGGCGTCTTAAAGCTTGTTCGGGAAGCGCCGCTCCGCGTTCGTGTTGTCAAAGCCCCTGAAAGCTCTCGGGAGGAAGCCGATTACGGCGAACTCTTTCTCCGCTCCTTTGACAGCGAGGGCTGGGTCCTGTCCGGCTTGCTGGCCGATTTTTTTGAGACAGCGCTGAAACGTTTACAAGAAAAGATTTGGGACTGCGATATAGAGGCAACAAAAGCGTATTATAGGGCTAAGCTGGCCGCCGCTTCGGAAAAAACCGATAACGCCGACGCGCTAAGCGGCCAAAACGAAGGCGCGTATTGGCTGGCTTGGTCTTATCTTAACGCTCATCCCTCCCGGTATAGCCATGTGGGTCTACCTGATGATTTTTGTGGAAGCTATGAGCGCTTTATGGCTTCATCATCCTGCTTTTCCGGCTGTTACGCGGCTAAGGGCTTGTCTGGAAGCGTATCGGCTTGTTATTCGGCCTGCCATAACGCCTGTCATTCAGCCTGCCACAGCGCTTGCCACTCAGCTTGTCATAGCGCCTGCCACTCAGCTTGTCACAGCGCTTGCGTGTCTGGGGGGGCTCATTGATAAAACGGGGCGATACGGATCTTCGGTGGGTTGACGATTTTTGGCGGCGGGCCGGTCCTCATATCTTTGCCCGAACGGAGGATGGCACCCTGATACTGCCGCCAAATCGGGTTTATAAGGTAAACGAAAGCGGCGCCCGTTTGGTGGATTATTTACGGAGCGGCGGACGTTTCGGTAAAGGCGCTTGGGCCGACGCGGAGAAAAAGGGTGATATAGCCGCTTTTTTTGGGGATCTCGCGGCCTTATACCGAGACGAAGCGCCGATGAATGGGACGGTGTCTGAGATAGCTTATGGTTTCGGTTTTACTAAATTACCGATTTTAGCCGAGCTAGCCGTAAGCTATCGCTGTAATAACGCCTGTCGTTTTTGCTATGCTGGTTGCGGCGGAACCGCCGAAGCCTGTCGGCGTCATCCTGAGCAAACGACGGAAGTTCTGAAGACAATCATCGATATTTTCGCCGATCAAGCCAAGGTGCCGTTTTTTTCATTTACTGGCGGGGAACCGTGTTGTCGAGACGATCTGGAAGAGCTTATCGCCTATGCCGCCAGCCGAAAACTTGTGACTAATTTAGTCACCAACGGAACGTTAATAGATAAGCGACGGGCAAAACGTTTCCGCCGCGCTGGGTTGGGCAGCGCTCAGGTATCTGTTGAAGCGTCTGACGCGAAGTTGCACGATTACCTGGTTGGCCGCGATGGCGCTTTTAAGCAAACGCTAGCAGGGATCGCCGCTTTGCGGTCCGAGGGGATTCCCGTTCAAACCAATACTACCCTAACGCGCGTTAACCTGGCGGTGGGGCCGCTGATGCCCGCTTTTCTTTCCAGTCTCGGCGTTACGCGTTTTGCCATGAATATGTTTATTCCGACCGAACAAAGTCCCGAAACCGAGGAATTGTTTATCCCTTATAGTGAAATAGGCGCGGTAGTGGACAGGGTCGTCCAGGCGGCGAAAGCGGCGCGCATGGTTTTTTATTGGTATAGTCCAACCCCCTTTTGTCTCTATAACCCGATAGCACGAGGTTTAGGCAATAAAAGCTGCGCCGCCGCCGATGGCCTTTTATCCGTGGCGCCTGACGGCAAGGTTCTTCCCTGTTCATCTTGGGAAGAAAGCTTGGGCGATCTAACGGCTGAACCCTTCAAGGCTGTCTGGTTTTCTCCCGTCGCCGAACGGATCAGGCGTAAAGAGAAAGCGCCTGATGATTGCCGCGATAGCTGCGGGGCTTTTGTCGCGTGCCAAGGCGCCTGTCCGCTTTATTGGCGCTATATCGAGGCTAGGGGCTTGATCAAAGAGCGCCGCGCCTTAATCGATTCTCGCAGTGAAAGGAGCGCTGTATGATTCCTTCCCGCGTTCAATATCGTATTCCTGGATTAAGTCTGGAAGCGCGTTTGATAATATTCGTATCTATGGCGGCTCTTGGCGTTTTAGCCCAAATTCTTTTGCCAGATGGCGGCTTCTTTATTGGGACCCTGTTGATGGCTGCCCCGCTTGTGCTACTCTCCGCTAAGCCGTGGACCAATAAACCTAAGGATTTGGGCGAGGAAGATTGGCAACCCTCAAGCGACGCCGAGCTGGATCGTATCGCCGATAATTTCGCCGCGATAAAAAAACTGCGGTATCCCTTTTGGTACCGGCGCGCTTTCGGCTTGCCCTTTACAATAATTTTATTGTTCATCGCCGCTGTTCTCTTGCCTAATCAGCCCCGGTTTTCATTGGCGGCTTTTGACGCCATCCTATTGTTTTGGCCAGCTCTTCACTTTATCCGTATCCATCTTTGGGCTTCCGATGATTTTAGGTTGACGATGACGGCCTTACAAGCCGCTAGATCGGTAGCCGCTCCCCGAGGCATAGTGGTGACGCCTTATCTACGTTTGGATCGAGATACCGAAGGTTTACGTATTCCGGAAGACGCTCGGCTTATGGTGGAACCTAAACGTAAAGCGGATGATCTTATCGGTATTCAGCTTCAGACGGCTATAAACAATGGCCCAAACGGCAAAGTTCCCTATCTATACGCGGTCGTTCTTACAAAAGGCAAGGGGCCAAGCTATCAGCGGGCTGTCGCCTGGAAACCTGGCCGGGATTTTCGGGTTGAAAAGGGCGCTGACGGCGATTTTGGGACGGTGGTAATTCGCCAAAGGACAGAAGGGGGAGGGTATTATACTTCCCCCGAGGCTTGCCGCAGGCTTATGGAAAGCGTCTACGCCTTTCTTTTGGCCGCGTAAGGAGCTTTTAAAGCGTGGCTTGATTATCAAAGATAGCTTAGCTTTAAGCCTTACTAATTGCTGCCAATTCTGTTGCAGCCTAGCAATCAAGCCTAAACTACTAGATGCCTAGCGAACCAGCCAGCCCCGGGTTGTCCTTTCACTTTTAGCTTCCCCGCCCTGAAATCGATCACTGGCGGATTCTTGTACTCCCCCTGCCACACCTGCCGCATCCATTCTTGCTTGCCCGTCTGATGACTC
>CAZJJK010000052.1:10428-22048 GCA_964546285.1 uncultured Treponema sp. | reverse complement strand
CGGGGAAGCAAGAATGGATGCGGCAGGTGTGGCAGGGGGAGTACCAGAATCCGCCAGTGATCGACTTCAAGGCTGGGAAGCTGAAGGTGAAGGGGCAACCCGGATCGGGCTGGTTCGCCAAGCATCTGGTGGTTTAGGCTTGATTGCTTGGCTTCAACATAATTGGCAGCAGTTAGTAAATAGTAAGATAAATTTTCGTGAGGGCTAGTGACTTCCGCTGAAATCTCAGCCACCTATTTATGTTCCTAAGCGGACAAAAAGCGCTAAAGAGCGTAAGATTGACACATGATCAGCATCAAAGCCTTGCCGGTAATAGGCGCGTATCGTTTCCGTGGCGGCGAGTTGCTCGTGCCCAACAGCGTGGATGACGCCGCCGCTACGGGACCCCTAGTGGTGGATAATGGCGATTTCTCGACCACGTCGGCCTTGTTGCCCGTGCTTGATTATTCGGCGACGCTGAGACTTTATCTGGAAAGCGATAAGGCGCCGTTCCCCGTGGGTTGGCGTTCGCTTTCTTGTAGAACCGCTTGGGCGGCAGCGAATACCGCCTTAAGAAACGGCGTACATACGGGAACTAAAGCCGGTCTAGAAGCGGCAAGCCCCTACATGAGTTTAGGCGGCGAGCCTGAAGGGGAGGGAGCGTCTGTTTTTCTTAGGGCTTGCCACGCTTCCCGCTGGCTGGGCGAATCGCTTTACTGCGGCCGCTGCGGGCAAAGCAACGGCTTGGCGGATGATGAATTTGCCAGGGTTTGCCCCGCCTGCGGCCGCCGCGAGTATCCTAGAATTTCACCGGCGGTGATTGTCTTGATTGAGGATGCCGAAGGGCGTGTGCTTTTGGCGCGTAACCGTAAATTCAGCGGCGGGGTTTTTAGCCTTATAGCCGGCTTTGTGGAAGCGGGGGAAAACTTGGAAGCCGCCGTCAGGCGAGAGACGGCGGAGGAGACAGGGGTCGTGCTATCAAATATCCGTTATGACGGATCGCAACCCTGGCCTTTTCCCAATTCCTTGATGGTAGCGTTTCGGGCGCTCTGGTCCGCCGGTACCGCTCGGCCTGACGGCGAGGAAATAGTCGAGCTTGGGTGGTTTAAGCCAGGCGATTTACCGCCTTTGCCCCTGCCCGGCTCGGTCGCGAGAGCTATGATTGAGCGCTGGATCAAGGAAAGGGCAGGGCGATAATAAGCGTTATTTTTTGTATATCTCGTTGTGCGTTATTCATGAAATCGATATAGAATAGAAGTATGAATCAAGGTATCCAGAACGATATGAACGAACTGGTTCAGTTATCCTATTTCGCCGAAATAGGAAAGGCGATAGTCGCGGCTAGAACGCTTAGGGAAACGCTGCAAGCGGTTATGGATCATATTGGGGAATTCTTTACGCCCCTTAACTGGTCGCTCTTGTTGCGCGATCCTAAAAGCGGCAAACTCCGATTTGAGCTGGTTATCGGTTCCGGTATGGAAAGTCTTAAGGGTAAGGAAATATCCAGCGATCTGGGCATTGCCGGCTGGGTGTTCCAAAATGGACGAAGCGCCATAGTCGCCGATGTGTCCAAGGACGAGCGCTTTAGCAAGCAGATCGATGTGATGACAGGCTTCACCACAAAATCAATCGTGGCGGTTCCGCTCATCTCCCGTGAAAAAGTTTTTGGCGTGATTGAACTGGTCAATAAAATAAACGGCGATTCATTTACCGCTATGGAAATGAAGGTTTTGACCACCATAGCGGATTTTACCGCCATCGCCGTGGAAAAACACTATTATTTAGCGGCGCTACGCCGCGTGGCTACGATAGACCCGCTGACGAAAGTCTATAATCGGCGTTATTTTGACTTGTCATTGGAGCGGGAACGAGCCCGGTCCATACGTACCGGTAAACCCTTCTCCATTTTGATGGTGGATATTAACCACTTTAAGGATATTAACGACAAACGCGGACATGCCGCTGGCGATGAGGTGCTTAAGCAGTTGGCGAGGCTTTTGATCGTATCCGTCCGCCGCATGGATATCGTCTGTCGTATCGGCGGGGATGAATTCGCCGTGTTATTGCCGGAAACCGACCGCGAAACGGCGGAAGCGGTTGCCGGACGTCTCCGCCAAAGTCTTAGCGAGCAAAACAGCCGGTCGGTGAACGGGTTTGAGATCGCTATTGGCATCGGCGTTAAAACCGATCGTTCATCTGGCGATCCATCGGCGGAAGCCGATCGTGAATTGTATTTGGATAAGGCTCGCCGCTTTGAATTGGATACCGAGGATGTGAGGCTCCATATCAAAGAATTGTATGAGGATGAAGGCGAGAACCTTTAAGGCCGATTAAGGGATGGCCGCGTAAAAATCTTCGCCGCGGTCGTTTATTAGCACGAAAGCCGCCACGTCTTTTACCTCGATAAGGCGCACCGCTTCCATGCCTAAGTCCAAAAAATCGATTAGCTCAGCGGATCTGATATTTTCTTCCGTAAAGAGGGCGGCGGCGCCGCCTATGGTTCCCAAGTAGAAAGCGCCGTACTTTCGGCAAGCTTCCGCCCAAAGCGCCGAACGATTGCCTTTGGCCAGCGTTATTAGGGCGGCGCCTCTGGCCATTAAAAAATCGGCGTATTCATCCATCCGCTGAGCCGTGGTTGGTCCAAGGCTACCGATAGGGCGACCGGGCGGTGTGGCGGCGGGGCCGGCGTAAAACAAAGGATAACGGCTTAGGTAGGCGGGCAGGGGATGACCCTCCGCCACCGCCTGCCGCCACCTGGCGTGAGCCGCGTCACGGGCTACAAGCAGCTTGCCAGAAAGCCGTACCCGCCCGCCTAAGGGTAGACGTGATAAAAGCTGTCGAAGTTCGTCCCAGGGGCGGTTTAGGTCTATTGGAGTATCGGAATGGCTGGTTTGGCTGGTGATGACTTTTCCATAAGAAGAGGAGCGTTTCCCGCCGACTAAGGCGGCTGCCCGGCCGCCAAGTGAGCGTAGAAAGTCAGCGGGCTTTGTCTCGAGACGCTCCAGTTGTCCACCCGAGGCGTCTATAGAGGCTAGTATACAACGATGGGCTGAACAGGAAACGCCGATTGAGACAAAACAGGAAGCGGCGTGACGGCTCAGCCGTATTACCCGCGCGTCCAGAATTAGGGCGCTTCCCCCAAACTGGGCGCCTAGTCCGCAACGACGGCCTAGGTCGCGGACGCGCTCTTCCCAGAATAGATCGCGGTAGGGCGGAGGGTCATCCGTAGCGATATTTTCCCCGGCGTCAAATGGTAGCGCGCTGTCCAGAATTTCGGCACCGGCGAGTTTTTGGACGCGCAGGTTCTGTTCCGGGCTTGATCCGCCAACGACAACACTTAGGCGATAAGGCGGACAAGCGGCTACGCCAAGGGCTCTCACGCGTTCTTCCAAAAACGCCTCAAAAGATTCCGGTTTCAAAAAAGCCTTAGTCATTTGAAAAAAAGCCGTTTTGTTCGCCGATCCGCCGCCCTTGGCGACAAAAAGCCATCTGTAGCGGGGCCCCTTAGGGCTGTCCATTGAGGCGTTTATATCGATTTGGGCTGGCAAATTACTCAGTGTGTCGTATTCGGTGAAGAATGAAGAGGGGGCTAATTGGGATGAGCGTAGATACTTAAGGCGATACGCGGCTGCCGCGCCGGCCGATATGGCCTTTCTGTCATCGGCGCCGGTATAGACAGACTCGTCTTTCCACCCAAGGGCTGTAGCGGTACCCGTGTCCTGGCAGAGGGCTAACTCGCCTTTGGCGGAAACTATCGCGTTGCGCAATAAACTTTCAAGTACGAAACGGTCGTTATCTGACGCGTTTTCATCCTCCAAAAGGGCTGCCCAAGCGGCCAATTGACGCCGGCGTAAAAAGAAAGCGATATCGCTGAAAGCGCTTTCCGCCAACGCGCTTAAACTTTCCGGGTTTATGAGCAAGCGTCCCTTTGTATAGTCGCCGCGAACAGCGCCGCCGGCATCGCGGAAGGTGTATGCCGCGAAAGCGGCGTCAACGCAGGGCATAACGGACATAGAAACTCCTCTTTATATTGCGCCGAGTCTGGTTTGACCTGCCTAGCTTATACGGAAAAAGTCCACTCAGGCAATCGTTGTTTAGTTTCCCATCAACAAGCTGGGCTTGTATGTTATACTGACTGTATGAAGGGAAAGCCGCCAGCTTCCACAGGGGTATCAAGCATTCGTCGGCTTCTTCTCTGGTCAGAGCGGAGGGGCGCTTTTTTAGCGAGCTTTTTGCTTGGGTTGCTTTCCGTTTTAGCGATTAGCGGTGTGCTTTTGCTTATCGTTCAGGAACGTAGCCGTCTTCGCCTGTCGCTTGAGTATCGCGCCTTTCAATTAGCCTCGGATTTGGTACAGGCTTATGACAGGGGCGACGCCGACGCTATAGGCGCCGTTGAAGGTTTAAGCGCTTTTGGGATATATACCATCCGGGGTGAAAGCGTTTATCGGTATGGCGAGGCTCCGGAAGCTTTGGTTCCGTCAAACGATGATGAGTCCGTTATATTTAGCGGGGATACCGTCGTTTTGATTCGTTTATTGGGCGGGTCGATGCTACGGCTCAGGCCGCAGTTTTTTGACGATATGTCAACGGACTCATCATCGCTCATGCCTTTCCCCGGCGGCCCAGGCGAGGCTCGCCGGCGTCAAATCGTTCAAAACGCCGCTCGCTATATGTATCTTTGCTATGACGCCGCCGAGCTACATTCCGGCTTAAGCGCGCTATACGCGGGCGGCGCTCTTATCGTTATCGCCTTATTGTCGGCTGGCGTATTGTTGGTGGCCTTGACGCGCCGTTTGGAACAGTTGCGAAGCGGCGAAGCGAAGAATAGGGAGTTAGTCGCCCTCGGTTCCGCCGCCCGTACCTTAGCGCATGAGATAAAAAACCCCCTAGGCATTATTAAAATTCAATGCGCCGTTTTACGGAAACGCGTTGACGCCGACGCGGCGCGGGGCCTTAGGCTTATAGAAGCGGAGACGGATCGTTTAGCGTCTTTAGCTGGTCGTTTACGGACTTTTTTAACGGCGGGCCAGGGTAAGATCGAACTTATCGATACCAAAGCGTATTTAAACAGCCTGGCCGAGCGCTATAGCGGTAAAGTTAAGCTAACTCCGCCGGCTTCCACCCCTCCGCTGATGGCTGACCGCGAATGGCTGGATTTAATTATGGATAATCTTATAGCCAACGCTCTTGAAAGTTCCGAGGCGGCGCTAAAGGCGACAGCCGGGACTCCGCTTGAGACGCGGTTTGAGGGGCCCGAAACGGAAACCGCCGCGCCTGAGCTGTCGGCCGAAACGCTCCGGCACGGCAGGGTGCTTTTATCGGTCGCCGATAGAGGCGTGGGCATAGCCGAAGAGGCCGCCGAACGAGTGTTCGATTTGTTCTATACCACGAAGACCACCGGTTCCGGCATCGGCTTGGCTTTAGCCCGCCGTTACGCCGAAGCCATGGGCGCTCGGCTTAGGCACGAGAAAAGAAAGGGCGGCGGAACGGTGTTTTATCTGGATTGCCCCGCTTCGGGAGGCCTTGATGACTGAGAGAAAACAAGATGATTTTAGCGTATTGATTGTGGACGATGAGCCTAATCTGCGCTCTTCTTTGGCCGAATATCTTGGTCTGGAAAATATACGCGCGGAAACGGCGGAGACGGCGGAGGCGGCGAAGGAGGCTTTGGAAGCCAAGCGCTACGAGGCCATCGTGCTTGATTTGCGTCTTCCCGGCCTGTCTGGGTTGGACTTTTTATGGTGGTTGAAAGAAAGCGGTCCGTCCATTCCGGTTCTTATGATCAGCGCGCATGGGGATATAGCTGACGCGGTGGAGGCCATGAAACGCGGCGCGGCCGATTATCTTGTGAAGCCATTTGATCCAGCTGAATTGGTACTGCGTTTGCGAAAAGCGGTGGGAGACGCCCGTTTAGTGGCGGCCGCCAGCGCCGCCGCTGTCAGCCAGAGCAGCAGACTTATAGATGATTCTTGGATAGGTTCGGGGCCGGGGATGACGGAAATTAGGCGGCTCCTTGAACGCGTGGCGCCAACCAATTCCACGGTTCTTATTACTGGCGAAAGCGGAACTGGTAAGGAAGTTGTCGCCCGCTTGCTGCACCGATTAAGCCCGCGGCGCGATGGTCCCTTTGTCGCTATCAATATGGGCGGCATACCGGGAAATCTCTTGGAAAGTGAGTTGTTTGGTTATGAAAAAGGCGCTTTTACCGGCGCTGAAATACGGAAAATTGGCTTATTTGAGCTCGCGTCCAGCGGGACTTTGTTTTTGGATGAAATAGGCGATATGCCTATGGACCTTCAGGTTAAACTTTTGCGGGTGCTTCAGGAAAAACGGATTCAACGCTTGGGCGGAGTACGGCCTATTCCTATCGATGTGCGTATCGCGGCGGCTACAAACAAGAATTTGGAAAGCGCGGTTCAAAGCGGCCGCTTTCGTGAAGATCTGTTTTACCGTTTAAACGTCATCCCTCTGCGGTTGCCGCCTTTACGTGACAGGCGTGAGGATATTCCGCCATTGGCGGCTCGTTTCGCCGCCCGTTTCGCCGTTGAAGTAGGCCGACCATCGTTGCGGTTTGATCCGGACGCTTTGCGTTTGCTTACGTCGTATGATTATCCGGGCAATGTTCGTGAATTGGAAAACGCCGTTGAACGCGCCGTCATCCTCTGCGATGGCGATACCATAAAGCCGGGGAATTTTTCTTTTGCGGGCGTCAGCGGGTCGCCGGCGCTCTCTAGCGCGCAGCGCGACGTTTTTCAGCGCGATACTCCACAGCGCGATGACCCCTTCAATGAAAACGCGGGAAGTCAAGCGGTCCCTTTACGTGAACTGGAAAAACAGGCTATAGCCGACGCGTTAGCGCGCTATGACGGGCATAGGGAAAAAAGCGCCGCCGCGCTGGGTATTACGCGGCGCACTTTGTTGAATAAAATAAAGGAATATGGGATAGAGCCTTTTTCAAAAACAAGCGATAGATAAAAAGGTTTTAGCGGTTTTTTGTTTGAAATGCGATAGCTCTATACAATATATGCTTTAAGACAATATGGTCTTTGCCGTAAGCGTCAGTTTGAAACGGCTGAAGCCGCTTCAAAGTCCCATTTAGGCTAAAGCTTTGTTTTACTCCACTAGCTCGCGATCTATTTGAGCGACGCGCCAGAGGCCTTTCTTCTGCGTTATATAAACTTTATCCCGTCTTGTCGTTGATACCGGAGCGGGTGGACCTATATTCCCCGCCTCAAGCGAGGTTTCGGAAGAATAGGGCTGGTCTTCAGGATTACCTGGCTGCCAAAATAGGTATTCAACGGTAAAGGATGTTCTCCCATCGGACTCATCGTCGTCAAGTGTTTCAATACGCAACTCGTTGACGCCATACACTATGGTATTACCCAAGGGCGATCCCTGTTCCAGCCATTCATCCGGTGACATATGAGTGTCAATGGTTTCATACGCGAAGCGAATTTTAACCACTATATGGAGATTCATCGTCGCTTTAATATCATCCTTACCAGCCGGTTTTTCGGTACAGGTCTCCATTAGTTCATAATCAAGCGTATTGAAAGCCCCATAATAGGTCTCTAGCACTTCCATCGGGCTCATTCCCGCGGTTGTCGGTTTTTCGGCGTTCCGTATATACGCGCTGCGTACTCCTAAACCGATAAGTAGCAGGCCAGCGCATACCGCGGCTATGATAACGCTGTTTCGTTGAAAACCGCGTTTAGCGGAGACGGCTTGTTTCTTAGCTTTGTATTTGGCTCTTTCTCTCGCGAGACGAACGCTGTCCTCAGCGCTGAGTTCAACGCGGAAAATTTCCGGTCCGCCCGAGCCGACCGGTCCAAGCTCTTCCCTAAAGAGGGAGAAGTCTGAAAGCGGCGGAGTTCTTTTGGCATGAGCGTCGCTAGCGTTTTTCGCTTCATTTTCGCGGGCGGAGTCGCTTTGTTCTTTTTTGACGGTATCGCCGTCGCCCGCGGCATCAGCGTTTCGCGCCGCTTGATTAATGGGAGCGGCTAAACGAGCCGTTAAGCCGGCTGAAGCGGCTAAACGTCTGGTGGTGCGCGCGTCGGGGGTAAGCTGGTTGACTGAAAGCCTCAGCGCGCTATCAATATGGTTCGCGATTTCTTGGGCTAAGTTAGGCGCGGCGAAACGAACCGAGGGCGGCGGCGCGTAGCGCATTTCGGTGTAGACCGCCTCAACATCGCTTTGATCAAAGGGAACTTGTCCTCCAAATAAACGGAAGGCGAGCGTTCCCAAGGTATATAGTTCGGCGGGCTCGCCGAATAAGTCTGGGTGGTTCCAGCGCCGCCAATTCTCTAAGACAAAGGAAGTACCCCGCGCGTCCAAAGCGCGGCGGACGAGGCGTTCCGGTAAAAACAAGAAAACGCCCGAGTCATCCATCAAAGCGCCGGCGGGAATAGGCGCCGGCGCCGGTTTGATATGACGGAGTAGGCTTTGACGGGCCGCCGCCCAACGGCGCAACGCGTCCAAGGCGGCGGAGCCTTCGTCGTTTTCTATACATTCTAAAAGCGGACGGGATGGAAAAGCTGGGCCGTAAAAAGCGACGTGGCCGTCAGTTTCCATGGTGCCTTCCAGGCGCCATTCCTCTATACGGCCATCATTGTGGACCAGATAGCCAAGCTCATTGAGAAGCTGTGCCATACGGGCTTGCGCGAAACTGGTTGAATCCATGTGGCTGTCCACGGCTAGGACAGCGCGGCCATCCAAAAGGATAGACCGCGTTATCAAACGCTCATCGCTCATCGGCTGTTTTTCCTATCGCCCTTCGGGTGAATAGAGATAACGGAAATAATCCATATCGGTTGATAAGGTCTTATCAAATTGGCTCATTGTCGCGCGATAGGATTCCATGCTTCTCCAGAATTGGAAAAAGTCCGCGTCTTGACCGTAGCTTTGCGCGTAAACGCGGGTAGCTTGCGCGTCGGCTTCACCCTTGATCTTTTCGGCTTCGGAATACGCCGCGGATAGAAGAGAGCGTTGTTCGTTCTCCAATTTACCCATCCATTCGGCCTTTTTGCCTTCGCCATGCGAGCGGAAGGCTTGGGCGATCTGGTTCCGCTCCTTGATCATACGGTTGTAGACGCTTTCGGTGAGTTCGTCGGAGTATTTTATTTGACGTAAGACCACGTCGATAAGCTCAATACCGTATTCCGGTACTAAGCGGCGAGACAGGGTAAGCATCTCGTCAGACAACGCCCGGCGGCCTTTCATGACAGCTTCATAGGTCGCGTCGGTTCGGGTCAGTTCGGCAAGCTGTTCCACTTCGGCTTCACCTGAGACATTATAGGTTTCGGTGATGACGGCCTCACTAATGATGTTGGAATTGCGGACGGTTTCGCTCAAACGGTTTTCAGCGATGATAGTCCTAACCGCGGAATCTATTACATCATCAAGCCGTGAATACGCTTCCGGAAGACTAGTGACTGACTCATAGAATTTATGGGGATCGGAAATCCGCCAACGGGCGGTGGTGTCTACCCATATAAATTGATTTTCCTTGGTGGGAATACGCTGGCGTTCGCCGTCCCAAGACATAATACGTTTAGGGTACTTAACAACGGCGTCAACGAAGGGAGTCTTAAAATGAAGGCCAGCTTCGGTTTTAACGTTGACGATCTCACCTAGACGAACCACGACGGCTAATTCACCTTCGGTAAGAATAAAAAACGGACCGGATATTAAAACAATAACAGCCAATACAACTATGGCGGCTAGAACGATCAATAAGCGTTTCATCGCGCGCCTCCCTCGGAGTCCAGATTTTTGAGCGGCAGGAAATTCTCAAAGCGCTTATCGATCAAGGTCGCGCCTTCGCCATCCTTAAAGAGTTCTTCCATCATTTCATAGTACAAGCGCTGCCGGGTAACGTCCGGGGCTTTTTTGTATTCGGCATAGACAGAATTAAAGCGGGCGACATCGCCGGTAGCCCGGTTAACGCGTTCCGCGGCATAGCCTCTGGCTATCTGAATCTCACGGTCAGCCTCGCCCTTAGCCTTCGGGATTTCGGCGTTATACGCCTCCTTGCCCTCGTTTATAAGGCGATTCATATCCTGGATGGCCTTATTCACATCCTCAAAAGCTTGCTGGACGCCTTCCGGCGGAACGATGTTTTGGAGCTTTACGGCGATAATATCGATGCCTAAGCCATAACTCTTCAAGGTGCTATTCATAAGAGCGACGCCTTCTTCCTCAATGGCGGTGCGCTCAGCGCCTATGACATTGAGAATGGTGCGGTCGCCTACCAGCATATTAATAACGGAACGAGACACATCGCGGATAGTGGTGATTTGATCGGCGACATTAAAAAGCCACGAGCGGGGATCGGTAATGCGGTATTGGATTATCCATTCCACATCCATAATATTTAGATCGCCGGTCAGCATGGTGGCTTCTTCCGGATAGGTCTTATCGGAATAGATAGTGGCGCCGCCTATCCCCGGCTTAACGGTTCGGAAACCGAACTGCTCCGTCTGCACTACTTTTGTCTTGACTGGGTAGTGAATATCGATGCCGAATGGAAGTTTGTAATGCAAACCGGGTCCGGATGTTTTTAGGTATTTCCCAAAACGGGTTACTACCGCATCCTCGGTTTGGTCGACGATATAGAAACTTGTCCCAAAAAGGGCGATAACCACTATCGCGATCAATACGATGATCACGGTAGTCGTTTTTAGCCAGGACGGTTTTTGACTAGGCGTCGCGTCGCGCATGCTCCCTCCTTAATTGGCGGCCGTCTTAACTGACGCCGGCCTTTAGGCCGCGCCGGTATTAGCGATCGTCAAATCTAAAAGTACCGTCCCTGTTCGTCCTGGTCAAGGAAGCGGCGAGTTTTACTGAACTTTTCGTTGGTTGGGCGGTGGTTTACATGGCGGCGTCTTTTATGCTTATATATTGCTTTAGCAGGAGCCGCCATGATTTTCCCGCTTGAGCAATTAATTGAGTATTCCGGTAATATGTACGAAATCGCTTCCGCCGCCTCTCGACGCGCCTATCAGCTGTCGATGATTCAGGATCCGGAAGTTGATAAGAACGATGGTAAGGTAGTATCCCTTGCCGCTCGCCAGATATTCACCAAAGTGGTCGCTTTCCGTTTGGAGGCTAACTGAGCGGTCTCTCCGCCTTGGAGGGCCCCCTCCCGGTCGCGCCTTTGTCCCCCATCACTGTCGTCGTTTTGTTTGGGCCGACAGCCGTTGGTAAAACCGAACTAATAGAGCGTCTCGCCGCCACGGGGTCTGTGTCCCTGCCGGTAGAGCTTGTCTCGGCTGATTCCATGCAGGTTTATCGCGGCTTGGATATTGGCACCGCCAAACCAGACCGAGAGGCCAGGTCGCGTCTGCCCTATCACCTTATCGATATCCGCGATCCAAAAGAACAGTTCAATGCCGGTGATTTTGTACATCTGGCGGACGCAGCCTGCCTTGGCATCGCTTCCCGAGGCGCGTTGCCTATAGTGGCTGGGGGAACGGGCTTCTATCTGCGAAATTTTGTCCTGGGTTTGCCCGCGGCGCCGGCGGCTGATCCTGCCGTGCGCGCCGCCTTAAAGGCTGAACTGGAAAAGAACGGCGCGCCAGCGCTGTTTGTGGAGCTTGCCCGCGTGGATCCAGTGAGCGCCGCGCGCATCCACCCTAATGAC
>CAZJJK010000052.1:0-10328 GCA_964546285.1 uncultured Treponema sp. | reverse complement strand
TTGAAGCGGAAATAACGGCTAATAGCCGCCGTTACGCGAAACGCCAGGAAACGTTTTTTTTATCGCTCCCGGGCGTTCATAGCTTGAACGCCGAAGAAAAAGCTTTGGCGACGACTATCGCGTTTATGATATCGAACTTTCTTGAAAAGTAAGCGTTTGTGTTTTCGCGCTAGGCGGCCTCTCCCGTTATTTGGAGCCGGTTTTCATAAAAACGCGCGCCCTTTATATTGGTTTGAAGGCGGGGGGCCATACCCCGGCGCTTATTCCGAACTTCTTCATAATTAGTCGCATGATATTGTAAATAATTGGAAAGCAATGAATAATGTAATGAGTCCGCTTGACGTGGGCCTCCTCCTTCATCCGCTTTGATCGATTTTGGATAAGATGAATAGCCCCCAATGATAAGAGAGCTTTTGCGCGGCGCGTGAATACTCCCTCTTATTCTCTTTCCCCTTGACCTTTTAGCGTCTCTGATCCATACTCCACCATCGTTCCCGACGGCCGATACCATAGCGACGGGAAAGAACCACCAGCGAAGGAGAAGCCGAAGTGCCCTGCGGAAGAAAACGCAAGCTTAAGAAGATCGCGACGCATAAGCGTAAGAAAAAACTCCGGAAGAATCGACATAAAAAGCGCTAAATCCGGCGTCGTGCGGTAAAGAGACGCGGATGCTATATCGCCGAGGCGGCTTTTAAACCGAATAAGTTTATCAGCCGTCTTTACCGCTCAATACGTCAGCGTCTCCTCTTTATTCCCGTAACGGATATATGTCGATACGGTTATGGGATCTAAGCGGAGGATGAGTTCGCTGATTGGGTAGTGCTCGATAATGAAAAGATTAAGCCGTGGCGCGTAAAGCGCCGTATATGGAAGCGGAATGACGAAACGTAGACCAGAAAGCGAGGGCTTTTTAGAAAGCGGGGCGCTTCAGCGTCTTAAAACACTGTCTCGTAAAGAATTGGTTCTTCTCGCTTCTGAAATACGGCATGAAATTATTAGAGTGGTTAGCCATAACGGCGGGCACTTAGCGTCCAATCTTGGCGTTGTTGAATTAACCATAGCTTTAAATCGGGTTTTTGATTCAAGTTCGGACCGCTTGGTCTGGGATGTTGGCCATCAGTGCTACGCGCATAAGCTTATAAGCGGGCGAGTCTCTGCTTTTACTGGTTTGCGCCGTCGCGGCGGTTTATCCGGCTTTCCTAAAATAAGCGAAAGTCCTCATGACGCCTTTGGGACTGGGCACGCTTCCACCTCCATTTCAGCCGCCTTAGGACTTTTAGCCGGAGCTAAGCTACGCGGCGAGCCTATCAAGGCGGTGGCGATTATCGGCGATGGCGCTTTAACCGGCGGTATGGCCTATGAGGGACTGTCTCACGCCGGCCAACTTGGCTTGCCCCTAATTGTTATTCTTAACGATAATAAAATGTCTATCAGCCCGAATGTTGGCGCTCTTTCCAAGTATCTGAGCCGACTTAGCATGAAAGCTCGTTACCAAACCTTCCGCCGAAATTTTGATAGTTTAGTCCGCCGCATCCCCGTGTTTGGCGAGACGCTCAATCTCTTGATAACGCGGATGAAACGCGGCGTTAAAGCTGTTTTCTTTCCCGATAATTTTTTTGTGGATCTTGGATTTGAATATGTTGGACCAATCGATGGCCACAATATGCCGGTTTTGGAACAGGTGCTGAGCGATGTTAAGCGTTTGGAAAAACCGGTAGTCGTGCATGTCGTCACCAAAAAAGGTAAGGGTTTTGATCTAGCGGAGGGTAACCCCACCGCCTTTCATGGCGTGTCGTCATTTTCCGTAACCGAAGGCTTGCTGGAACGGCAGGAGCCGGCGAATTTCACGGAGGCCTTTGGCCGCGCTATAGTCCGCCTCGCTAAAAGCGATGATAGGATCGCGGCCGTAACCGCCGCCATGGAAAAGGGCACTGGCTTGTCTTCGTTTCATAAGCTTTTTCCTAAGCGCTTTTTCGATGTCGGTATAGCCGAGGGACACGCCCTAACCTTTGCCGCGGGTTTGTCCCTCCGCGGGGCGCGGCCTATCGTGGCCATTTATTCCACTTTTCTTCAGCGGGCGATGGATCAGCTTATTCATGATATCGCGCTACAAAATTTACCGGTAATTATCGCTTTGGACCGCGCCGGTTTTGTGTCTGATGACGGCGAAACCCATCAAGGCTTGTTCGATATAGCCCTAACACGGGTGGTGCCGGCGCTCAATGTCCTTGCTCCCGCCAGCGCTTTGGAAATGGAAGCGATGTTGCGCTGGGCGATCGCTCAGGTAAAGCCGGTGCTTATCCGTTATCCAAAGGCGGCTTGTCCCCAAGAAACTGCCGCCTTTGAGTCGCCGATAATTCAGGGCCGGGGTGTTTTTGTAAAGGAAAGCCAAGCCCCAATACTCCTGTGCTTTACCGGCGGGCTTTTCCCTCAGGCGGACGAAGCCGCGAATATATTGGCTAGCGACGGCATAGCTGTTGACCTATATAACCTACGTTTTATTAAGCCCGTGGATGAGGCTTATATGCTGGCTCTCTTGGATGGTTACGCTTTAACCGTGGTGGTAGAGGAGGGCGTCTGCTTAGGCGGTTTTGGCGAGTATCTTTCCGGCTTAATCCACCGCCACTCAGCCTCTTCCCGCCTGCTTTGCCTAGGCGCCGGTGATCAAATTCCCCCGCAAGCTGAACGAGGCGAGTTGCTGGAAGCTTCTGGTTTATCGGCAAGGGGGATCGCTGATTCTGTCGCGAAAGCGTATCGCCGGCCCGGCTTTCTCACGGTTCTACGGTCACAGGCGCGATGAAGGCTGTGGCTCTTCCCGGCGGCCGTCGCTTGGAACTAGAACGGCCGGCGATAATGGCGGTGATCAACTGTACGCCTGATTCGTTTTACGCGCCAAGCCGTTCTTGCGGTACGGCGGCTGTGGACCGGGCCCTTGCGGCGCAAACGGCCGGGGCTGCCCTTATCGATATTGGCGGCGAATCTTCGCGGCCCGGTAGCGATTATGTCAGCGCGGCTGAAGAATTGGAACGGGTAATACCGGTGATAGAGGGTATACGCTCTCGTAGCCCCATCCCGATTTCCATAGATACCCGTAAAGCTGTTGTCGCTGACGCCGCTATAGCGGCGGGCGCTGATATTATCAATGATATTTCAGCGCTGGAGGACGACGCGGAATTAGGGCCGCTCTGCGCTCGGAAAGGAGCCGCGGTCGTACTAATGCACAAGCGCGGCGATCCGCTGACTATGCAGGAAAATCCCGTTTATGATGATCCTACCGCCAGCGTTCGCGAATATTTGGAAAAAGCTGTCAAACGGGCGCTTTCGTACGGTATCGCGGCCGACAGTATCATTGTGGATCCGGGAATAGGGTTTGGCAAGCGTTTACGCGACAACATTCAGTTGATCGTTGACCTTGCGAAAATAGCGGCCGCGGGCTATCCTGTTTTGGTCGGTTTATCACGAAAGTCATTTATTGGGGCCTTAACCGGCCGGCCGACCGAAGATCGGCTTTCCGGAAGCTTAGCCGCTAATCTAGCGGCCTGGCTAAACGGCGCCAAACTGTTTCGGGTGCATGATGTCGCCGAAACGCTTGATTTTTTTAATGTCTTAACAGCCTTAGGAGTTATCGGGGGTTAGTCCGATTGGATTGGTGGCAGCAGATAGCGGCTTTATACAATAAGATACGGCCGATCATCGATATCGCTATCCTTTCTTTTCTTTTATATAAAAGCTATGACCTCTTGATAAAGACGCAGGCTGTCCAACTTATCAAGGGTGTGGGCTTTTTTGCCCTGATTTACGCGGCGGCTGTCCTGCTTAATTTAAGCACGCTAAGCTGGATATTGAATCTTTTAGCTCCCGGCTTGCTGATAGCCCTTTCCATCGTTTTTCAACCGGAATTGCGAAAAATAATTATGCGCCTGGGCCAGGGTGAATGGTTTCGTTTGGATAATAAACCGCGGGCTGAGCAGCTAGAGGCGGTATTATCGGCCGCGGAAATTTTAGCGGAGCAGAAACGCGGCGCTCTTATGGTTTTCCCTCGGCGTATCGGGTTGCGTCATATAGCCGAAACGGGGACTAGAGTGAACGCCGATCTTTCATCCGGCTTAATCATTACTATTTTCGCTTTTGATGGACCGCTTCATGATGGGGCCATTCTGATTCAGAATGGCAAGATTTTGGCAGCCGGCTGTCTATTGCCCTTATCCGAACAGCAGGATATACGAAAGAGTTTTGGCACCAGGCATCGCGCGGCGCTTGGCCTTTCCGAACAGACAGACGCTATTGTGCTTGTGGTGTCGGAAGAAACCGGCGCGATATCGCTGGCCTATGATTCAAAGCTATATTACGATTTGCCCGCCGCCTACGCCGAGCGCAAATTAAAAGAGGTGCTAGGAAAGTTCGAACCGGAAACAAAGACTCTCGCCGATAGCGCTGGAGGCGAAATTCTTGAAGAATAGGAAAACCATCGATCTAATCGTAAATAATTGGCCGGCTAAAATACTGTCTATAGCCGGCGCTGTTTTCCTTTTTATGTTCAATCGTATGAGTACCCTTGAGGAGCGGTTTTTTTCCGTGCCTTTGAGGGTTCAGACCGAAAGCTCGCTGGTACCAGCCAGCTCGTATCCGCGAATGGTTCGCGTAAGCTTGCGGGGTGAGCCAAACAGCATAATACCAATCCTAGAGGATGATATTGAGGCTTATTTGGACTTAACGGCCGTAAAAACCGAAGGCGCTTATAGCGCGGCCGTAAAAATTCGAAAAAAAGGAACGGCGATAGGGGTTGATCCTCTGGAAGTAACGGTTGATCCGATGGAAATAAGCATAAACATGGAAGAAAAATTAACAAAAACAGTGCCTATTTCAGCGCAATTCAGGGGATCATTGGAAAGCGGGTATGAATTATCGGCGTATAGTCTGGAACCTTCTTCCGTTGAGATCAGCGGGCCGCGCGGTTTGGTAGAAACCGTACGGAACTTGGAGACTGAATATATCGAATTATCCGGTAGGAAAGAGGATTTTTCGGCGAATCCGCTTATCGTGAATCTAAATAATCTGATCACTGTTCATGGAAGCGGCCAAAGCGCTTTTCGCGGAACGGTGCGTCAAGCGGTGATGAATCGAGTGTTGGACAGGGTGCCGCTGGTCATATCGGGCTTAATGGATGGTTTAGTGGCTAGGCCGGCGATGGTGTATGGTTCGGTTCAGTTGCAAGGCGCTGAAAGCGAGCTCAGCTCTTATATTCCGGACGCTTCCCTTTTATCCGCTGATTGCACCGCTGTTGATTCGCCCGGCGTTTTTACCGTTCCCCTAATTGTTTCGGCGCCGGCTCATTTTGTGGTTATACGGTATGAACCGATGTCCGTGGAAGTGAGCGCTGAAGCGATAGAACTGGACCCCCCCAGCTCGATGGAAGAAGGGTCAGCCTTTAGTGAGCCAAGCCAGCCGTCATGGGGAGAAGGCCAGTGATTTTAGGTGTCGGCATAGACGTTGTCCATGTGCGCCGTTTGGAGCGTTGGCGCGCTATCCCCGGACTGCTTGAGCGTTTTTTCCATGAGGACGAGCTCCGTGCCGCCTTATCGCGGGGCGCCGGCGCCAGCCTGTCCCTTGCCGCTCGCTTCGCCGCCAAAGAAGCTTTCGGTAAGGCTTTGGGTACCGGTTTGTCTGGCATAGTATTGAAAGAAATTAAGGTTGAAAACCGACATAACGGCAGTCCGGCTATGGTTCTTTACGGCAGCGCCGCGCGGGCTCTTGGTCGTCTTGGGGCTAATGCCGTTCATCTTTCATTAACGCATGAACGGGATAACGCTATCGCCCTTGTGGTATTGGAAAAGGCGGACTAGCTTATGACAAGGCATAAGGAAGAAAGAGAAATAAAAACAACTTTTTTCTCTAAGGATAGTATTGCTTGCCCAATCTGCGGTTCCAATTTCTTTCGCGAAGAGCTGCTAACCGGCGGCGGCCGTTTGATAGCCGGGCCCTTAAGCGACGAGCTGCGTCGCAACTATGAAGCTTCCGCGAAATATGGCGATATCTATCCCTTGGTATACACAACTACCGTCTGTCCCGCCTGTTGGTACGCTTCCAGCGAGGCTGATTTTGGCGCACTCCCAGAAAAATACCGCGACGAGCTTAAAAACGATAGGGATAAGCGTATCGCTGAACTTCAATTGCTTTTCCCCAGCGTAGATTTTACGGCGGCAAGAACTTTGGCCGCCGGCGCGGCCGCCCAGTATCTTAGTCTTCGCTGTTATTCCTTCTTTCCGCGCGAATTTTCGCCAACAATTAAGCAGGGTATTAGCGCTTTGCGCGCGGGTTGGCTGTTTGACGAACTTCATAAACGCTATCCTAGCGATAACTATGATTGGCTGTCTCTTTTATTTAAAAAGAAGGCTCGGTTTCTCTATCGAGAAGCGATACTCAGGGAGCAAAGCGGAAAAGAATCCTTATCGGGAATTCGTAATTTTGGACCGGATACTGATAAAAATTATGGCTATGAGGGCGCGTTATACCTTAGCGCGAGATTGGAATTGAATTACGGACCTAGGGAAGATCTGGAATATAGAAAGAAAGCCTTAGGGGAGAGTAAGCGGACTATCGCCAAAATATTCGGTCTTGGCCGATCAACAAAGGCAAAACCTGGCCCGCTTTTGGAAAAAGCCCGCGACCTCTATGAAGCCATCAATCTGGAATTGAACGAGGCTGATGACTGAAGTGCCTCTGAGAAATATCCGCCTGCTAATCGCTTATGATGGGACCGACTTTCATGGCTGGCAACGTCAGGCTAAGCAAAGATCGGTTCAAGGCGATCTGGAAGCGGCCTTGGCGAAAATCCATAAACATGAACTTTGCCTTATCGGTTCCGGCCGGACCGACTCCGGCGTCCACGCCTCTGGGCAGGTCGCCCACTTTTATACCGACATAGCTTCTATGCCTGAATCGAGTTTTGTGCCGGCGTTGAATACTATTCTCAGGCGCGATGTTCGGGTTCTTGCCGCTTCCCGCGCTTCGGATGATTTTCATTCGCGTTTTGACGCCAAGTCTCGTACCTATAGATACTCTTTAATCTGCGGCCGATCGGCGCTACCCGGTGAGTTGCGTTACGCCTGGCAGTTGTGGCGACGCCCCAGGCTAAGCCGCTTAAACGCCCTTGCCTCCGTTCTCTTAGGCGAACGTGATTGTTCGCTTTTCGCCGTTCCCAGTGACCCCAGCGAGTCGCGGCAACGGCTTATTACCCTTTCTCGCTTTCATGTGGAAGGAGCGACTCTTATATATGAAATACGCGCCAACGCCTTCCTTTGGAAGATGGTCCGTTCTATCGTGGGCACTCTCCTGCGCTGTGAGGAGCTGGACTTAAGCCCTGACGCGTTTGCCGCTTTAGTAAAATCCGGCGAACGCGCCAAAGCGGGTCCAACAGCCCCGCCGCAGGGCTTATCCTTACACTATATCGATTTCTATCGGCTTTAGTTTATTTAGCCGCCGCGAATACAACATTGGCGTTTCCCCAATTCGCGTTGGGTAGAAAACCGCGGTAAAGAGCGCAGTCGTCAAACCCGGCGCGGGCGGCGAGAGCGCGAATATCATCATCCGAAAAATACCAGTCACGAATGATAAAGCGCTCAAAGCGGCCAGTTTCCGCCTCAGCCAGCAGGGTCGCGCGCTGAAACATTTTTAGCTCCGGATAATGATGGTTTTCCTCTAATAAGAGGTGAGGTCTAGGCGACCAGAAGCCAGCTTGCTCAAGCGACCAGTTTTTAGAAGCCGTAAATTGAGAAGCGCAGCTTTCGCTCAAAAGATCAAAAACAAAAATTCCCCCCGGGTTTAAACTAGCCCGTACTTTTTTCATCACGGTTTCTCGATTTTCGCCGCTGAGGGCGCCGAGATCGCAATAGATCATCAGAACAAGGTCATAACCAAAACCGATATCATCAACGATATAATCGGCTTGACGATACCGTATGTCCAAACCTTCCGCTCGCGCTCTTTCCCGCGCGTGATTTATACTCAATTCTGAAATATCGATGCCGGTAAGCTGGTGGCCTCGGCGGGCTAGACGTTCAGAGTATAGTCCGGGGCCGCAGCCTAGATCTAATATGCGTGAGGGGCCCTGAAGCGCTACCGTTTCCAACCAGGCGATAGTGGCGTCTATCGCTTTTGGTCGGCGAGACGCGGCATCCGTATTCGGGTCCAGGTGGGAGGCGAGTAGGGCAGGGGCTATATGAGGATCGGTCCAAAAAAGCGACGTGCTTGGCGTGGCTGGGCCAATAGTACGCGCGAGCGTGACGAGATCATTGAAGGCTATCATCGAGCTATTCCTTATGTTTGTTGGGGTTCTCGCTGAAGCTGCTTGTTTTTTCGAGAACCGTTCGCTGTTTTATCGCGAAAAAAAATAATTCTATAAAAGCCGAGGTTCATGCAAAAGTCGGTTACTTTTTCAAGAACCTCTCACAGTTTTATAGAAGTAGGTTTCTTAGGTAGCGGATAGGCGGAACGCGCTATTCAGCGTCAGCCCTAAAGGATTTAAACGCGCATAATGCGATGATACTAGCCATGCCGTGTATTGACGTCAAGCCTCGCGAAATACCGATTGCGCCTCCCAACTATTCGGCTTCAATGAGTTTCACCCCTTCAATCGGTTTCACCCATACGACATTAGACGAAAGGCAGAGCGCCAAGACAGTGAAAAGAAAATGAGTTATGATAAAAGAGCTTTCTTAACCCCGCCCCAAGAACGCCATTGGTGCTCATCGAATCGCACCAAGTCCATGGCGGGCTGAAGAGAAGAAAATTGGAGAAAAGATAGATGAATTATTCCGCAATCAAAGACAATCACAAGCATGGCACTGTCGGTGAATTTCTTAAAGATGTCATTACTGGCAATTCAGAAGTGTCAATTGTATCTGCTTATTTTACAATATATGCTTATCACAAATTGAAGGAAAACTTTGACGGAATTAATAAACTCAATTTTCTATTTGGCGAACCTACTTTTATAAAATCCCTTGACCCCGAAAAGGTAAATACTAGAGATTTTAAAATTGAAGATGATAAACTGGTCATTCCTCTTGAGAGCAGACTAACTCAGAAAAAAATAGCAAAGGAATGTTCTGAATGGATTAAAAATAAAGCTGAAATCCGTTCAATGGTAAAACCAAACTTCTTGCATGGAAAACTCTATCACATCAGACAAGAAAGCGGCATTGAGAAAGCAATTGCAGGCAGTTCTAACTTTACAGTTAATGGCCTTGGTCTTGCGGGGAGTAAAAATATTGAATTAAATCTGATTGTTGATAGTGACCGTGATCGTCAAGAATTAAAAAGCTGGTTTGACTCTATCTGGAATGACCAGACTGGACTTGTTGAAGATGTAAAAGAAGAAGTTTTAAAATACCTAGAACAGCTATACGTAGAAAATGAGCCGGAGTTCATTTATTTCAAAACACTGTACCACATATTTGGAGAATACTTGAGTGAACACCGAAAAGGCGGTTTGCTGGACGAGAAAACAGGGTTTTATGAAAGTGAAGTATGGGATAAGTTATATGACTTTCAAAAAGACGGCGTAAAGGGTGCAATCAACAAGATTCTGAAACACAATGGCTGTATCATAGCAGATAGTGTTGGTTTGGGTAAAACCTTTGAAGCTCTTGCAATTATCAAATACTTTGAATTGTTGAATGGTAGAGTTCTTGTGGTATGTCCAAAGAAGCTCTCGGGAAACTGGACTGTATATCAAGCCAGTCAAAATCATGCGCTTAATCCATTTAAAAAAGATCGCTTCAACTACACTGTTCTGTACCATACCGACATGGGTCGAGAATCAGGTAGATCGGATGCAAATGGTATCGATTTAGAGAATTTCAACTGGGGTGCATATGATCTTGTAGTTATTGACGAATCGCACAATTTTCGTGGCAACCCTATGGAGAGAGTTAAAGATGACGGCAGCATAAGAATGAATAGGGCTAAATGGCTTATGGATAAAGTCGTCAAGTCCGGCGTTAAAACGAAAGTACTACTACTCTCTGCAACCCCGGTCAACAACTCTCTAAAAGACCTGCGAAATCAAATTGCCTTTATCACCGAAGGTAAAGAAGATGCCTTATTTGAACAATGCAAAATAAAAAGCATCGGTTTTACACTTGAAAATGCCCAGAAGAATTTTACCAGGTGGGCAGACCCAAAGAATAAAAACAAAAGCATGAAACATCTTCTTGAACGGCTTGATTCAACTTTCTTTAAATTATTGGATGAGCTCACTATTGCCCGTTCGCGAAAACATATCGTGAATTTTTACGACATGAAAGCTATCGGTAATTTCCCAAAAA
>CAZJJK010000051.1:21342-22668 GCA_964546285.1 uncultured Treponema sp. | reverse complement strand
AATCGCAAGCGGAAAAAAACACCAAATAAAACATGAAACTAAAAATACATGTAGCACTTTTTCTCACACCCCGTTCCTCCAATTATATAAGTTTCTTAAACTATACTTTATCCTTTTTTTTGTCAATTTTTATCCTAACCCGCCCCCCAATATAAACCAAGCTAGGCCAGTAGGGTGGAAACAGATAAAATTTTAGGAGGAGATAATAGCGACCAGTTGAAAACAAACGGCAAAAAACTCAAATCCCCCCTTTTTTTATCACTTTTGGCCATGGATCTTGTCGGCTTATCAAGTCCGCGCTATGCTATAAGCGGGGTCGATGGGCAAACGCGACACCCGCAAAAGTATGAGGGGGAGATTATGGCATCAACGTTGAAACGTTTTGTCGCGTTGGCGGTATGCGCCTTCGCGGTGATCGGCGCCTTCGCTGACGATCCTGTCGGTTTCCAAAATGGAAAGTCCATGTATTCGTTTGGCGACTGGACGCTTTATTGGCAAGCCAATAATAATGTCGTCGTTTACCGTGATGACGGAGGACTCGCCGCGGAGCTGATAGCTAACAGTAATGGCTGGTGGCGTGTTCGCTACGATAACAGCGAATATGTCGTGTGGAGCGCGGGCGGTACAAGTTCTCAGAGTTTCTATGAAAAGCCCTGGGATACTATTAACGAAAGCCCGATAAGCGTTGGCAACGGCGCCAGCTTCCAAGTTGAAAAAAGCGGCTATGTCACAAGCTACAGTATCGCCAATGACGTATTAAGCGCCACACTTAGCGACGGCGGAAGAATAAGCTTCGCTAAATACGGTTCAAGCATCGATTATCTTACCAAAAGCGGAAAAACGGTAACTTTCGTCTCCAGCGTTAAGGGCAGGAACGTCCCTGTCGCCTGGAACGAAGCCGATACGCTCTATTCATTCGGGGCTTGGTATATATTCCGCGCGGCCGATGATGACGTTATCGCTTACCGGGACGGTGGCGATATAGCCCTTGAATTCATTGAGGGCACCAATGGCTGGTTCCATCTCCGCTACGACGCCTCCGAATATGTCGTGTGGAGCACCGGCGAAACGGAAGAGCAGGAATTCTTTGATCGGCCTTGGGAATATGCCAGCACGAATCCTATCGCTATCACGAATGGCACTTCTTTCACTACCGGCGATAGAGAAGGCCAAACCACCTTTTTGTTTGAACAAGACCTTATTACCGTCTCTTTAAGCGACGGCGGAGTAGTGAGTTTCTACCCAGAAGATTACTATATCGATTTCCAGACCTATGATTACGATTATTATTCCTATCCCTACGATATCGGTGTAAGCAATTATGAT
>CAZJJK010000051.1:0-21242 GCA_964546285.1 uncultured Treponema sp. | reverse complement strand
TGGGGTTATGACGATTACGACGAGTGGGGCGTTGAGGACAATTACTACCACGAGCTTGGCTTGATCGGACGCCGCGTCAGGATTACCGATACCGGCGAAATCTATTCAACCATTAACCGCTCTGACTGCCTTAGCTGGCCTGACGAGGAAACAAAGGAATTGGGCGGCCAAGACGCGTGGGATACTTTCTATCCTCGCGTCGGTGACACGGGAACTGTTATATGGACATCCGAACATTGCGATTATGATACCATCATCGCCTTAGTGTTGATTGACGGCTACTATGTGTGCATAGGCGTGGATGGGATAGAAACCACTTCAACTTCACGGGGAGAGTCCCCCTATATCGCGTATTACTAGATTTTAAGCCACTTTCTTAGCGGGCGGCTTCCGTATAGGGTGCCGCCCGTTCAAGAACCGCTTCTATCAGGCGCCGATCGGCGCCGTCCTCTTTTAAGATAGAGAACGCGTCCTCACGGGCTTTTGCTAGGACTTCCGCGTCGCGTACCGGATCGGCTATGCCGAGCGATAAATACCCGGATTGTTCCAACCCAACCAGCTGTCCAGGCCCGCGCAGTTTTAGATCTTCTTCCGCTATGACAAAGCCATCGGTGTTCTCCAACATGATCCTCAGGCGGGCTTTCCCGTCCTCGGTTAACTCATCGGAATAAACAAGGAAACAGTACGCTTGCCCGCCGCCCCGCCCTACCCGCCCTCTCATCTGATGCAGAGCGGACAGGCCAAAACGTTCGGCGTGTTCCACCACCATACAGCTGGCGTTTGGCACGTCAACGCCAACCTCAACCACGCTAGTCGCAACCAGCACCCGGACAGAACCGGCACGGAAGGCTTCCATGGTTTCACGTTTATTTTCCTCAGTCAATTTGGAATGGATTAGGGCTGTCGGAAATTCCGGAAAAATATCTCGCGCTAGGAGCTTAACCATGGTTTCGGCGTCTTTTAATCGCTTTGCCTCATCGGCGTCAATCAATGGATACACGAAATACGCTTGCCGCCCCTCTTTGAGCTCACGACGGACAAAATCGTAAACCTTTTTCTCATTTCGCCGCGCGGCCAAATGGGTAATAGGCGGCTTGCGTCCGCTCGGCATATCGCGAATATAGGATACGTCTAAGTCGCCGAATACCGTATGGGCCAGCGTTCTAGGGATTGGCGTCGCGCTCATCATAAGAAGGTCGCTCGCCTCGCCCTTGGTCTGAATCGCCGAACGCTGGACAACCCCAAAACGGTGTTGTTCGTCTATGACTACCAAGCCAAGGTCATGATACACGACATCGCGGGAAAAGAGAGCGTGAGTCCCTACCACAAGATCGATGTCGCCTGCATGTAATGCGTTCAAGAGTTCTCTCCGCCCGGCCGCCTTTATGTTCCCGGTCAAAAAAGCTGGGCGTATCCCCAGCGGTTCCAATAAACGGGCGGCGTTTTCAGCGTGCTGACGGGCGAGCAGTTCAGTCGGAGCCATCACCGCCGCTTGGCGGCCCTTCTCTATCACGCGCAGACAAGCCATAAAAGCCACCAAGGTTTTGCCTGAACCAACATCGCCTTGGAGCAGACGAGCCATAGGGAAGGGCCCGCATAGATCGGCATTCAATTCGGAAAGCGCGCTTAACTGGCCTTCGGTAAGAGCGAAGGGCAGACGATCCATCAAGCGCTTTTGGAGCGGACTTAAGCTTGGATCAGAAACAGACGACCCGCCGCGCCGGCTCTGGCGTTTTCGTTCAAGCGCGCGTTTTCCAACCGTCACTTCCAGGTAAAATAGTTCCTCATACACCAAAGCTTTTTTCGCCTCGGCCAAAGCCGCCATAGTGGAAGGAAAATGTATATCGTTTAGGGATCTAGTTTTAGGCGGCAGCGCATACCGTTCGCGGAGAGAGGCGGGAAGCTCATCCTCCAGCCTTGGAACATATAATTTGAGCGCTTGGTCAACAAGCCGGCGAAGAACTCCCTGGTTAAGATCCGCGCTCAACGGATAAACCGGCAGAATGCGACCAAACGATCCATGGCCCTCATCGGCCTTCTCAAATTCAAAGGCGCTTGATTGAAGCTCTCCGTATTTATAATAAAAACGACCCCAAACCCAAAAATCAGCTCCAATAGGCAATTGTTTTTCTAAAAAAGGTCGATTAAAGCAAAGCAGGACCGCCCGCGCGCTGTCATCCTCAATATGAACCTTTAAGGTTTTCATGCGACCATAACCGAACCAATCATGCGCCAGCACCCGAACCTTAGCGCACACCTGCCCATCAGCGCGAGACGAGGCAAGGGGGCGCTCACGCGAGCGGTCTTCCCAATCCCGAGGATAATAACTTAATAATCCGGCTATATTGATTATACCCAGACTGCTTAAGCGCCGCGCGATTACCGTGCCCGCGCCGTGCAATTCTGATATGGGATTTCGGAGTTCCCTCAGAAACACCGCTAGCCGCCTCCTAAAAGGGCAAGCGGGAGATAAGACCGCCGATAAAGCGGACTAAAAATCCGCCGACAACGCGACCGCCCAATAGCACAAGCGCGGCCGTTACGATAGCTTTTTGAGGGCTTATATAGCGATCGCGATAAAACGTTTTTGTGCTAATATCCAATACCGGTTGGGTTATGGATTCTAGAACCTGGCGAAAGGGCATTATAGAATTGGGACGTTGTGAAAAAACGAAAAGCCGAAGAACTAACACAATAACGAAAAATATCAAAATAAAAGAAACAGCGGACCAGGCGGCCGACAAAAGCATGGACAATATAATACCAACGCTGATCCGACCATAAAACGCTATCGTCATAAAAACATTATTGATAAGCGCCAAAGCCGCTAAAGCCGCTACCGGTGTAAAGTCAAACCGGCCTGTCCGTAACGCGGGAAAGCGGCGGAACCAATCCAAATAAGGGTCAGTCGCCTTGGCAAGCACTTCATACGGCCGCCCAAGCGTTTGACTATTAAACCAAGTCAACATAACGCGCAGAAATACGGCGAACATATAGGCCGAAGTGGCGGCGGCCAAAATACGCATAAGAACTATCATAAAACGCCTCCTACACAAGCGAGGGATTGAGCCGGAATTCCGCGCTCTACCTAAACATACTCAATAAATGAGCAAGCTGCAACGAGGAAAATGAAAAACGCGGAACCTGAACAAGGGATCATGACACTGATACCTCTATCGGCGTATAGTATGGCTATGGACAAGCCTCTTCCTAAACCTTCCTGGATACGCTTTAAAGCGCCCTCAGGGACCGTCTGGCGGCAAGTTGAAAAAAGCGTCGCCGAGAATGGTCTCAACACCGTCTGCGACTCGGCGCTTTGCCCAAATAAAGCTGAATGCTGGGCGGCGGGGACAGCTACTTTTATGATTCTGGGCGATATCTGCACCCGGTCCTGCCGTTTTTGCGCCGTACCCAGCGGAACGGTCGGACGGGAACCGCGAGAGGATGAGGCGCAAAACCTAGCTAACGCTGTCGCGGAGCTTGGCTTGCGCTACCTGGTTCTTACCTCGGTTGATCGCGATGATCTTAGCGATCGAGGTTCTTCCCATTTCGCGGCCTGCGTTAAAGCTGTCCACGCTCGAGCGGCCAATATCTTAATTGAGGTTCTTGTTCCAGACTACCGCGAAGACGAACTGAAACTCATACTGGCGGAAGGCTGCGCTGTGGTCGGACATAACCTTGAAAGCGTTCGCCGGCTTCAATCCATTCGTGACGCTCGGGCTGGCTATGCTACCAGCCTCGCCACACTGGCGGCGGCCAAAAAGGGCGGTGCTATCACCAAGACCAGCCTCATCCTAGGCCTAGGCGAACGAA
Organism: uncultured Treponema sp.; assembly: GCA_964546285.1. Lineage (GTDB taxonomy): Bacteria > Spirochaetota > Spirochaetia > Treponematales > Breznakiellaceae > CAZJJK01. The sequence continues at coordinate 17,429 of CAZJJK010000051.1, read as the reverse complement.
GGGAAGAAGTATTGGAAACGATGGATGATTTGCGCGCCATCAATGTGGATATTTTAGTCCTTGGGCAATACCTTAGGCCAAGCTCAAAGCAAATTCCGGTAGTTGAATATGTCGAGCCCGAGACTTTTGCCCTATATGAACGCGAGGGCTTAGATAGAGGCTTCGCCGAGGTGGTAGCGGCGCCTTTCGCGCGCACCAGCTACCGCGCGGCGGAAGCTTATAGCCGCGTCATCGCGAATAAAAAACAGGCCGCCCTATGACAATAAACGTGAGCGGCAAACCGGAAGGGTGCAAGCTTATCCGACTAGACGCTGAAATAGCGGCTGGTCTGGTTCTTAAAATCGATATAAGAGGCGACTTTTTCGCTATACCGGAAGAAACTTTTGACAGCGTCTTGAGCGCTCTTACAAAGCTTCCTATCGATCTTTTCGCCGATCGCTTTGACAGCGCGATGGCTGAGGCGGGCGTCATACTTCAAGGCATCAGCGGCAAGGCTGTCGCCGACCTAATTAAGGGCTATCTCAATGGCTTATCCGCTTAGGCTCCTCAGCACCCCCGCGGCGAACGCCGCCTTCAACATGGGCTTAGACCAAGCTATTCTGGAAGCGGTCGCGGTCGGCGCCGCGCCCCCGACCCTTCGTTTTTACCAATGGTCGCCGCCAGCCATATCTATTGGCTATTTCCAGGGCTTACACGAAGAAGTGGATAGCGATGCCTGCCGAGCGTACGGCGTGGATGTAGTACGCCGGATTACCGGCGGCGGCGCTGTTTTCCACCAGAACGAACTGACTTACAGCTTGGTTTTACCGGAATCGCACCCTCTGGCTGGCGGCGGCCTAAGCGACAGCTACCGGCGGCTATGCGCCGGCCTAGTGGCGGGCTTGGCGCGTTTGGGCCTTGAAGCGCGCTTCGTGCCTATCAACGATATACTCATTGACAATAAAAAAATATCTGGCAACGCTCAGACACGTAAACGCGCTTGTCTGCTTCAGCATGGCACTATTATCATCGATCTTGACGCGGATCTTATGTTCCAACTACTTCGTGTACCCGCCGAAAAAATGAAGGGAAAGTTTATCGGCGATATAAAGCAGCGGGTCACCAGCTTAAGTGAGTGTCTTGGCGCGGTACCGGAAAGAAAACGCGTGGAAACAGCCATGGCATACGGTTTTGAGGAAGCCTTGGAGCTGGTATTTGAAAAGGCCAGCCCTAGCCAAGCGGAATTGGAACGCGCCCAAGCTGGCGCGCTAGAACAATTCGATAACCCGGACTGGACCGCCAGAAAATAAAAAAAAGCCGCGACGCTTGATCAGCCGCGGCTCTACGTGATCGGCGTTTAGCCCAAAGCCTGAGCTTGCGGGGCTAAACGTTCATTTACTGGATTTCCACCTTACGCGGCTTAGCCGCTTCCTTGATGGCCAGATTTAGGTTAAGTACGCCGTTTGTCATAACAGCGTCTATCCTATCCCTATCAATCGTTTCATCGATAATGAAACGTTTTCGATATTCGCCCTCACGACGTTCACGGATTAGATAGGAGCCTGAAACCTTCTCCTTCTTGGGCTTAGCGCTGATAATCAACTCATTCTTCTCAACATTAATCTCGATATCTTCTTTTGAAACGCCCGGCATTTCCAAGCGCAGCGTTACCTTGCCGTCATCCTCACAGATCGCGCAGGAAGGTTGAATAACAAGCTCGTTTCCCTCGGTTCGCTTTTCCAAATCGTTCATAGCTAGCCTCCTTACTTTACCGATACGGCGATTTGCCGAGGTTTGTGCTCTTCGCGTTTGCCAATTACCACCGTAAGTACGCCATCCTTAAGCTCGGCATGCACCTTTTCGGGGTCGGCGGCGGCGGGTAAACTGACTGTCCGGCGGAAGGAACCGGTCCAGGTTTCTTTACGGAAGAAGCGCTTGGCTTCCTTCGCGTCTTTTTTCTCGCCCTTGACGGAGAGAAGGTTGTTTTCCACCGTCAACTCCAAATCCTTCTTATCAACCCCAGGCAGATCCACATAGAGCGTATAGTCGTCCTGGTTTTCCACAAGATCCAGAGTGGGAGCCAGAGCCCGATCAAATAGGCCGGTATTATCAAGGCCAAAGTTGAACAAGCGGCTAAGCTCGTTCTGCAAACGGTCAAACTCGTCTAGCGGGTCCAGGGCTAAATCACGGTTCCATCTGACTAAGTTCATATACGCCTCCTTGGCATTTCGGGTGATCGATACGGCCGCCGTCTTTTTACTTTGGCTATCGGCCCCGATGATTTATATGAAAATAGATGCAGATACCATGCCAAGTAAGCCAAAATACTGATGAGATCTGGCAAAAAAAGGAGACACAGAACGTTTTTAGGCTGAGGCGTTACGTCTAAACGCCGTATAGCGGGGAGAGCGCAATGGTATATGTATATCATTTCTTTATTATATATATACATATATTGAAGCCGTAATAAGGCTTTTCTTTTCGCGCATAAAATATGACTGGGTTGATGTAGCGGATTCAAAGCTAAAAGAAAATGCTTTCAAAAATCTCACTTCTTTAAAGGTTTGTCTGTATAAAAACCAAAGTATTGTAATATATATCTATAATATATAGACATAGACCGACTTATAACAAAATCGAGATGGCCTATTTCATCAATACGCGATCTTTGAAAGCAGCGTAAAGACTTTTGAAACAGCCTCAGCCGATAGCATTTTTTAACGTGAGTCGTGGATTTTTGAAACATTGTATCATAATGACCAGGCATAAAGCGTCATAATGACACATTTATCAAAGGCGAGCTTTTAGGTCTTGGGTCGAGTTTATACGCCGCCATTCTGAAAAAGGGCGGCCACGAGGGCGATAAGACGAGGGCCAAAGATAAGAAACCCGGTCGCCGCCGCTGACAAGGAGGCTAATAGGACCGAACCCGAGGAAACGTCCTTTAGCCCCTTGGCGTTATAATCATACGCCTTCACATGCAGATCGGTGACCATTTCCACCGCCGTATTCTTAGCTTCGGAAGATAGTACAAAAGCGATATTGAATATGATAAGAGCCCACTCCAAAGCGCTGATACGTAGTACAAGCCCAAGGGCAAGAGCGAAAACGGCGACATAGCACTCAAGCCTAAAATTCCGTTCCGTCATAAATAGAAAGATTAGCCCCCTACAGGCATGAACCCCGCTTCTAAGAAAACCTCGGCTTTTTTTCGGTTTTTCTGTCGTTGGCGGATGATCGGCCAACAGATAAAGCGAAAAGCGAAACAAAGAAGCGCGTAAACGTCGAAGCATAGACACCATTCTATCCCCCACTCTGGCGCTTCGCAAGAAAATTTAAAGAATTGGGCTAAAAAATAATAAAGCTTCCGCTGATCCGCCGCTATTGGGAATTGGCACAAGCGCTCTTATCCCATATAAGGCCCTTTCTAAGGTATTTCTAACTGCTGCCAATTTTGTTGTGCCCTGGGATTGCTGATTCCTTTTTACAAGCGCGAATGGGTCATGGCAATTCCTTGTTCAATATGAAGAAATTGTCATCGCGTTTTTTGGGCGGAATTGGCGGCGGTACAAAAGCCCTTAACTATAAACGTTATGAGAAGAAGGAAATAATAAGAGCCTTAATTCATTAACGCGGCATATTCGGTCTTATACGTCCTCAGCAAGGGGTTGTCCGGCGCTATAGCTAAAGCTTGCTTCAAATAATAAACGGCGCGCCGATCATCTTTCCGCGCTCGATACAGCTCAAGCATCGCTATTAACGAATCCAAGTTGCGGGGGTCCTCAAACAAGCTAGACCGCAGATCACTAATAACCGCTTCCTCGTCCGTCTTAAGCCGACTACGGGCATAATATAGTTTGCTTTTTTGCGCCCCGCTGGGAAGCCTCTGTAAACAGTCTTCAATAATCTTCAAAGCTTCCGTTCCTCGGCCAGCGCCGATAAGCGCGTTAACATAGAGAACCGTATCATCATCCGCGGGATTGTCCACACCATATAGCTCACCAGCCATATCAAGGGCATTTTCAGCATCGCCTAAACCAACATAGACCGCCACCGCGGCGCGGATATCCGCTATGGATCGACGTTCCGCCAATAAAAGCTCCACAAGCGGCAAGGCTTCCAGCCATGCCGCTCTAGCAAGTTTATCTTTAAGAGCCAACTCAATTATTTCTAAAGAAGGCTGAGAAGCCGATAACAAAAGCTCTAAAAAAGCTCTCCCCTCCTCTATTTCTTCCGGCCTTGAGGATTCTAATAATAATCTAGCCGCGTAGCTTAAGGCTTCCTCATCATTTGGGTCCACCCGAAGGATCGCCCGCAAATAGGTAAGAGCCGAATCACGATTACGATAGCCCTCAGCCTGAACCATAGCCCGTAGATAAAGATAGAGACGATTTGTAGCATCAATCGTAGCGATAGCGTCTAAAAGCGGTTGAGCTTGAAGGTACGAGCCTTGCGCCACTAGGGCATGAGCGCGCATTAACATAAACTCCACATCACGCGGATTAAGCTGAAGAATTTCGGCGATAGCCGTTCCCGCTCGCGACCAATCACGCGCAGCGTAATACGCTTTTGCCAGCGCTCGTTTAACGGACTCATTATCCGGGTAGCGTATGGCGATCTCACCTAAAAGACTTACCGACTCAGCGGCTTTTCCCATATCAGCCATAAGCCGAGCGGCGGCGATAGCGGCCGGATAACAATCCGCGGAACGCGAGCGGGCGACATCGTACGCGGCCAAGGCAACAGCCATTTGGCCTTGGCGTTCCGCGATAATTCCACGAAAATAGGGCTCCAATGAAGAGAGGGTATTAAGCTGAGCGGCTCTGTCTAAATCAGGCAAGGCGGCTGCCAAACGCTCCGAACGAGTTTCATTTAATAAGGCGAGGAAGGGCAATACCAATTCCAAATAATCAACAGACTCAGTTGAGGCTGGCGTGTAAGCGCCTCTTTCGGCGTCTTTTAAGATTTTTGTATACAGATGCGTCGGCGGCGGATCAGGGACAGGCAAATCGCCGCGAAGTTCTGGGTAGAGCTTCTGCATCAGGACAACGACAGTCGCCGTCATTGCCCTGCCAAATTCCGTTGAGCCCAACTCACGGCTACGGATCAAGTCCAACGCGCGTAATAAGGATGGCGGAGTACCCTGCTCAACCAAACCCTTAATCTGCCCCGCGATCCCATTTGCGGGAGCCGCGGCGGCACTGACAGTGCCTGTGGCGCTCGCCGCGTTAACAGTGACAGGCGCTCGCTCAACGCTAGCCAGAGGAGCCTTAACGTCAGGAGTTGACGCGCAAGCGCTTAGACTGACAGCGAACGCAAGTAAGAACTGTTTACGGGCGCCAAGGCCTATCACTGACCATGTTCTCCCGGGAAACGCGAACCAAGAGAAACCAGGGTTAAAATAAGGCCGGCTAATATCAATAAAAGCGGCCACCATTCAAGGAAAAAGGCTTTAAACGAGGTTGGGACAAGACCTAGCGAAAAAAGAAAAAACACCGAGCCTAAAATCAGGAAAGCCAGCATCGGAATAATAAAACGGGCTTGGATAGATCGATAACGAAACCAGCCGGCGGGAAATAAAGAAACGCCGGCAAAGATCACAAAAATAGGCCACAGTTGCCGAATAGAAGAATTCAAAATACCGCTGGCCAGTATTATGAGAAATATACCTGACAGGATAAGGAAGGCGGCGCCAAAAATAAACCGCGCCGCTTTATGTATCCTAACGGCTACATAAGCTAAAAGGACACCGATAACTATAGCGAAAGACGCTAAAAAAGCGCCACCGCGCGAGCCACCGGCTAAAGCCGATAGCAAGGTACCGGCGCCCAGAATGGTAAAACTAAGCCCTGAAAACAAAACGGCGTTAGCCGCGATAGTCCTATTTAATCCGGTTGCCATATCATCGCATTATAATGGTACAAGCCTTCTCTTGCCAACGGTTTCCGCCCATGGTACCATCCGGCCGATATGCGTTTTTGGTTTACGTTATTAGCTATCACGGCCTTACTGGTCGTGATCTTCGCCTGCGATGCCCACGGCGGTATCACAACACCCTGGGACAACGCTCTGTCCGAGTCCTACTATATCGATGGCAACAAGACTGAAAAAAGCGAGCTTAAAGATTTATTCGCCATTCTGAATAGCGAGCGCGATGACCATGAGGCGGTCTTTACCGCTACTCGCGAAATAGCCGAAGAGCTTCTCCGCCAAGGTGAATACGGAAAACTCGCCAATTTTCTTAGCAGCCGCGTCGCTGAACGCGAAAACGATCCATACAACGCCTATTTCCTTCTTATGGCGGCTTATTTATATCTACATCAAGACGCCTTACCGGTCGCGGCTTATTATTTTAACCGCATTATCAAAAACTACCAAGATTTGATAGTTAATGGAAAATCCGTTCATCTGGCTTGCTTAGAAAAGCTGATAGACTTGGTGGATAAGCCTGAACAGCGGGTTTATTATTATCAAGAATTGATTTCTCGCTTTCAGGACGAGATCGATCTTGGATCGGCTTATTTCTTACTGGCTCAATCCTATGAACATATCGGCGAATGGGACTCCGCCATACGAACATACGCGAAATTCCTGCCGTATTACGAGACATCCATACCTGGTTTCCCGGACGCCTATAATTACGCGAAAAAAATAGTGGATTTTTATAACTCTCCTAGAGACTGGACCTTTGAAAGCCTGCAAGCTTTGGTCAACGCGGTAAAAACAGCTATGGATAAAAGCAGTGCCGCCAGTTTAAAAAGATACAAAGCCAAGGTGAATTTTTTCGCCATGTCTTGGGAACAGGAAGCGATGGATTCAAATACTTTGGTGGAATTTAATTTCGCGGACTTTTTAGCGGGCAATCGGATTCGCTACGCCCCAAACCTGGACGCGAGTTCCAACGCCAACGAAGCCTATCTAAGAACCTGGGGCTGGTCTCAGCGCATCTCCACTTGGTATCTTTATTTCAGAAAAATAGACTTTCCCGCCGATCCTGAAATACACGGCCGTTGGGAATGGGCCGGTATCTACTACGGAGAAAAATGGTAATGCCGAAGAACGCCGGGAGCGCGGGTCGTCCTATCCTAGCGATCGCCATCTGCTTAATCCACGCCGCGACCGCGGCGGCCGGTAGTTATGAGGATGAAACCGAACGACCGGTCCGTCAAACGGCTAAGCAAACAAGCTACGTCGGCAATGATCGCCAGTGGCATGGGCTCCATAACGAAAAACTTACGATTCCTGGAGCTGATCGCGAGCTCACTATAAAGTATATTGACCAATATCTTTCCAGCGGCGGCTCGCGCTGGCTGGAGGCTGTCCTACATCGCGGCGCCGATTTTTTACCATATATCAGGGAAAGAGTAGCCGCTCATGGGCTTCCGCCTGAATTCGCCTATCTTCCCATAATAGAATCGGCCTACTCGCCAAGCGCCCTGTCAAGCTCTGGCGCGGCCGGCCTTTGGCAGTTTATGCGGAATTCATCGGCGCCCTTCGGTTTGACGATAAACGATTGGATAGACGAACGGCGCGATTTCTTTCTGGCCACCGAAGCCGCGTTAAAAAAGCTGAAAGAAAATTATGACGTTTTTCACGATTGGCCCCTGGCTTTGGCGGCCTATAACGCCGGACTAGGAGCGGTTAACCGGGCCGTGCGAAATAGCGGTATACATGACTATTGGAAACTCTGTGAGCGGGGCTATCTTAAGACCGAGACAGCCCATTATGTCCCTAAATTGATCGCGGTCGCGATAGTGCTGGCAAAGGCGGGTCGGTCTGGCTTAACGCTGGATTGGCCGGAAAATCCAAATTGGATACAAATACCAATGGACCGGAGCGTAGACCTGGAACTCCTTGCCGAGTATTCGGGAACGTCGCTGGATCGGCTTCGCGCGGGCAACGCCGAACTGAATTATGGGGTAACGCCTCCAACCGGTCCGTATTTCCTAAAAGTACCCGAACGCGACGCTCAGGCAATTCTGGCGGTGTTAAGCCGCCAGGACAAAGCTTTGGTCCGTTACCATTATCATACGATCAAATCCGGAGACACCCTCTCTGCCCTCGCGCGCCATTTTGGCGTCTCAGTGGAACTGATAGAACAGACAAACCCCGGCATCCAAGCCCGTTTCTTACGCCTTGGCCAAGTTTTGGCCATCCCGGCGCTTAAAGAAGCCGGTCCCTACGCCGGAACAGCGGCCGCGCGCCAGATTGCCTTTGAAGGCGTTTATTCGGTAAAAAAGGGCGATACGCTTTGGTCGCTGGCTCTCGCCTTTGACATTGACCCTGAAACCTTAGCCGCCGCCAACGATATGGGTCTTAACGATATTCTCCGCGAAGGACGCGTCATAAAGACGCCGATAATTGTAACGGAGACACCATGAATCGATATCGTTTTTTTATCAGCTTCTTTTTGCCTCTGTTGTTTATCCCGGCATTGCCCCAGCCGCTTATCGCCGAGGGAACAGGCTTACACGTAACAACATCGATAAGCTGGGACACCGCTCTACTTACGGCTTCAGCGCGGCTGGATTTGGCTGAGGCGCGGATAAAGTTACCGGCGGGCCGGGCTCAGGCCGAAGAACTCTGCGTTTCGGAATTCCCGCGTTTGATTCTTCCCCACTTATTCGCCCTGCGCTTGGATTCCTCCACCAGCGTTGGAGAGGCCGTCGCCGCTGGCGCTTTGCGCCTTAGCGATCTGAGAGACGTATCCACACAAGCGCCCCGTTCGGCGCTTACCCTTTCCTCAGACCTCGCGTTTATGAGCGTCGATTTTTATATCGATCTGAAAAAAATCAGCGCTTTGTTAATAAAACATGAACAGGCCTCGGCTATCCGCCGCCCCTTGGAGCAAAGTGCCACTCGTGACTTTAGCGGCCTTATTATCTACGCGGAAACTCCCTTACCGCTTCACGGCACAAAACGAGAAAGCTTAGCGAAAGCTTGCCTTTTTCCTAAGCTTTGGGACGATAACATGAATCTCCTCTATGAGCGCAACATGGCGGACCCAGCAACCGCCAAAACGTTGGGGTTCGCGCATTATACCAGCGCTCGATCCATGGAAAACGCGGGCTTGGTTGGGAATGATCCCTTGCGGATTTTGGCCACAAGCGTTTTTGGCGCTGAAGCGACCGATCTAGTCATAGCTCGCGAGGACGCGTTAAAAATACTAGCTTCGGAAGCTAATAGAAATTTGCTGAAAGAAGGCCGTGTCGTTATCGTACTTAGCGACACAGCATTAACGGAAAATCCGTGAGGCGATAAAAACACAATAGCTTTTCGCGAAAGCTTTGTTTTTCGCGAGAACACCAATTCAGAAGGATTTTCTAATGAATGATTCCGTTATAGACCGTTTCCGCGCCGCCCTCCGTATTCCTACCGTTTGGGATGAAGCCGCTTCAGCTGAATCAGACTCAATGAAAACGGAAAACGTAGCGCGGCTTGAACATTTCCAGCGTTTTCTTGAGGAAGCTTTTCCGCTTTTCCATACTTCCGTTGAAAAAGAGGTTCTCAGCCCCTTCGCTCTTATTTACCGCTGGCCTGGCCGAGGGAACGGAGCGCCGGTTCTGATGCTGGCGCATTATGATGTGGTTCCAGTGGAAAGCGCCGCATGGACGGTAGACCCCTTTGGCGCGGAGCTTAAGGACGCGTGGATTTGGGGGCGTGGCAGCCTGGACACTAAATGCACTCTGATAGGCGCTGTCGCCGCCGCCGAAGAGCTGATGGAAAGCGGATTTACCCCAGAACAGGATATATACTTCGCTTTTGGGGGAGACGAAGAACGTTCCGGCGAGTTAGGCGCGATGAAAATCGTCCAACGTTTCCGTGAACGCGGCCTTCGTTTTTCTTGGCTTTTGGATGAGGGTAGCATAGTCGCGGACGGTATTTTAAGCGGCGTTACACAGCCCCTGGCCCTTATCGGTGTTGAGGAAAAAGGCTATCTCAGCATTGAATTACGGGTGGATCAAAAAACAGGCCACGCTTCACGGCCGCCGCGTGTCCAAGCCGCCGCTATTTTAGCCCGAGCCCTGTTAAAAATAGCCCAAAAACCCTTCCCCTGGCGTCTATCCACATCCGCGGAATCTTTTTTTAAGGGCTTAGCCGCTCTTGCCGCCTTTCCGCGATCTTTTGTCCTTAGCCACGCCCGCGCGCTGGGCCGCCTTTTCTTCGTTTTAGCCGGCAAAGACGATGCGACGGCGGCGTTGCTACGCACCACGGTAGCGCTAACCCAACTGGAGGGTAGCCCAGCCGATAATGTCATGCCCTCCGTGGCCCGAGCGACGCTTAACCTTCGGCTGTTACCTGGTCGAACCGTGGATTCGGCTATCGCGTATATTAAACGGGCTATCGGCGATCCACGAGTACAGGTAGCGCGCTATCCAAAACGGCTGGCTAATGATCCTGTCCCCATGAACGCCGCTACCGCAGACAACGCGGGCTGGCGGGCCATCGCAAACGCCGTGGCCACCGTGATTCCAGACGCGCTTGTTTTACCCTTTCTGGTTACGGCTACCACCGATTCCCGTCACTACGCGCCACTATGCGACGCCATATATCGCTTCGCGCCCTATAAATTGAACGCCGAAGAGCTGGCTCGGATTCATGGACATGACGAGCGTATATCCCTCACAAATTTTAAGACGATTTTTGACTTTTACCGGGAATTATTTGAAAACTTGTGACTATTCGCTTACCAAGCCGAAAAAGGGTACACGCCGCTTTATGGCACGGATCAGAATACTCATCAGAGGAGATTAACGGATGGAAAAAACCGCCGCCCGAACAAGCGCTCTAAAAATTGGAAGAAACGCCTTTTTACTATCAGCGGTCATCATTCTCTGTCTGATCATCGTCTCAGGTATCCTGGTCCTAGTTCTGCCTGCCGGCGAATACCAAAGGGTTGTGGTGGATGGCAGGACCCTAGTTGTTGACGGCAGTTTCAGCTATATCGACAAACCAAATTATCCCATCTGGCGCTGGTTTACCGCGCCGATAGAACTGCTTTTCTCCGAAGGTAATATCACCGTTATCACCATCATCCTTTTCATCATTTCCGTGGGCGGCGCCATAGCCATCTTGGAAGGCGCGGGCGTAATGGAAGAGTTGATTCAACGTTTAGTTAGACGCTTTAGCGCTAAGAAATACCTTTTAGCGGCCTTGATTATTTTATTTTTCATGACTTCTTCCGCTTTCATCGGCGTGTATGAAGGCATGGTGCCAATGATTATCTTCATCGTTCCCTTAGCTATTTCCCTGGGCTGGGATTCCTTGACTGGGCTTGGCTTAAGTCTCTTACCTTTGGCCTTTGGGTTCGCCGCCGCCGTCACGAATCCCTTTACCATCGCCGTGGCTCAAAAGATAGCTGACCTGCCTCTTTTTTCGGGTTCTGTATTCCGGATCATTTTTTTCGCCGCGGTCTATGCTTTAGTGACAGGCTTCGTCCTACGCTACGCCAAAAAGATCGAAAAGAAGCCGGAATTATCCTTAAGCTTCGCTTCCGACGAAGCGCTGCGCGCCCAATTGAGATCCACCCCTAAGGCCCAAGCCCCTTCCAGCGCTAGAGACCGACGCGGAATAAGCCGCGCTCTGGTCTGGTTCGCGGCTTGCGTCGGAATAGCTATGCTTACGGTGCTGCTTACCGCCCGTTTGCCCGGCTTATCGGATCTCGCCTTTCCCGTCATGGGCCTGCTTTTTTTAGTGGGAGGTTTTGGTGGAGGACGTTTCACGGGACTTTCCGTAAAAGCTCTTTTAGCCGCTTTCGGCAAGGGAGCCATGAATCTTCTGCCTGGCGTAATCCTTATTTTGCTGGCGTACAGCGTTAAGCATATTATCGTATCCGGTAGAATAATGGACACCTTGCTCCATAGTATCGCCGAGCTGATCCGAGGCGCCCCCCCGCTCCGGGCGGCCTTCCTGGTGTACGCGGCCACACTGGTAATGAATTTTTTTATCGGCTCAGCCAGCGCCAAGGCCTTTTTAATGATGCCCCTCTTAACGCCGCTAGCCGACTTGGTTGGCATAACCCGCCAAACCGCGGTTCTCGCTTTTGATTTTGGCGACGGTTTTTCCAATATGTTTTTCCCGACAAACGCCCTTTTATTGATCGCCCTATCGTTTACGGTTGTCGCGTATCCAAAGTGGATGGCGTGGACCTGGAAACTGCAAATCGCTATTCTCGGGCTGACCTCGGCTTTTCTAGCCATAGCGGTGGGTGTCGGCTTTGGCCCCTTTTAAGACGCGCGCTCTTTTCTATTTAAGCGAAAACATTTCAGGCTTCGCCGAGCTGACTCTGTCGCGGCGCCGGATGCTAATAGCGATAAGCGAGGGTTGATAAATAGACCGCCAGTTCAGCTTCATCAGTCATCGCCAGTATTTGATTCAGCGCCGCTCCGTCCTTAAGGAGACCGTCTAAAATATCCACATCCCACATAAGTTTAGGTAAAAAAGCCAGGCAGCGTGGATCATCACGCGGCGGCGAGAAAAGCGTGGGCAGCTCGTCGCGAAAAGAAAAAGCTACGCCTGTCAGCGTGGCTCGTTCAGTCCGATTAAGCGGCTTCACTTCTGGCGCTGAAAGCAGATAGTCAAGGGCCTTGGCACCCGCGTTTTCGCCCAGCGTTTGCTTCAAAGCCGATAACCAGTCCGCCATCCGCCGCTCGGCCGCCCCTTCCGGCCAGGTCCCAGATATAAGGCCGCCGTTTTCGGAGATAATTCTTGCCATGGCGACCGTCATTCCCCGCTTTTCTCCCAGTTCGTGATAAAGTCTCGTCATCGCGCCGTAAAGAAAAAGACCCTCCCGCGCTTGCCCGCCTAAAAACGCCATTCGCGCCTTATTGGCCAAGCCCGCGGCGTATCTAAGAAAGCACCATAAGGCGTTTAATTCGATAGCTTTTAATTCATGAGCGGTTCGCTCATAATGGCAGGGAAAATCCTCGCTTAAAGCGGCGGTGGCGGGCGGTGACGAAGCTCTGAACGAAAAACTTCCAACAGCGTCAATATACAATTCCGGAGCGCGAATAGCTTCCCATTTGAAAGAGGGCCAGCCAAAAAAAGCCGAAGCGCGGATGGCAGCCGGTTCCGCCGCGCTTATGCCATAAACCGCCTTCAAAGCCGAGGCGGCCTGGGCAAGCTGGATAGCGGCCTTAGCCGCCGAGGCATCAGCCCTTGAACTTAAAAAAGAGCAGGAGCTAAGCGATAACACCGTCAATAAGGGCGCGAGGATAAAGATCAACCCTTGTTTCCTCATCCGCTAACCCCGTTTCTCATTGCCTTGCCGAGATAAATGTTGATCATCTCTCAGCGAAAAATCAGCCGCGCCGCAAAGTGCCGGCAAGTCCGCTAAGGAGGAAATTACATAGTCGCAACGAGAGGCTTCACACAAGGGATTCCCGCTCCTCAGCCTTAAAGAACGCCCGTCGCCAGCGAATAAGCAAGTAGCCAAGCCGGCGTTTGACGCGCCAAAAATATCATTCAACATATCGTTGCCGACAAACAGGGCTTCATCGGCGCGAATACCGCGCGCCGCCAATGCCGACACGGCTTCATTGAATAAGTCGGGACAAGGTTTGGCGCGTCGGCGAAGATAGGAATAAACGCAAAGTTTGGCGCTAAAGCCCAAAGAATCCATCGACGCGCCAAAAAGAGCGTCAAAATATAAGGGCGTAAAAGCTTGCGCGTTGGACACCAAGCCAAGAACGATATCGGCGTCGCGCAGCGCGGCTATAGCGGCGGCCGCGTCAGGCATGGGATAACAGGGATTCACCGCGAGCTCATATCTTAGGGCCAATTCCTCGGGCTTCGCGCCGGAGGCTAAACCTGGCAAACCTGACCAAATTTCATCCACTCTCACTTCCGGAAACGGAGTCAGGGGAAATAAACGTTCGTGTTCTCTTAAAACAGCGCGACGAAAATAGTCCTTTAACTCCTCGCCGGTACGTCCAGGCGCGAAGGTGGCCGCTAAAGCGTCAATGGAAGCGCGGCGATACCCGCCGTCGGCGGCGATATCACCAGCGGATGACACCAATAAGGTGCCATAAATATCGAAAATAACAGCCTTATAGAAGCCATGGACACGCTTTTCACTTGAGAATTTTTTATCGGCAAAAGCGTCGGGCAAGGGAGACGGCGGAAGCGGCGATAGGGGTCGCGAGGACGAGCGGATAAACTCTATAAAAAGGTGATCGCGCTCATCAGCGGCTTTATCAGTCATACACCGTCCCGATCAGAGATAAACGCGGAGGGTCTAAAAACAATTCCAATAATATGCTTTTTGATAGACGTTGATGAATGGTCGTTTCCATCACATGCCGATAGATGGTTAAGAGCCGCAACGCGGCCGCTGATGGCGCGTAGGCGTCAAGTATCTTAGCCCGATTATCCGCGATCACATCATCATCGAACTCGCGCTCCGCCAGCCCGGCCAAAAAGGGGTTGGCGTCCGCTAGATCCGCCTTGGCTGCTTCGTTTGAACAAAGGGTTTCAAGTATCTCTATCTGAAGTTCTTCATCCAAGCGCCCAAAATCAAACATATCCCGTGAAAATATAACGTCTGTCATCATCTTAATTTGATACGTGGGCACCTCAAGCTGATACGCGCGATAAGCGCTAGTTAAAGCCGCCTCCATTTTCCGCCTAAGCAAGGGCGCGGGTAAATATACCAGGGGAATATCGATAGAATCATATAAACCATCAAAACATACTCCGGCTTTCTCAAAGTCGGAACATACATAATCAAGACGCCGCCCTATAACAGCGCGGAAAGCCGTCCATGGTTCCAGGAAAGAAAATCCGAAACCTTCCTTCACGGAAGTGGTGATAGCGCAGCGGGCGCTACCGAGGAGACGGGGCAAACTGTCTTTTTCACCGAGTTCGAATTCAAGCGGGAGACGAAGACGTTCAGCGGTTTCCTTCCAGAGACGATAGGAAGAGAAATCACGATGGGAATTAGGCGGCAGCGTAATAGCGACTGTCGTTCCGTGAGGAATAAAGAGGGAGAGCAGTAAGGCCTCGCCTATATTTTTCCGCCGAATCGCGCGGACCGGGTACAAATAGCGGGTTCTCTTTTGACCATCCTCCGCCGAAAGAGGAAGAACGGCATTGGGTAAAAGATGGATTCCCTCCTGAGCTAAACCGGCCCGCCTTAAAAAAGAATAATCACGGCCGTTTAGGACAGCGTAATGCGAATCCTCAGGATAAGGCTCACGAGGCGTATACACATCCGGCCGATAATCCTCCGCGAAATCATGGTTATGCAGTAATAATCTTATTCCCTGATCCTTAAGTTCCCGCAACGCGGGTAGGAGCAAAGAATTCTTTCGGATTAGCGGATTATGGACATGAACGATATCGGCTGGAGAGCCCCAACGACGCGACATTGCGTCAACAATGGCGGCGGCGAGCTGACTGGCTGTTTCCGCGCCATCAATGTGATCCGTGGCTCTACGCTGGTCATAACGAAGCCCTGGTACTATAGCCAAATCCGCGCCGGCATAATCGCAATGTTCACTGGCTATTTTTTTTGACTTTGTCACCGCGGTCTCGCCAGTTATGACAAGCACTTCATGACCGGCTTCCAACAGAGATCGCGTCTGGCCTTGGATGACCGATGCGACTCCGCCTTTATGCAAATGATAATGCAATAACGCGATACGCAAAACGGCACTCCTTCCGCCATAGTGTACTCTACTATCCGCTTACCGGCAACGTCCTAAGCGGACGAGAGGGCGAGCCTTATTCTTGTTGAGAGCGGGCGAAAAGGGTATCCAACGGCGGGTTTGACTCGCTTCGTCCGCCCCCCGCCGGAAAGATACGATACGCGAATAATCGATCCAGCAGCATGCCAGCCGCTCCATAGGCTACAGCCCAGTCGCCTACGGATGAAAAGCGTATATCGCAGACAACCGGATCGTTATAAGGCCAATTTCGATTAACGGCCTCGCGCAAGATACTGACAATCCCATCACCGCAGAGTTCTATATCCCCGCCGATAAAAACCTGTTTTAGGTTAAGCGTGTTTATAAACAAGGCTAAGTTAACGCATAATTCTTGTATAAAACGAGCACGAGTCGCCTCGTCCATTTTAAGCTTAGCCATTTCAGCCTCAGTTATGGAAAACTGAGTAGAGCTTCGCTCGTGCCAAAACGCGCTTCTGAATTCGCCGGCCGAGAAATCTAGACCCCGATGAACCTTCCCATCAATGACTATGCCGATACCAATACCGACACCGCAAAAGCCCTCAGCCTCTTGGCCATCATTTCTACATTCTATTAGCACAAACATGAAGTCGCGGAGATTAGCGGCTTTGTGAAAGGCTATCTCCCCCCAAGCACAACAATTGGCGTCGTTTTCAATAAACACCGGAATATCGATATGACTGGCCACGGCAACGCCGAAAGCGTATTTTTCGTAAACGCCGAGGGGAATGGAGAATCGTATATTGCCTGAGCTGGTATCGACAATGCCGCTTATGCCGACACCAACGCCAAGCGGTCTATAGCCTAAGGCTTTAAGCCTTTCGCTGACATAGCCGTACGCTTCCAAAAAAGCCTCAGCTAATCCTTCCCTATTAAAAGGCAGATCCTGTCTTAGCTGAAAGAGAATACGGCCCGCTAGATTGACAACGACCGCTATGAAGGAGGCCGCCCGTAGTTCAAAACCGATAACACAGGCGAAATCCTCGTTGATTTCCAAGTGTATGGGTTTTCTGCCGCCATGAGGACCAGCCTCGCCCTCATCGGTAGCCACAATTAAGCCAAAAGCTATCATTTCGGCCACTAAATTAGTAACCGTTGACTTATCCAGACCGAGTCTTCGCGCTATTTCTATTCGGCTGATGCCGGGCTTAAGCCAGATCGTGCGTAAAATCAGTTTTTTATTGATTAGCTTTGTCCGTTTGGAACTATACATGCTTATCCGCCACTTCGCTGAAAAAACAAGGTCTAGCAGACTATCGCACGCGCTTTTCATATAAGTCAACAGAGCTTATAGCCGCGCCATCACTAAGGCTATTCAGTAGAATTTCCTGAAAAAGCCGCTTAGTTTCGCCAAGACTTATCGCGGATTTATTCTCAATATTATCTTTTTACAATACATACAATAGCGATAAATACGCGCGTGCCATTTCTGCTGAATTTCATAGGTTTGGGGTTTTGGAAGAGCCGCCTCGGAGATACGCTTTACCGCAAAGGCTTATCGGCTCGCTTCAGTGGATGCCCAAAGCCTTACTAACTGCTGCCAATTCTGTTGAAGATATTATTTAGAAACTTTTCCCAAAACACAAGCAGGACGCTCGATTGCCCCGTACCGGTATATGACACTACTTCATATCCAACGGAGGTTTACCATGGTCCGCCCCGTTTCTCGACACCCCGCTATCCTTATGCCCGAGTTCTGTCCCAACCCCGCCTGCGCCTACCACCAGCGCGCAATCGCCTCGAATTCTCCCTGGTTTCGCCGCT
>CAZJJK010000050.1:0-22922 GCA_964546285.1 uncultured Treponema sp. | reverse complement strand
CAACAGAATTGGCAGCAGTAAGTAAGCAATACGTTGAAAAAAAGGAAAAACTTGAGAATCCTGGCCGTGCGTCGATGTTGTATATACAATGGTGGAAGTTTATTGCGACATCCGGTATCGGTCCCAATTGCGCCGATTGCGACGGGAACCGCTTGATACATTGGAAAACGCGATCAAAACAGCTTTTTTGGAAGCTGGCGGTAAGATATTTGAAAAAGATAACGCGATTACCGCCTTGTTTGATGAATCGGTATTAGCCTTTTGGCTTGAGCTGATTGTCGTCTTGGATCGCGTTGCCCAGGCTTTAGATGCCGCTAAGCCCGAATTGTTCGGTTATGCCTGCCTTGCCCGCGTTATAGAGCTGGAAACGCCGCTGGCTAAGCACGAGATTCGCGGTCTTTCCGCCGTTTCTCACCCGCTTGGCGTTTGGTGTGATAGAAACGTTGAGCGGGCCGTATCGGAATATGCCGTGTTTGGAGCTGCCGGAAACTATAAGCCCTTGATCGCTTTTCGATATCGCGCACAGACTGACGACAATAATTATTGGGAAAGAACAGCGGTTCAGGATGAATTGGTTGGGTTATTGGAAGCGACCAGTCCTGGAACGGTTTTTGGCTTGTTTGGTCCTCGTTGGACCGGAAAACGACAAGCGCTTCGCACCTGGGCAATAGGCGCTTCCAAGACGACGCCTATACTTCGTTTTAATTTCCGTGAAGGGTTGCCAGGAATAGCCGCTTTCGCCGATGCCATGGATGAGTCAGTGGAAGCCTTCGTTCTACCGTGTTTTGATCAAAACGCGCGCGATACTGGACAGCGGCTTACTAAAGCTATTCGATCTTTCCGTCTGTCCACCGTTTTGCCGATAGCCCTTATTGAGGCTTTTATCAACTACCTTCGGGAGTTTGCGGAAGCCTTCGCTCGGAAAGCGAAAAAAGCGGCTATTCGTCCCGCTATGCTTTTGGAAAACCTGCAATGGGCGGACGCTCTGGGCGCTTCCATTGTTGAGCGCGTACTTTGGCCTTTGGCTAGCGAAGGCACCTGGCGCGTTGTCGTGTCAGCTTTGAACCCCGAGCTTCCCTTGCTCCGAAAATTTTCTCTTTTACGTGTCGCGCGCTTGGAATTGCCTTCAGCTCAGGAATTATCCCGACTGGTCCGTCTTTTCGGAACCGAGGCGACGGCCTTGACAGATGTAAGCGGCTTGGGCGCGGAATTACGTCTAGCTGGTCTACCTGGGGTGTATCGGCGTTTAATTGGATGGAAAAGAGGACGCGATGGCATGCTTTATCCTCCATCGCGGCTTACCGATGATTATATGGAATTAGCGTACGCATTGTACTTAAGTCGGCCACTGTTTCCTTGGCCGGTTTTCAAAACTTTATTAATAAAGAACGGGAAGACGGCTCTGGCCTGTGAAAACGCTATAAAATCATTGTGTATTATAGGTTTACTAGATTCTGAAAGTGATCTGGAAAATGTGGTACCGGATTTCGTCGCATTCGCGGAACAGCGCCTCGGTGCCAAAGCTAATAAGGCTAGACGGGTTGTTCACGACTACGCGGTTCAAGCCTTACGCTCTGGATTGCTAGAATCATCGGTTGAATTGCTGCGCCTATTGGCTGTCTTGGCGAAAGATATCGATCAGGTCTTGCCATTAGCGGAGAGCGATTGGTATGAAGCTATCGATAACGATTTGCCTGAGGAAGACCCAAATGAACCGGTTTGGCTCTCCGAAAGTTATTTATCGTCGGCGATGGGAGAAAAGGAGGCGACCGAACTCACGATCTTAGCTAATGGCTCCCACGCGTTACGCCGTGCCTCCGTGGAGAGCCGCCGTGCGTGGTTCGCTCGTCCTATACCGGAATCCTTTTCGTCTTCCGTCCGACGTTCCAACGTTTTGCTCGATTATGCCTCGGAAAGCTATGCCTTAGGCGATATCAATGAAGCGGCGGCTTTGGCTAAGGATGCTTTAATAAAGCTCCAAAGCCGAGACAGTAATCGTGGATTAGCCAGGGCCTACCGTTTGCTTGGCGCCTGCGAATTGGCTAAAGAAAAGATTACGGAAAGTTTGGATTACTATCAATTCGCTATGGAAACAGCCGGTCGTTTCAGCGATAAACGTGAAACCGTTATCGCCTCCGCTTCGGCGGCGGTTGGCGAATTTTTATTAGGGAATATCGCTAAAGCGGAGCGTCTTGCCCAAAGAGCTGAGAATTTAGCCTCCGCCAGGTATATTAAAAACTGGGGACGGTGGACAAGGTTTCTGCAAGCCCGCCTACGCTTTGAAGCCGGACATTATCAGGAAGCGGCCGATATATTTAAAGCCTTGTTGGAAAATAGCGGAATAACTGAGGATCAGATCCAGACCGAAACGCTGAAAGCTTGGGAAACGCGCGCTTCTTGTTTCGCCGGAGACAGGAAGCCGCCAGAATCGGTCCAAGCCGTTTTAAATGACGCTGGTCTTTTCGCCGTTGAACGTCTTTATTTTTCCGGCGCTTATAACGAAGCGCTTAACGCCGCCGACCGTATGTTAACGAACGCGGTAGAGCGCCCCTTCTTAGGACCGGAAAGAGTAGATTGGTCTAGCGGGTTCGCCATGGTGGAAGATAGGGTTATCGGTATTCTTGGTGGAGAACGAAGCGATCGGCGTTTGCTTAAGACGTACCGCGCCCTGGCGAGGGCTGCCATGGGTGAAGGTGCGATCGCTCTTGAGGAACTGCGTAAATTGACTAAAGATGAAAAGATATCGATACTTGACCCAAATGAGGCGTTCTATTTCGCGTCTTACGCCTCTATCCTATCAAAATTAGCCGCTTCCTCCGTTGATCAGGGCACTATATTAGGAATCGCCTTTAAACGTCTGCAACGCCGCGCTAGCCGTATCGATGAGCCAAGGACAAAGCGTTGCTATATGACAATGAATATCAATAACGCCGCCCTTTTGGCGGAAGCGAAACGCCATAATCTCATTTGATCGGCGCTAGGTATCTTGACAGCTCTCGCTTGGTTTGCTAGGGTACCGCCGATTCATGGCGGCATAGCTCAGTTGGTAGAGCAAACGGCTCATATCCGTTCGGTCATAGGTTCAAGTCCTATTGCCGCTAATAAAAGATCGTCTCTCACGCGGCCCATCGTAAAGTCTTTTTACTGCTACCAATTTTGTTGTAAAATTTAATTGTTAATTTTCACGACAGGCGGGAAGATGTTGAGATAATTGCTCTCTAACAGCGTAAAGAGGTTCAATGACAACTGGGAGATATGCTTTTAGGAATAGCAAATTATCCAGTTCCCCTTATCTGTCAGCATAGACAGGATCACCAATCAAGAAAAGAACAGAGGATAGCTACTGAGCGCACAGCATTGGACAGAAAAGGTCTATGTAGATACCATTCTACCGTAAAGTATGTGAACGAATTATTGTAAAACATTGTTAGATATGAAAAAACAGTAGAAGTATTTTACAACAAAATTGGCAGCAGTTGATAAAGTCTTCATACCGAGTTTCATACTGCGAAAAAAAGCCCCCCAGCGTCCCAACGAGGCGCCGAGGGCTCAGCCGTTTTCCGACGGGCTCTAGGCCCCGCCGGAAAAAAATAAGCATTGCTATTGTTGTTTAATAAAATCCGCGCCCGCGCCGGTGAGAGTTGTTCCGTCGAGCGTGTACTCCATGAGGTAAGCGACTTCTAACGT
Organism: uncultured Treponema sp.; assembly: GCA_964546285.1. Classification (GTDB taxonomy): domain Bacteria; phylum Spirochaetota; class Spirochaetia; order Treponematales; family Breznakiellaceae; genus CAZJJK01. The sequence continues at coordinate 19,235 of CAZJJK010000050.1, read as the reverse complement.
GAACGATCCGTCCCCCGTGTCGCGTTCGGTCGTAACGACGCGGAAATAACCGCTGGTTGTTCCCGACGCGTCCCAGGTGCCGGATTCAACGATATAAGGCGAAGCAGACACATACCCATATAAGCCAGTGTCGGCGAAGGTCAGTGTGGGTCCGTCTGTCATTGTCCAAGTCCCAACCAAGTCTGTAGGCAGCCCGAACGTTATCGGGGTGAGGCCCATATCGCCTTCACTGTCGTGGATGGTAAGTTGATCCGTGACCAGCGTGTACCGGATGATACTGACATCGGAATCAGTGGCCCAGTAATAATCTTGGCCGCTCGTTTGGTCGCCCATCCATTCTTCCGCGGTATTGATAACCAAGAAGTCTCCAATAACTTTAAGTGTGCCCCTGCTTCCCTCTGTCTGTTCATTACTTGTGCCGCCGTATACGATTCGTTCAAAGCTTCCGTCGGTACCGACTTCGATGATAGCTGTCGGAGTCGCCTCCATTATCCATACGCCAGCGGCGTCCGTTATTGTCGCCGTTGAAGTGCTTTCAGTGTAAGTGAGCGATCCGCCGGGATGGGTCATGGTGAGAGTCCCCGCGCTGAGCGTATACGGGGTTAAATAAGCTTGGTTCGTCGTAACGTATTGATCGTTAACGTCGTCCCATTTTTGAATCACGACACTTCTGATCATGGTGCTAGACGCTTCCCAGGTGCCGCTTTCGGGGTTCATAGTCTCTTCGTTGCTGTAGAACTCGTAGCTTCCGTCGCTGGACGCGGCGTAAACGGTTTCCGGTGTTATCGATTGCCAGATGCCGGCTATATCGGCTGAAACACTGAATGCGGTTTCGGTGAAAGCGATCATGCCGATGGGGCTTTCAATCGCGAGGGTAGTTCCACCGTAGCTGTATGATACCCAGGCGGTTTCTGGATTATCTTGCCAAAAATCGGTTTCATCCCATGACTGCGTCACGTTCACGGCAAGATTGACGCCCATCAGTTCAAGGATCCCCTGATTGCCGCCGATTTGCTCGGTGTTATCAAAGAATAGAATTTCATAGTTGCCGCTTGCGTCACAGTCGAAGGTGGCGGCGTTGGCTATCACGTCATCCGTGGTGTCAAGCGGTGTACCCATATCGTCAACGGTAAGCGATACACCGGTGGCGATCCACGACCCGACAAGATCGTTTATTGAGGAAGTGGCGTCGAGGGTGAATTCGACATCGCCATCGGGATACGTAAGAGTAAGAGTGCCACCGGAATATTGATACGGCATAACGCAAGAGATTTCGACATCAACAAAGCCAGTATCGCTTTCTCGTTGTGTCGTCGTGCTTAGTAGGAAGCCGCTCGTCGTTCCGCTTGTCCACTATTCGTCCCCGGTTTCCGCGTCGTATTCAGTACTGGTATAGGAGAAAGTGCCGTCGCTATTAAGCGTGAAAGCTTCGGTTTTGCCGGAATTTTTCCAGGACCCGCATAAAGTTGACGGCCTCGCGAACGTCGTTTTTGTAAGGGCGATCGGGACGGTTTCCCCCGGCGGCGTGATCGTTAGAATTTCTCCATCCAGCGTGAAGGGTACGGTTTCATTTTCAGAAAAGATCGTTTCCCAGAGTTTAGTTTCATTGTTCCATTCGCTTGTCGGGGTCAGCACAAGATTCTCGCCCGAGACCGCGGCGGTTCCGATTGCTCCGTATACCTGCTCTCGATCCTCGTAGAAAACTATTTTGTAGTTACTTGACTCTACATCAAGAATGATCGTGTCAACGGCGACCGTATTCGGAGCCTCACCGAGCTCGTAAGGAGTGGTCCCGAAGTCTTTGAGCCACGATCCGGCGAGATCGGAAAGAGTGATATCGGGATTCGGGGTGCTGTCGCGTATGAACGTAACCGGACCAACATCAGGATAGGTGAGAATCAGATTGTCGGCGGAGAGCGTGTACGGGGTGAGATAGGCAATATTAACGCTGGTAGAGTTCCTAAGAAGCGTCGTATTCGCGAAATAGCCGTTCGTCGTTCCGCTTATGCTCCATTCATTGCCGCTCTCGTTTCCGTACGCGGTGCTTGTATACTGGTAGCCAGAATCGTCCAAAACGAAGGTTTGGCTGCTGTCGGCTGTTTCCCAGGTGCCAAAGAGACTGGACGGGCTTGAGAACGCCGTTTTCGTAAGGGCGATCGGTACCGTCTCGTCCGGCGGTGTGATCGATAGAGTGGTGCCGCTAAGGGTGAAGGGAATGGAATCCGATGAGGGGTCTGACTGCCAATAGTTCGTGTTATCCCATTCCTGAGTAGTGTTCAGGACAAGGCTCTCTCCGGAGATGCTCAAAGTACCTCTTACCCCGAACGCCTGTTCGGTGTTGTAGAAGAAGATAATTTCGTAGTTCGATGACGCTACAGCGAGAAGAACGGCGTCAATTTCGACCTCTCCAGAGTTTATCATGTAGTTCCCGGTTCCATAGTCTTTCAGCCACGACCCGGCGAGATCGGCAATAGAGACGTCCGTATTATCGTCGTCGTCGTCATCAAACCCGGGTAATTTACAGGACCCGGTCGAGATAAGGAACGCGAACGCGGCTAATACGTATAACAGCGTTACAACCCGAGAAAAAGCGTTTTTCATGCAGGGCCCCCAAAAATATGATTATCGCGAACTTTATGTAAGTTCGTGGTAGTTACGAAAGCCGAAGGATATCGTTTATTGAATAGCGTTTTTTGTTTATTAAGGTTCGTGAAAAAGCCGGTTGATTACGCAAGAACCTCGCGCGTTTTTTAAAGAATACTTCTCGTTATATACAAAACATATAGAAGCAATAGAAGTAAGCTCGCCGCCGCTGTTGGATTCCATAAGTTTGAGGCTTTTGAAATCGCTTCTATTGCTATATATATTACAAACACTATATCACGAAAAATGAATAAAGCAATGAAATTTTCTTTAGCATGAATATATTTATCTCTATGATGGTTATATATTTAACGCTATAAGCCTTAAGCCCCGCGGATGAGAAGCGCGCCGGGCGGGACGGTGATGGGGCCGGACAGCTCCACCGCTCGGCCGCTTAGGACATCAAAGCCGCGGAGCGGCTTATCAAGATTGATATGTGTTTTATCATCGTTTAGGTTGAGTAAGCTGACCCACTGTGCGTTGGGCCCTCGTCGTTCCAATACGACAAGCCCCTCAGCCAATAAACGCCAGCTGAAATCCGGAGCCTCGGTTTTAGCCCGACGCGTTTCCCGGCAGCAGGCGGCGTAAAAAGCTCGGAAAGACGGGTCTCCGGCGGATCTATCCATGGGGTCGCGTTCAAAGAGACTCGGCGTACAGTCCAGGGCCAGCTCTTGGCCCATATAACTTAGCGTGGCGCCCGGTAAAAATTGATAAAACAGGGTCCACGCGCGTAGTCGTTTGCCGCGGCCAAAACGTTTGGCCGCGCGCCTCTGATCATGGTTTTCCAGAAAACGCAATTTTTGAGCGTTAAGCGGATATAAAGCTTCTTGGATATCCAAATAATCCAGGTAATAATCGATGGAGCGCTCGTCTTTCCACACCTTTTCCAGTCTTTCCCAACCATCGTAATCATAGCTTAGATCAAAGGCGGCATGGAGTTCAGGCTCTGACCAAGCGCCGTAAGCGTTTTTTCGCATAGACCTAAGAAAAGAGGGATGAACGCTTTCAGCCAGCCATAGCGGCGGACGTTGACCGTCGTCTAAGCTTTTTCTGGCTTCTGACCAAAAGGAGACGGGAATAAGAGACGCGACATCGCAGCGGAAGCCATCAGCCCCCATTTCCCGCCAATAGTGGAGCGTATCGATAAGCTCATTTTCTAAAACTTTGTTACAAGTATAATTAAAATCGATAACATCCGACCAAGCGGCACATTTCCCGCACAGGTTGCCGGCGGCGTCACGCAAAAACCAGTCCGGGTGTTCGCGAGCCAGAACGGAATCCGGCGACATGTGGTTGAACACGATATCAAGCATTAATTTACGGCCGCTCGCGTGTACCGCCTCGGCGAAGGCGCGGAAAGCGTTTTCGCCGCCTAAAGCGGGATCTATCGCGCGGTAATCGCGTATCGCGTATGGGCTGCCGAGCGTCCCCTTTCTCTTTGTTTTACCGATGGGATGGATAGGGCATATATAGATCCAGTCAACACTTAAATCATCGATCTCCGCTAAATGATCAAGCGCTGAAGCGAAATCGCCCTGGGATGTATAATTTCGGATAAAGATCTGCCGTATATGGACGGTTTCCGGTTCCCTTTGGTTCGATGGCTTCATGGCGGCCTCCAAGACGAAGGTAAACCGGTTTACCTTTCAAAGTCAAGCGCGGCTTGTCGACCCGGCCTGACACGAAACGGGAGCGATAGCCTTCCCCTCAAAAGGTTAGCGGATATCGATCTGGAAAACGTCGCGCCAGAGGGCATATGTCGAAGCGCTAAAACTACTGGGGCTCGTACACTCACTGACAGTAACATAGAGGTCTATCGAAAAAGCCGTGCCATATTGATTAATCAGTTGTCAAAGCGGGGTAGTTAAATCGGCGTTCCCATAATCGTCATACGCATCGTCTTTTTCCGTGTGCGAGCTTCTAAGGACGAACTCATCCCAGGTGCTTAGATTGACCGAGATGGCCTCGCTGGAATGACTTAGCCTTACGGCGTCTTCTATGTTAAACTGGCTCTGGGGGGTATGATGGCTGATCTGCTAGATAAAATCTTACCAGTCGCGGTTCTTATTAGTCTTGGCGCTTTGCTTGGCCGGTTCGGCGGCTTAAAGCGAGACGTTGTGGATGGCCTCAAGCGTTTGATCGCCAACGTAAGCTTGCCAGTGGTATTGTTTCTGGCTTTTTCGCGGGTGAATTTGGGTTGGTCCTTAGCTGGTCTAGCGGCCGCGGTTTTCGCCGCCTGTGCCTTATCCGGCGTTTTTGGTTTTGTGTATGCGCGTTTTCTGAGCTTGCCTAGACCAGCGACGGGGTTTTTATTCCAGGGGTATGAGGCTGGCATGCTTGGCTACGCCTTGTTCGTCGCTTTTTTTGGCGAGTCTCGGCGGCCGGATTTCGCCGCGGCCGATCTAGGGCAGGTCCTTTTTGTTTTTACGGTGCTTTTGACCCAACTGCGCTCCGCCGATCCCGATGTTGTTTCATCTGGAGGAAAGCTAGCTAAGCCAGATAATTCACGAATCAGAAAATTGCTTATCGGCTTAAGATCGCCCGCCTTAATCGCCATCATACTTGGTTTGATCGCTTCCTCAGTGGATAAGCCCACTATAATCTTTCCTTGGGAAGAAGACGGTATCTTACGTTCCAGTCTGGATTTGATCGCTGGCTTAACCATGCCGATGGTCTGTCTTGTCGTCGGTTTTGACCTTAAAGACGGTATTCATGGGGCATCGGCGTTAGCGGCGATACTCGGTCGTTTAGCGGTATCCGCGGGCCTTGGCGCGATAGTCGCTTTTATCGTGGCGCCCAGTCTCTCTTATCCAAAAACGATGGCGCCGGCTATCCTCACCCTTTTCTTGATGCCGCCTCCCTTTGTTATTTCAGTGTATAGAAAACACTCTTCGGACGCGGCCTACATAGGTTCCGCTCTATCTTTGCATACAGTGATTTCGCTTGTGGCGGCCGCCTTAATAGCCTTTATCTACGGAAGTACCGCAGTGTGAATATTCGGTGCGGCTTCTGTCGCGAATAATTTAGAGGCTTCTTTCTAGTCAGATTGGGGTTTTCAATTATGTATTCACGGGTTTTATAAGGCAAATCCGGCTTCATCGGAATCTTTCCGTCCAAGACCGGACTCATATCGCCTTGCGTTTAGATCGATTAACGATCCTGTCTCCGCTGGCCTAGAATTTTATGGGGAAACGAGAGGGCGTAAACTAAAACAGAATTGGCAACAGTATGTATGCGTTTCGGAGCAAGGGTTTTCGCGCTTTTCGCTAGGTGTCTAGGACTCTTTCCCATCGCGTGATATGGTGGCGAAACGAGAGGAATAGTCTGAGGAGGACAGTAAAGTGTTCATGTTTTGCGCCGCTTTTATACCACTCTTTTTAGCGTGGCGATCAGCTATAAGTGGAAAAAGCTCTTTTTCTATCCAGACTTGGGCGCTTGTCTCTTTGGGCCTCGGAACATTGTATACGGTTGTCAGGTATTATTTTGGCCCCCTGTTCCAAGCGGATTATACTATAACTTCTTTTTGGTATCAGCTTTTTGATATGACGGCTTTCCCGGCGGCCTTGCCGGTGGCCGTCTCTTGGGCCTTATATAGACGCCGAGCCGAAGAACGCGGTTTGCCTTTCTCGTTATTATGGTTAAGCCCTTTAGCCATAGCGTACGCCTTGCGAGGGCCTGCCATTACGGATCGCGCAAGCCTAGTGTATTTTCCGCTCTTATGGACAGCGCTTAGCTCCGGTCTGGCTTTTATCGCCTCGGAAATTCGAGGAAAAACAATCTACATAAAGATTTGCTTGATTCTTTCCCTGGTCGTTTTACCCCTGATCGCCGCTTTATCTTCGTGGCTTTTTCACGTCTACTATCCCACTTGGGCTATCGTCCTTTTGGTTCTCTGTTGGATCCCGGAGTTTATCGATATTATCCTTCGTTTTTTGAGCCGAAGGACGGCTGGCCCGGCGTAAGGCTTCTTGTTCATGCCGATCCGCCGTTTCCGCGACTCCGTGGCGGCGGTATAAAGCGGCCATATATCGCGATGGCCGCGGGTCATTTGGCGCGCGGGCGGCCGCTTCTCGGTACGCGTCCAAAGCGGCTTCAATTCGGCCTCTTCTCTCTTCAATACGGCCAAGCGCTAAGGCCGGTTCCGCGGCTGAAGGAACAACGGGCAGGGCTTTAGTCAGCACCGCCGCGGCATAGGCGGAGGAACCTAGCTTCTCTAAACAACGTGTGAATTCTAGGAGTAAGCGTATGTCGCGGGGCTCGGTTTTTAAGAGAGCCCTTAGTAAGACAGCCGCCGCCCGGTACTTGCCGATTTTTCTATATACATAGGCTAATACCTTTCGGAGGCTGGCGTTAGCCGCGTCCCAGGCTAACAGCGCCTCCAATTCCGCCGCGGCTGCCGGTAAAACGCCCGTATCCACCAAAAAGAGGGCGTGTTCCCGGCGGATAGCGATGTTGTCCGGCCATTTCTCCAGGTAGTGATCATAAGCTACGTTTAAGCGGCGTTCCGCGTCGTTGTCGCCAGCCTTCATTAAGCCTTCAGCGGCGGCTATAGCGCCAAGCGCGGCTCGTTCGTCCTCTGGATTAAGCCGTAGCGAACGGGTAAACCATGTCTCGGCTAGTTCGGGCAAATCCAGGTAGATATATCGCTCGCCCAGGGCTGTCATCAACTCCGTGGTTGGACCGGAGCGATGGATCGCGTCTTGAAGCAGTTTCACCACGGCTTTATCGTCACCACCCCGCCTATGAGCGAGCAGGGCGAAAAAACGGGAAAGCAAGGCGGGGTCCGCCCCGCCGCGTCTCGCCGTTTCCAATTCTTTGGCTAAGCTGACCCAGTCCTCATTTTCATACAGGGCCATGATAAGGCCATAGCGCAATTCGGGAGCCTCAGGCTCCGCGTTTATGGCGCGGCGAGCATGGTTGATAGCGATTTGGGCGTTTCCCATAGTACGTTCACATTCGGAAAGCAGAGCGTGCGTAATAGCGTCGCCGCCGCGTGTATGGAGTATGTCGCGGCAGACGGTCGCGGCTCCGCGCCAATCATGTGCCGCCATTAGGGATTTTACGAGAAAACGGTTGATCAGCTCAGCGTTCCAGGATAATTCCGGTACGCTATCGCCTTTTTCCCGTAAACCGCGTAATTCAGCCCGGGCGTCAGCGTCTCGGCCCAGGGCCATAAGCATGGCGGCTCTATACCAACGGAAGCGAGCTTCATCAGGTTCCAGGGCTATCGCGCGGTTATAATTCTCCAGCGCGGCCGCGTAATCGCCGCGTCCCTTGTTGTATCTAGCCAATTCCAAATGAATCAATGGAAAATCAGGACCGTTTTCCGTGGCGAAGCGAAGCATTTGAGCGCCAAGTTCGCGATCCCCGTAGCGGATCAATTTAAAACCCCGAACGGTAAGGGCGTTGATATAGGCCTTATAAATTCGATTATTAGCGCTATCCAAACCGACAGCCGCTTCCAGACAGGCGACAGCTTCGGCTGAGCGGCGGCACTTAAGCGCGGCGGTTCCCAGCAGAGCTAACAGGTTTGGATCATTCGGGCGTTCGCGGCGGGCTTTTTTCAATAGGCGATAAGCGCGGTCGGCTAAACCCGAAGCCAGATAAGCCCGCCCCGCGAAAATAAGGCCAAAAACGGAATCCGGCTTAAGCGCTAAATAATCGCGAAAAGCGGCTAGAGCGCGGCCATAATCCCCAAGGGCGTGATAGGCGCGGCCTAAAAAAAGCCAAGCTTCAGGATCGGCGTCATCGCGAGTTACCAGTTCTTCAAGGTATCGGACCGCGCTTCGATAATCACGGCGTCCACCGGCTCTAAAGGCGTATTCCAGCAGACGCCGGGACTCGGCCGCTGACACGGTCTATTTGGCGCGGGCTAGGGTTACCGCCGCCGTTATAACTATATCCTCGACCGAACAGCCTCGGGATAAGTCGCTGATCGGTTTGGCGAACCCCTGAAGGAAGGGGCCAAAAGCCTCGGCCCCCGCTAAACGCTGAACGAGTTTATAGCCTATATTTCCCGCCCCCAGGTCCGGGAATACGAGGGTATTGACTTTTCCCTTAACGGGACTTCCCGGCGCTTTCTTATCCGTTACCGAAGGTATAAAGGCGGCATCGGCTTGAAGTTCCCCATCGATAAGAAGGCCAGGTTCTCTTTCGCGTACGATATTCAGCGCCGTTCTAACCTTCACAACATCGGGATGATCGCCGCCCGAACCCTTGGTGGAGAAGGAGAGGAGCGCGACCGCCGGTTCCGTATCCAAAAACTCGCGGCAGGATTTGGCTGTGGATAGGGCTATTTCCGCTAATTGCTGGGCGTCGGGATTGGGTACGACAGCGCAATCGGCGAAGACCATAGCGCCGTCATGCCCCCATTTAGGGTCGGCTAACTGCATGACAAAGCAGGAGGATGCCGTTTTTGATCCCGGTTCGGTGCCGATAATGGCTAAGCCCGCCCGGAGAACGTCAGCGGTGGTGCTTTCCGCGCCGGCTACCATAGCGTCCGCCGCGCCTTGCCTTACCATCATCGCCCCAAAACGCAGGGGCGCGCAAATTTCCTCAAAGGCTTTTTCCTTGGTCATCCCCTTATGCTTTCGCAACTCGTAATAGCTTTCAGCGTAAGAAGCTCTTTCCGGGGCAAGGGCTGGGTCAATGATTTTCACCAAGGAGAGATCAGCCCCTTCTTTTTCGGCCAGAGCTAAAATTTCATCGGTTTTTCCCAGTAGCGTTACGGAAGCGGCCAATTTACGTTGAGCGATCAAGCTGGCGGCCTTAAGCGTTCGGCTTTCCAAGCCCTCCGGCAATACTAAATTCTTAGACAAACGCTGGGCTTTCTCTGTCATATCATTAATAAAATTCATCCTTAGCTCCTTAGGTATAAACTTGACGCGCGGCCTAGACCCTTGTTTTAGGCAGAGAATAACCCGTTCGGCGAGACGGCGCAAGGCTTGTCCGGTCGGGCGGCAGCGGATATACTGCCGTTATGCTTGTGGGAGTGATCGGGCTTGGTCGTTTCGGCGCTTTTTGGGCAAAAATACTCGCTTCCCGCTTTCGTGTTATCGCTTATGACCGGAGCGCTATGCGGGCCGCGCCGGAAGGCGTTGAAAAAGGCTCCTTAGAAGAGGTTTGCGCGGCCGATGCCTTGTTTCTATGTGTCGCCATTAGGGCTCTGCCCGAGGTTCTAAAACTTATTGCCCCGCGCGTTGGCAACGACTGCTTGGTCGCCGATACCTGTTCGGTAAAAATGGCGCCAAAACAATGGATGCTTGACGCGCTGCCAAAAAACGTTTCCATAATCGCGACTCATCCTATGTTCGGACCTGAGTCCGGCAAGGATGGGGTCAAAGGCTTAAATTTAATGATGGATCCTGTCAGAACCAACCCGGACCAAGAGCGTTTTTGGTTTTCATCGTTTTCAGCTTTAGGGCTAAATGTCGTCCGTATGGATTGCGAGCGTCATGACCGTGAGGCGGCTTACTCTCAAGCTTTGACACACTTTGTCGGCCGTACCTTGTTTGGGATGGGGCTGCCTCGAACTTCAATAGCCACCCGCTGGTATGAACGACTTTACGCCGTTTCGGAACAATGCGTCAGGGACGCGCCGGAATTGTTTTATGATATGCAGACCTTGAATCCCTACGCCGCCGAAATGCGCCAGGCGGTGTTAGCGGCCCTGACCATGACTATGAATGAATTGGGAGACGCGCCATGATCGATGAACCCAACCTGATGTTGGATGAAGAAGATTTCGATACTATATTAACTTCCGATATCGAATTTGACGGTTTTCTATCTTTTAGCGCTCCTTTTCTGATAAAGGGCAAGGTAAAAGGTCAAATCGACGCGACCGGGGCTTTGGTTATCGCCGAAGGCGCGATAGTGGAAGCGAATATAAAGGCTCCTTCGGTGATAGTAAGGGGCGATCTGACTGGCAATGTCACCGCGACTAAACGAGTGGAGATAAGCTCCACCGGCCGCTTGACCGGGGATATCGACGCTCCCGAACTGTTTATCCAAAGCGGTTGCGTTTTTAACGGTGCTTGCCGCATGGCAAAAAAAACGGCCGTCAGCGGCGATTGAGGCTTTAATGCGTTTGTTTATAGCGATAATCGCGGCCTTGTATTGCAGCGTCGCGATTCCGGCTCAAACCAAACGGGACGCGCTTCGCGCCTATAATCTTGGAAATTTTCCAGAAGCCGTGGAAATCTGTGTGGAGGAGTTACGAAATTTCGCCACGGCGGATTCGTATGTGGTGCTGGGCTGGAGTTTGGTCAAACTACAGGAATACGAGCGGGCGGAAGCGCATATGCTTGAGGCGCGTAAACAATACCGCTACGATCCGCGTCTTATAGAGATATATGGCGAAATCCTTTATTACAAGGGCGAAAACGATAAAGCCCTGAAAGTCTTTCAGGAATACGCCTCGCTGGCTCCGGAGGGGAGCCGTATCGATCTTGTGTATTATTTTATGGGAGAAATACTGATACGGCTAGGCCGATATCGCCACGCCGATATAGCCTTATCGACGGCGATACGCTTTGTGCCAGGCAACGCCCTGTGGTGGACAAGACTTGGCTACGCCCGTGAAAAAGCGGGCGAGGCGAGCCATGCCGCCGACGCCTATGATAGGGCCATCGCCCTGGACCCCTTGGCTCAAGACGCGATCAGAGGGCTTGAGCGGGTTCGCCGTATGCTAATGCCCCGCTGATATGTATCGCGTCGCTTTTCAAACCCTGGGATGCAGGCTGAATCAGCTGGAGACCGAAGCGGTCGCCGCGGCTTTTTCAAAGGCCGGGTTTCAGCTTGTCCCATGGAAAGCCGAGGCGGAGCTATACCTAGTGAATAGCTGTACCGTCACTTCAAAAGCGGATCAAAAAACCCGCCGTTTTCTCCGCCAAGCCCTGCGCTCTAGTTCGCGTTCAGCCGTTTTGGTTACTGGTTGTTACGCGCAATTGGAAGCGCCAGCCCTAGCTGAGCTTTTCTCGGAACTTATGCCAAAGGTATCCCGTTTTTCGCCGGAGGAAGCTGAAGGCCGTTTTACGGTGCTGCCCGGAGACAGAAAAGCCGAATTATTGGATTTGCCCGCCTTTCTCGTTTCTTATTTTAAGGAAAAAACCGATGGGCAGACGCTGGATATAAGACCGGCTATGGCCGCTTGGGCGTCCCACGCCAGCTTAAGGCTAGAGCCCTTCCGTTTTTTCCTAAGTGATTTTTCTTTTCATAGCCGCGCTTCCCTAAAGATTCAGGACGGCTGCGACAATAAGTGCGCTTATTGCCGCGTTCGCATAGCTAGAGGCCCCAGCGTCAGTTTGGCGGCGGCGGAGGTGGAGAAGCGGCTCCGTATTTTGGAGGAAAGGGGCTATGCCGAAGCTGTTCTTACCGGCGTTAATGTATGTTCGTATCGCGATCCAGACGGGGGCGGCGATTTTTCCAGCCTGCTGACTCGTCTTCTCGCCGCCACGAGCGTTATTTCTCTTCGTCTATCATCGATAGAGCCACACGCCGTTAACGAAGCGTTTACCGACATCGTTTCCCATGAGCGTGTTAGGCCGTATTTTCATATTTCGCTTCAGGCCGCCAGCGCTTCGGTCCTGCGTCGTATGCGCCGGCCTTACGATGCCCCTTTCGTGGCGCGTCTTATAGAACGCTTACGCCGAGCAAAAGGCGATCCTTTTTTGGCCTGCGATATTATCGCTGGTTTTCCCGGCGAAACCGAGGATGATTTTAATAGCGCTTTGACTTTTTGCCGGGAAAACGCTCTGACCGCGGTGCATGCCTTCCCGTATTCGCCCCGGCCGGGAACGGAGGCTCTTAATTTTCGGCCGCTGGTTCCGGAGCGGGTAGCCGTTGAGCGCGTGGCTCGTTTATCCGCCTATGCTCGCGCCGCTCGCCGCGCGTACGCTGAACGCTGGCGCGGCCGCGTTGTGCGTGCCATCGCCGAAACAAGCGCTGGAGCTAGGAAGGGTACGGCGGCCTTAACGGAAAACTATTTATCCGTCTTATTGACCGATCCCGGCCTTAAAGCTGGCCAAGAATATCGCTGCCGACTGCGTCTCTCAGACGATCCTTCCTTAGGCGGCGCCGATTTTGACGCGCAAGCCGATATCGTCAGCGACTGAAGCTATAGATTCGCATATCGCTGAGGTTGTCTCAAAGCTTATACACTTTAATCCCTGTCTTAATGAAAGAGTACGAAAAAGCCCTGTGCTTTCTTGTTATTCTAGAGAATTTGAATCTATCGCGTTATATTTATAGTACAAGAACGCCAGCCCAGCGCGGGAGTTCCTTCCGTGATCGGGCTTGGGACGCATCAAGGAGACGCTATGAAACGATACGCAGTCTTTTCAATCGCGCTTATAGCGATATTCGCCATGAGTTGCGAGATGATATTAAGTCCGAAGAATCTCTTCTCCGCTCTGGAAGCCGATCCTACCGATAAGTACGAGTCCATGGACGCGGCTGAAACCTACGAGCAGCTTCAGCGCGATCAAATTTCGCCCAGCTTCTACGCTGAATTGTCGGCGGATCTGGAGACGAGAGACGCGATCGTCGCCAATCTTCAGCTGTATATCGATACGGCTGAGGCCAATGGCGATATCGCGACGAAGGTTGAAGCCTCTGTCCTAAAGGCTGATGTTCTCCTGAACACCAGTTCCGCGGGTTTGGTGGTTGAGGAATTGGTTCCCAGTCTGATTAATATAGCTTCTATGGAGTCCGCGAGTCAGACCGATGTGATCGCGGCGTTGATGGGCCCCGTCGCGGAGCTGGAAGAGGCCGAATTTGTAGCTTTTGTCGATCAGATGCGGGATATCGCCTTTATTTATAATGATATCGGCGGAGACCTTGGGACGACAGTCGTTGATATTCCCGCTGAAATCGCTCAATCGGCGACCCTGGCCATTGTCATGGATGTATTCTGTGACGTGATTGTGCCAAGTGAGGGGGAAACGGCTGGTTCCGTGCTTTACGACGCTGTCCAAGCCGTTATGGACGGAGACGATACGACGGCTCCCGTCTTATCTCTTAGCGAAGGGGCTGAGACCACTATCGCCAATACAGTGGCGGAAGGATCATCCTTGTTGAATATTCTGAACGCCGCCGGCTTAAGCGAGTTTACCAACCTGATGGGAGACTTATTATGATGCCGCGTCTAATCAAGGAGCCTACTATGAAGGCCAATAGCGTTTTTATCAAAATCCCCCTACTTGTCGCCGCTCTCTTTGTTTTTATCGGTTTTGCCGGGGCGGAAGACATCGTGTATATGGATCCCTTTGTCGTTTATAGCCCCAGCGTTATGGCTCAGGGCGGGTCAGCCTCGGCTTCCGCCTCCGGGTATGACGCCCTTTTCGCCAATCCCGCCGCCTTTATCGGCACAAAGGAACGCTTTTCCTTATCATTCACCAGTTGGGGCTTCGCCGATTTTAACAATCTGCTGATCGCGGCGGGCGCCATATCCAAGGAGGAAGCCGCCGACTATGGGTATAACTATGATTCGCCTTATGTCTTGGATTCCACTCCTGAAACCGTTGATCCCTCCGACGCTAATTACGCCAGTTCTGGGGATACGGACTATGACGATAAGCAAGAAGCGATAAGCACCCAACTGTATATGGATATGCTGAGAGCCCAGACCAAAGCCGGCCTTGGCGTCGGTTTCGCCGGCGGTATAGCCTATGTCGGCGGAGGCTTGGGTTTGGGAGCGGTCGCCACGACCAATCTTTTCCTGCGCGGCGATACCTTCCCCTTCGGTATAGCTGGAACCGCCAGCACCACCTTGGCCTTTATCGGCGGTTTATCCTTCCCCATCAATCTCGGCCCTCTTCATTTCGCGCTTGGCGCTGATCTGCGTCCGATGATGCGTTTTTATTCCAAACTGGATGGATCGGTGGGCAATAGCCTTATTAGTTTGATGAGTCAAAGCGAAACATCCACCGAAGACGACAAAATGGCCGGCATCCTAAAGGGGCTTAACGGCGTTCCTGTATACCAGGGTACCGCTATCGGTATCGATCTTGGCGCGTCCCTGTCCTTGGGTGGGCTGACTGTTGGTTTATCGGTCCGTGACCTCTTTGACACCAAGTTCTCCGCGATGGAACATCGCTTGGGCGATTTTATTAACGAATTGACAACGTCTGGGGATATACCCAGCAATGAGGGCGGTTACGATAATCTGGATACTGACGGGTTGGATAGCGACGCCATCGTCAATGAAGCCGAGATTACCTTAGCGTTGCCTATGACCATGAGTTTGGGTGTCGCGTATCGGCCTAATTTGGGTAATCTAAGCTTCATTATTGATCCGAAGGTTCATATCGATTTGATCGATCCCATTGGCGTAATTCGCGACAAGCAATCCCCCTGGGCTTTGCTGCATCTTGGCGCGGAAGCTAAACTCTTTCGGTTCTTGAAATTGCGAGCCGGTATCAATCAAGGCTACTTTACCGCCGGCGTTGGCGCGAAACTAGCCATTTTCGATATCAACGCGGCGTATTTTACCCGTGAGCTTGGTCCTTACGCCGGCGATCAGCCTAATTCCGGAATAAGCGTGGAAGTGGCTATCAGATCGTTCTAATAACGGCGGCTGAGACAACTTTAATGCGTATGCCCGGTTTGACTTTTGTCGCCGGGATCGGAAGGCAGGCATGGGACGGATAGTCCGTCGGCTAGCATTGGTTTGCGCTTTATCGGGGACGCTGGCTTTGGCGTCCGCGATAGAGGTGGAGCCTTTTACGCCGCCCTCCGCCCGTTTGGGCGGGATGGGCGGTTCTCATATAGCTTTAGCCGATGATTTTGATATTCTATTCGTCAATCCAGCCGGGTTTGTGGAAGTTCCCGATAGCTTTAGTTTTAGCTCTATCACGGCGGAGCTCCGTGGCCCGGCGCTAAACGCTATCGCCCTGGCCAGCCAATACAGCGGCAGCGGCGTTCTCGATCTTTCCTCATTAAGCACCGGAAATGAATTGTATGTATCCGTGGATATGGCGGGGCCGCTCGCTATTGGCTGGGTAGGCCGCGGCCTCGGCTTAGGCTTTTTCAATCGATCCTATTTAAAAGCGGAGTCCTTGACCGGCACGGTAAACGCTGTCGCCAGGGAGGATATTGTAGCTATAGGGGGCTATTCCCTCAGCCTTCTTTCCTCTGGAACTCAGCGCTTGGAAATCGGCTTGGCGGGCAAGGGTTTTGTCAGGATGGAAGCCGAGTATTCAATGCCGCTGACGGATGTTTCGGCGCTGTTTGGCAATATCCTTGCGCGGCCGCTTAACGTGATTGGTGGAATTGGTTTGGATGCGGGCGTCTTTTACCGTTCAGGCGACGGTTTTTCGTTCGCTGTCGTCTGCCGTGACGCATACTCGCCGGCTTTTATTTCACGCTATGCTTCTGGCGACGCGTTTGCCTCGGGTTCCGCCGCTCTTTCTTATGATGAAGCCTTAGTAAGGGCGAAGTTGGATATAGGCGCCGTGATTAGGCCGAATTTTTCTTTTATACGTGAATACCTGTCAAGCTGCGTTTTCGCGCTTGATTATCACGATCTACTCTCGCTCGCTTCCGGCGGCGATCCTTTCCTTCCTCTGTCTTTGGGCATGGAGTTGGTGGTTCTCGATGTGCTTAGTCTGCGCGCCGGTGTAGCCGAAGCTTTACCCAGCTTTGGCCTTGGCTTGGACCTTAGCGCCGCGCGTGTGGATTTTAGCATAGCTTGGACGCGGACAGGCGGACAACAAACCAAGCCGGCGCTAAATATAAACGCTGGCGTAGCCTTACACTATTGACCCTCGAGGCGGATTCCGCTATTCTGCCACTCGCGGGCCGCTAGCTCAGTTGGCAGAGCAACGCCCTTTTAAGGCGTGGGTCCCGCGTTCGAATCGCGGGCGGCTCATAAGTAAAATCGTTACCTAGTAACGAAATATAACCGATACAGCTACCGGAAAACCGGCGTTGTAGCCTAAAAAACCCTATATGTGACCAGAAGTGTGACCAGAAATTACGCTTCGGGTTCAGCAGGAGGCTATGACATGGTGACCGATAGTAAGAAACCTTTCAAACTTTTTACACGGGAAACGAAAAAAGGCCGCGTTTACTATGCTCGTTACTTGAAGCCAGACGGGACTTATACCGCTGGCCGATCCACGGGCGAAATAACCCGCCGGAAGGCCGAGGTCGCCGCTTGGAAGATCGCCCAGGCTGGCCAGATAGTTAAAGCCCAAATAGTAACAATCAATGACCTAATCGATGTAAAGACTGATCCAGACGGCAAAAAAAGGGCTTTGTTTTTCGATTGGAATGGAGAATGGGCAATAACCAAGCGCAGCGCCGGGAAACGATGTACGCCGCGAAGTTGCCGCGACCATGAAAAACAGGCGTTGCGGTATGTTGTCCCCGAATTAGGGAAGGCGCGCCTAAATAACATAGACACTATTTCAATCCGCAATTTCAGGAATGCCTTATTTAAGCATGGGCTGGCGGGCGCGAGCATAAATAAAATATTAACCACCGTAAAAGCGCTTATTGATTTTGCCGACGATCATCACCTGTTGAGATATAGACCGAGGATTGAGCGAGCGGCAATAAACGAAAAAACCAGGGGTATATTAGAAAAACAAGAGGTCCGGCGCCTCTTTTCTCATGAATGGGCAGATCATCGGGCGAAAGTCGCCAGCTTAATAGCCGCGAGCGCAGGGCTCCGGCTGTCCGAAGTTTTAGGGCTTCGCGTGAAGGATGTTCAGGGATGTACCATCGTTCTAACTGGCCGATGGGACCAGTACGAGCGCGAGCGTTTCGCAGGAACAAAAAACGGCCAGAAAAAGCGCGAGATTCCAATACCTGAAAATGTACAAGCTGAAATAGACCTACTCATCGCAGAAAATCCACACGGGTATAATTCCGAATACTACATTCTCTACTCCACCGAAGCTATGCGGCCCATGGAACGAAAGATTATCACAAGAGAGTTATATAGAGAACTTGCGGCCATCGGTATTGGTGAAGCGGAGCGGCGCGAAAGAAACATAACCTTTCATTCACATAGACATTTTTTTAATTCAATTCTACTTGAAGCCCGCGTACCCATTGAGAAAATCCAGCGACTAACTGGCCACCTGTCCAAGTCAATGACAGACAAATATTACCATCCCACGGACTTCGAGGATATTTCCGAAGTACAGCGCGGCTTATTTCATATTGTTTCAGCCTAAAGGGGTACTTCATGAGTAAAGCGAGATTGGACCGTTATGGTTTTATTTATTGGTACACCGATCACAGGACGCGGCTTCATTACGCCCGCGTTTTGCCGGGAGAGACAAAAGGCGCGGCGCTTTGCCGCGTCCTTTCAAACCATGCTGAAATCAAAAAATTAGAAGACGCAGGGTATACGCCCGCAGATTTTGAAGCACAGGAGGCCTAACCATGGCTAATATGCTGGCTACCCGTAAACGGGCGCTTACTGACGCGATATCTTCTATAGAAGACGGATACAGCGCTCACATAAGGGACTTTGTAAAATGGCTTTCAGATCGGGACCTGAATAATCAATCCATTATTGATTATTTCCACAGCCTGAATGAATCATCCAGATATGCAGCTTCCACGATCAGAATAAAGAGGGCGGCAGTAAAGGCACGGCTCCGGCAACTCCAAGTTATGGGTGGCCTTGGCAGTGAGTTGTCTGAACGGCTGGATCAATTCCTTGCCGACCTTGACCGGAGCCCACTAACGAGGGCGCCTAAAGTCGATACTGCCCCGATAGGAAACGATAAAACCCTTACCCGCGATGAAATCATCCAGCTCTTAAACAGAACACGCAGCGACCGCCTGAGGATGTTCATACGGGCTTTATATGCCAGTGGGTGCCGTGTAAGTGAGTTATGCGGTATTCGGCTTGCTGACTGCGAAGATCAGGGCGGAGCGGTAAAAATCAGGGTTATGGGTAAGGGAAAAAAAGAACGCTTTATCCGTTTACCTGCTGTCCTGTTTGATGAAATCCGGAAAACGTTCAACGGCAGTACATGGTTATTTGAAACATCGAACGGCAAACCATATAACCGACGTTACCCATCGGACCAGATAGCAGCCCTAGGGCATCGAGTGCTTGGCCGCAAGATAAGCGCTCATGTTCTCCGGCATAGCTTCGCAACGGCTCACGTGAAGGCGGGGCATGACTTGAGCGCCGTATCTAGGGCGCTGGGGCATTCTTCGATAGGGATAACAGCATCATTTTACGTTCACACAGCTTTGAGCGATGCAGAGCTTTTTGATATTGCGGTCTGAATGCGTGTTATGCCGCTACTTTTTTGGAGGTTGATATATGAAATCAATTATTGATAGATCGGAAAATGCACAGAGCAGAGCCCGCCTTTACTGGCCTGGACTGGTTCCGCCGTTTATGGAGATACGCGGCCTTGTAAGCGTGATGTCTTAGTCTAGAAACTTGTGATAGTCCACGCCAAGGGCTTCGCCTAGCTTACGCGCCATAGAAAGGCCGATTACCCGACTATCGTTTTCTATAGCGGAGAGGTTCGGGTACTTCGTCCCCACTGTCCGCGCAAGTTCTACAAGGGTCATGCCCGACCGCTCCCGGTATGCACGAACGAGCTTGCCGGGGG
>CAZJJK010000049.1:18109-22991 GCA_964546285.1 uncultured Treponema sp. | reverse complement strand
TTCCTTGGATGCTCTGAAAGATGCTAATCTACATGCTGAAGATATTGATTTGATAGTACTAGCAACTTCGACTCCAGATATGATTCAGCCATCAACAGCATCAATTCTTCAAGGAAAATTAGGTGCTATAAATTCAGCAGCCTTTGATGTTAGCGCTGTATGTGCAGGATTCGTGTATGCATTATCAGTGGCCTATTCTATGTTAAAGGCGAATGATAAGTACCATCATGCTTTAGTTGTAGGTGCAGAAACGTATTCAAGAATTTTAGACTGGAATGATAGAAACACATGTGTCTTTTTTGGTGATGGATCTGGTGCTGTTGTAGTATCTAAAACTGATTCAGAATTTGGCATACAGAATTATTTCTTAAAGAATGATGGTAAAGGAGCTACCATTATTAAATTCCTGGCTGGAGGATCACGATATCCAGCTAGTTCAGAAACACTTGAAAAAAACATGCATAGGTTTGAGATGCAGGGGAAATTAGTTTGGGATTTCGCGACCAAGTATTGTCCCATCGCTGTTAGGACAGTCGCTGAAGAAGCGGGCATTGCTGTTGAGAAACTTGATATGGTGATAATGCATCAAGCGAATATAAATATCATACATTATTGTATGAAGCAATTGCATTTAGAACTTGATAAAACATATACTAATCTTGATAGATTTGGAAATACTTCTGGAGCATCGGTCCCCATTGCATTGGCGGAGGCTGACGATAAGAAACTATTTAAAAAAGGAGACTCTATCGTGCTAGTCGGTTTCGGAGGTGGTTTATCTTATGGATCATCTCTTCTGACATGGGCAAAATAAGGTATACGGGGCCAAAAGTGGAATATAATCTAGAAAAACAACATAAGAAAGGGAAACTTCATGCTATTGAACGAATTAGAAGACTCCTTGACAAGGAATCTTTCTATGAGATTTTTCCGAACATAAACCATAGTTGCACAAGTTATGGACTTGAAGGGAAGACAATTCCATATGATGGTGTAATAACCGGATTTGGGAAAATAGACGGTAGAATGATAGCTATATATGCCCAAGATTTTACTGTCATGGGAGGAACACTAGGCAAGAAGCATGGAGAAAAAATTGCTTATCTGACAAAAAAGGCAATTGAATTCCGTATACCCATAATCGGGATTAATGATTCAGGTGGAGCCCGTATCCAAGAGGGTGTGAACGCATTATCCGGATATGGAGAAGTATTCATGCAGAATGTGAATGCTTCCGGTTACATACCACAGATTTCTATTATTGCCGGCCCATGTGCGGGAGGAGCCGTTTATTCACCAGGTATTACAGATTTCATATTCGCCATCGATGATATCAGTATGTTATTTATTACTGGACCAAAAGTAGTAAAAACCTCGATGGGTATAGATATAACTGAACAGGATTTAGGTGGTAGCCGTGTGCATGCTCAAGTAAGTGGTGTTGTCCATTTCCGTTCAAAGAGCGAAGAAGAATGCTTTATTAAGCTAAAAGAACTCCTCAAAGCAATACCACATTTCTACACTGATATACCCGAAAAACGTAAATTTTCATATAATAACAAAAAATGTAGAGAGATTTTAAGAATGCTTCCAGAACGTGATAATCAAGGTTATGAGATTCGTAATATAATTAGTTGTATACTTGATGATGATAAATTTCTTGAAATACATGAAGAATTTGCAATGAATATTGTTGTAGGATTTGGCAGAATTGAAGGAGCGACGATAGGCATAATTGCAAATCAACCATCATTTATGGCTGGAGTTCTTGATAGTGCGGCAAGCGAAAAAGCAGCTCGATTTATTCGATATTGTGATGCATTTGAAATACCACTTCTAACGCTTGTGGATATTCCAGGTTTTCTACCTGGCCCTGATGAAGAGAAGAAAGGTATTATAAGGAATGGAGCAAAATTGATTTATGCTTATGCTGAGGCAACAGTACCAAAAATAACACTAATTATTAGAAAGGCTTTTGGGGGCGCTTATATTGCAATGTGTTCACGACATCTGGAAGCAGATTTTGTATATGCTTGGCCAACAGCCCAGATAGCGGTTATGGGAGCTGAAGGGGCAGTCAGTATATTGTTCGGAAAAGATATTGAATACAATGGTGTTAATAAAGAAAATTTAATAAAAGAGTATACAAGAGAATACATGAATCCTAAAGAGGCTGAAAGACAAGGGTATATTACTTCCATAATAGAACCAGAAAATACTCGAGAATATATAGCAAGAGGTTTTGAGATACTGACGTACAAAAGAAGAGAAAATCCTGTTAAAAAGAAACATGGTAATATCCCTTTATAGTGAGTAAATAATGAAAAAGATAGCAATAATTGG
This sequence comes from uncultured Treponema sp., assembly GCA_964546285.1. Classification (GTDB taxonomy): domain Bacteria; phylum Spirochaetota; class Spirochaetia; order Treponematales; family Breznakiellaceae; genus CAZJJK01. Next base: position 20,648 of record CAZJJK010000049.1, on the reverse strand, counting down.
TTCTGGTGTGATGGGATTGAGGCTAGCTGATTATTTCGCATCAAGATCTCTAGATGTCGTGATCCTTGTTCGAAATGAAATTGATGAAAAAATAAAAAAATTGGATGATATACTTAAGAAAAGAATAAAAATAAATGGCGAAAAAAATTATGCGGAAGTAAAGAAAAGAATAAATTGTACTACTAATTGGGATATCATCTTTGATTGTGATATGGTACTTGAAACTGTAAAAGAATCAATAGAAATAAAAAAAGAAATCTTTAATAAATTGACGAATATTGGCAATATTAAGGACAAATTAATAGCCACCAATACATCGAGTCTATCACTTGAAGAGATACGAAATAAATGTAACTTAGCATATATTATTGGAATGCATTTTTTTAACCCTCCTATTAAGATGCAGCTTGTAGAATATGCCATCTCAGGTAATATAAGCATTGAAATACATAGTATTCTAAAGACCTTTTTTTCTATATGCAATGATAAAGTTTTTTTAGAAGTACCTTCTATACCTGGATATATAGTTAACAGAATGCTTTTTTCATATTTAAACTATTGTGCTAAATATCATCTAGATAATAAAATAGAAATAAAAAATATTGATATAGCGATGAAAATGGGTGCGAATATGCCAATGGGACCATTTGAATTATGTGATTATATTGGTATAGATACTACATTAAATATTTTGCAAACTTTTTATAAAGCAACTAATGATCCAATATATAAACCAGCGACTATATTTTTTGATTTGTATTCTAAAGGATTATTAGGGAAAAAGAGTGGAAAGGGTTTCTACCAATATTAATATTAAGGATGCATAGAAAATGGTATTTGATGAGAAAATCTTGAAACATATGTTGGATATGAATAATGAACGTAATAGAAAAACAAGTAATACTATAAAATTTGCATTTTTTTTATTTAAATCAAGAATATTTAAGTTGATAATTACGATTTTTGAATCAATTTTTGGTTTTTTTCTTACAATTCCTTTGCCAATAGTCAGACATTATATACTAAAGGACATTACAAATCTACCAGGCAGCCCATATTTTTTCGGGAACTATATGCGGTCTATATATTGGAAAATGAGACTAGGTAAACTAGGCATTAATACAATAATTGAGCAAGGAGTAGTATTCAGATTTCCAAAGAATGTGTTTCTTGATGACTTTGTATTAATTGACAAAAACGTACTATTAGAAGCTGGAAAGGTTGTTATAGGGAAGAGAGTTCATATCGCAGAGAATTGTTGTATTTCTGGTGGTGGAATATTTATAATGGAAAATTATTCTTGTATGGCCCATTCTTCTTCTGTGGTAACAGCCACTGATACACCAGCAAATGGTTATAGAGGGACAGGACCTATGGTACCCTGGGAACAAAGACATGTAGTCATTGGCAAAGTGGAAATAAAAAAGGATGCATTTATTGGTATGGCATCTAGAATATTAAATGATGTAGTAATCGGAGAAGGTGCAGTAGTTGCTACCTGTTCTTTAATTAGAAAAAATGTTGACCCATGGAATATTGTAGCTGGCATTCCTGCAAAAATAATCGGAACAAGACAAGAAATCAAATTTACTGATCCAGATTAAAGAAAATCAAATTTAGTTTACCAAGTACATCAGAAATTATATTATAGTCCATCAATATTCCAGGAGAAACATGCACATCAACACTAATCATGATAATCTAATAACTTCAATCTCAAAGTATTTAGGCACACATGAAGAAAGCATCAGCCTATACTTTAAAGGCCGCGTAGCCCTCTATTCAATTTTACAAGCAATGGATATTTCATCCAATGATGAAGTCCTTATACCAGCTTATACCTGTGTAGTAGTGCCGAACGCGGTTAAGTATCTTAATGCCACACCGCGGTATATAGATATAGACCTTCGAACCTATTCGGTAAATCCGGAAACGGTTGAAAGAAGCATTACGAACAAAACAAAGGCGGTTACTTGTCAGAATACCTATGGACTATCCTACGGCGTTGATCGAATAGCTTCAATCTGTAGAGACCATAACATCTATAGCATTGAAGATTGTACTCATGGCTTTGGAGGAACATATAAAAATAAACCTAACGGTTCATGGTGCGATGCCGCTTTTTATTCCAGCCAATGGAATAAACCCTTTTCAACCGGCTTAGGCGGTTATGGGATAGTTAATGATGAGACCCTACAGACTAAGGTAGCTTCCTTTGCCGCGTCACTACCAGTGCCAAATTCTAAAACACAGATCATGCTCTGGCTATTAATTAAGATCCGTTCGCTGGTAAAACCATCCACCTACTATACCATGGTTGAAGCATATAGGTACTTAAGCAAGCATAACATGGTAACCGGCTCATCATCGGGAGAAGAGCTTGAAGGCATAGAAGAACCAGAAGATTACCTACAGGGCATGTCAAACATTCAGATGAAAGAAGCACTAAAAAGCCTAAAAAGTCTTCCCGAACTTAATAAGTTGCGTAAAGAAAACGGAATTATATATACAGACTACCTAGCAACAAACAACTTGAATA
>CAZJJK010000049.1:3452-18009 GCA_964546285.1 uncultured Treponema sp. | reverse complement strand
CGTAAAGAAAACGGAATTATATATACAGACTACCTAGCAACAAACAACTTGAATAATGTAGATGAAAGTCTCCATGATGACCATCTATTCTTAAAATACCCCTTACTGGTAAGGGATAAAAAAGCATTTGTTCAAAGAGCAAAACAATCACGCATACCCTTAGGAGATTGGTTTAGTTCACCCCTACATCCCGTAGAGGGAGATCTATCCAAATGGGATTATAGTACTGAAGAATTCCCAAACGCTGTATTCGCGTCAAACCATGTGGTAAACATCCCAACGGACTGTAAAGATCCTCATAGGGTTATAGAATTCTTGGATAAGAACAAAGATTTGATATATGATAAAACCGTTGAAGGAAGAATAGAATAGCTAAGTATCTCACTATTCAGGAGATGATATGACCAAAATTATGAATTGGCGCGTCCAACTATTTAAACTAAATTACGACGGACAAGAAGCAAGGGCTGTGAGTAATGTCCTTGAATCAGGCTGGCTCACAATGGGCCAAAAAACCATCGATTTTGAAAATGCCTTCGCTGATAGGCTCGGCTTGGGATCTAAGTGTCTGGCTGTCGCGAATGGGACCGCGGCCCTTCATATCGCCATTCTCGCTCTGGGAATAGGCCCTGGCGATGAAGTAATAGTACCTTCCCTCACTTTCATCGCGGACTTGAATGTGGTTCGCATGAGCGGGGCTAAGACTGTTCTTGCGGATATCGTTTCTTTGGATGATTGGAGTATGGATCCAGACGATATTGAAAAAAAAATTACTCCAAGAACAAAAGCTGTTTTAGCGGTGCATTATGCGGGTTACGCCTGCGATATGGATCGTATTACCGATATCTGTAAACGACATAATATAAAATTGATAGAGGATTGCGCACACAGCCCTGGTGGAGATTATGCTGGTAAGTCATTAGGAGCTTTTGGCGATGTGTCCGCTTGGAGCTTTTTTTCAAATAAAAACTTATCAGTTGGCGAAGGCGGTATGGTGGCGGTCCGAGATGATAATCTATATAATGCTTGCAAGAATCTAAGGTCTCATGGGATGACAGTAGCTAGCTTTGATAGGATGAAGGGTCGTGCCGCGAGCTATGATGTTATTGAGCCAGGCCTGAATTACCGTATTGATGAAATAAGATCGGCTATCGGTCTTGTTCAATTGGAAAAATTGATAGAAGCTAATGAAGCACGAAAGCGTTTGACGGACTATTATTTTGATCGCCTTTCACGTATTGAAGCTATTTCTATTCCTTTTTACGGTTTCGATAGAGGTAAACCGACCTACCATATTATGCCTATTCTCTTGGGTAATGAAATTGATCGCGGCGAGCTTATTAAAAGCATGACCGCGGACGGTATTCAAACCAGCATTCATTATCCAGCTATACAGGATTTTACCGCCTATAAAACTACCGTGGGATTGACGCCTCTCTCTCAAGAAGTATCCAGGAGAGAACTAACATTGCCGCTATACCCAACTATGACGAAAGAAGAAGCAAGCTTAGTTTGCGATAGCCTTATAAGTCACTTAAAATAATACTTGTTTTTTTAGTTGATAAAATACTTAAGGAATAGGTGTCGCATGAATTACATAAACAATTTAATAGGGCGCTGTGAAGAATTATTTGATATCGATATTTCTAACCATGAAAAAGACTTATCTAGCACTATCCATAGCTCCCGCTTCCTCGTTATCGGCGGGGCTGGCTCCATAGGATCAGCCGTTACCCGTGAAATCTTTAAGCGGAATCCCCGCGTTCTCCATATCGTTGACATCAGCGAGAACAATATGGTGGAACTGGTCCGTGATATACGAAGTTCCATTGGCTACAACGATGGCGACTTCGCCACCTTCGCTATTGATTGCGGAACCGATGTTTTCGATTCTTTTATCAAGAATGGGAATGGATATGATTACATATTGAACCTTTCGGCCTTAAAGCACGTAAGAAGTGAAAAAGACCCTTATACACTGATGCGCATGGTTGACGTTAACATTTTTAATACCGAAAAAACCATGCGACAGGCTCAAGAATTGGGCACTCGGAAATATTTCTGCGTTTCAACCGATAAGGCCGCCAACCCGGTCAATATGATGGGCGCGTCAAAACGCATTATGGAAATGTTCCTGATGCGGCGAAGCCTGGAGTTGCCGGTTTCCACCGCTCGCTTCGCCAATGTCGCCTTTTCCGACGGAAGCTTACTCTACGGTTTCAACCGACGAATGGAAAAGGACCAGCCCCTTTCGGCGCCCAACGACGTCAGAAGATACTTCGTGACCCCTAAGGAGTCTGGCGAACTTTGCCTAATGTCTTGTATCTTCGGCGAAAATCGCGACCTGTTCTTCCCGAAACTGGACGCTGAAGAGAACCTCATAAGCTTCAGCGAGATTGCCGTCCGCTATCTTCATCGCTTAGGCTACGAGCCCTACGAATGCGGCAGCGAGGATGAAGCCCGTAGTCGCGTCACTGAGCTGAAGGCGAAACGCCAATGGCCGGTATACTTTTTCAAAAGCGATACCACCGGGGAAAAAGACTTTGAGGAGTTTTATACCGATAATGAAGTTCTCGATATGGGACGCTTTATCAACATCGGCGTTATTAAGAATAAAGCCGATTTTAACGCTGGATTGATAGAAGCCTTTGAGTATCGCATCAAGGAATTGCGCGCTAGGGGTCGCTGGACTCGAAGTGAACTCATCGATCTTTTCAACGCGACTATTCCAGAATTCAATCACATGGAAAAAGGCAAATTCCTTGACGGGAGAATGTAGGTGACGCGCTTCTTCGATATTGCTTTCGCATCAATCGCTATTATAATTCTCCTTCCCTTTATGATCCCCATCATCATCGGTCTTGCCTTAACTGGGGAACATCATGTTTTTTATCTACAAGATCGGGTCGGTCGCTATGGGAAAATGTTTAAGGTTTTTAAGTTCGCCACTATGCTCAAGGATAGCCCTAATTTACCCGGCGGCGTACTGACTCAAAAAAATGATCCACGCATACTGCCTATGGGCAAATTTCTCCGCAAGACAAAAATCAATGAGTTACCTCAACTAATAAACATCCTATTGGGGACTATGAGTTTTGTGGGCCCTCGCCCACAAGCCCAGCGGCATTACGAGCTTTATACTCCCGAAGTGAAGCGGGAAATCTCCCAGCTAAGGCCAGGACTAACCGGCCTTGGCTCCGTTGTTTTTAGAGACGAGGAAGCTTTGCTTGATAAAGTCCAGATAGATCGCGATCACTTTCATGATACCGTCATTGCTCCCTATAAGGGCGATTTAGAAGTCTGGTACGCTAGAAACAAAAGCCTTTTCACTTACTTCACCCTGATTTTTCTTACGGCCTGGGCCTTAATTAAGCCTGGAAACACGTTGTATAAGGATGTTTTTAAAGCTCTGCCTACACCGCCTAAGCGACTAAAGGAGCTGATCTAGTTTTATAAATCGGTTTACGGTTTTATATTACCTTCTTGCATTACGGTATGTTTCCTGTTATATATGTGTAAGTATTTTGTTTATTGGCAGGTATATGAATAAAATTCTTTTCATCATAGCCCTCATATGCTCGTTTACGCTGTCGGTTATATTTGTCGCTATTATATTAAAACTTGCTAAAAAACACGCGTGGTTTGATCAAACCAATGAAAGAAAAATCCATGACGGTTTAATTCCACGTTTAGGCGGAATAGGCTTTTCCTTATCTTTCTTAATAATATCCTTGTTGAGCGTTTTCTTATTCCCCGCTCTCAATACTTCTTTACGCTTTCATAGAGATGTCTTAATGGTCTTTGGCGCGGTTTTTCTGATAATTCTAGCTGGCGTTGTGGATGATTTTAAGCCGATTCGTCCACGATACAAAATAATTATTCAATTCGTTGCCGCGGCGATAGTGCTCTATGCCGATATTACCTTTCATACTATTAAACTGCCCTTTATTCCCCTAAGCGTGGATTTGGGTATTTTCCGCTATCCCCTTACTCTATTATGGATTATCGGTATAACGAACGCGGTTAATCTTATTGATGGCATTGACGGCTTGGCCGGCGGCGTTTCCTTTATCGTGTCCCTTTCGTTAACTATAATTTTTATAAGCTGGCGAAATTATGGCGCGATATTCCTAAGCGCTATAATGACCGCCTCTATCGCCGGCTTCTTGCTTTTCAATTTGCCTCTTCCAAAGGCTAAGATATTTATGGGCGATTGCGGCAGCCAGTTTCTCGGTTTTATGCTGGCGGTATTGCCGCTTTTGAACAATGGCTACGGTCAAGCCAGCCTTTCCCTGCCTTTCGCCGCGGCCTTGTTGCTTATCCCTATTTTTGACACCTTTGCCGCCATGTGGCGTCGTATAAGGGACGGCAAAAAAATTGGATCGCCGGATCGCCAGCACATGCATCACAAATTACTAAATCTTGGATTATCTGTTGTTCAAATAGACGCGATCATCTGGTCTATTCAAATCGCGATCAGCGCTTTAGTCTTATTGTCTTTCCGTACGGACAATCTGGCTTCGTTTTTCCTATTCGCCACACCTTACGCGATAATTATTATCTTTTTCACTCTTTTGCATATAAATAACCGTAAGCACATGAAACAAGCATCATCAAACTAAAAATCTAAAGCCCCCTCCTACCTCTCTCCATCCATCCCCAACATCAATTTACCTTTTACTATTCTCGCGGCGGCCTCGCGGAGACGTTCCAGCGGGAGACTGCCCTCCTCTACCGCGTCGATAATAGCGCCATGAACCGCGGTGAGGTCTTCCGGCCAGACTATCACCATATCGATTCCGGCGCTTAGTGCCTTAACCACAGCCCGCGCTGGCGTTATATCTAGCTCGGTAATGGCTTTCATGCGGAAATCGTCCGCGATGGCGATGCCGCTAAACGCGAGATCGTCTTTTAGAAGCTCCGACACTATCGTACGCGAAAGGCTGGCAGGAAGCGTATCCACGGCTTCCACAACCGCGTGGCTTACCATTACGGCGACTGGCTTGATCCGTTTTAAAAAATTACGAAAAGGAGCCAGAAGAGCGTCCAGGCCATCGCTGTCGCCGTTAACGCTGACAGGCCCGTTATGGGGATCAGCGGAAGAGCTACCAGGAAAGTGCTTTACGACGCAGCCTATGCCCGCGTCCGCCATGCCGCGGGCGAAAGCCGCGGCGGCCTCGCTGGTTATTTCTGGATCATCGGAATAACTACGCTCATCCTGATATAGGGCGTCGCCAAGAGCGGCTGTTTCCACAACCGGCGCTAAATTTAGGCTTATACCGAAGCTGGCCAGCTCTTTGCCGGAGTCTCGGGCGGTTTTTCGGATGATAGCCGACATAGCGTCAGCGCCTTTTACGCTATATAGCGCGCCGAATTCCGCGGCTGACGGCAAACGGGTAAGGTCATCGCCAAAACGATGGACATAGCCGCCTTCGTGATCTACCGCGATAAAGGGCTTTACCCGGACAGAAGGGACAACGGCGGCATCATTAGGTTCTTTCAGTAAGACTTCCGCCCCCAGAACGGCTTTGACGCAGTCGTCAACTAAGGCGCGGGCGGCGTCGGCGCCTATTCCAAGATTATGGCTAAACAAAAGAATCCCGCCAACGGGGATAGCATGTAATATTTCCGCTGAAGCCGATGAGAGAACGCGGCCTTCTATCGCTGTCATCAGCACTTGAGCGGCAAGCGCGGAACTGTCCATCCCCGCCGTCAGGACCTTAGCACGGACCTCATGGACAGATACGGCCGCGGCGGCTTTGACTAAACCTGGCAACTCTGACGGATGCCGCGCGTCGGCTGACTCCGGCAGAGCTGACCGTAATTTCAAGACCGTCGCGGACCTTTGGCGCGAGCCAACACTCTCCCTTTCCGACGGTTCTGACCGTTTTTCCGGTCCAAGGCAAGATAGCGTAATAAGAGCCGCGGACGCCAATAGAAGCGTCGCGCGGAAATGGAAACAGGTTGAGAATAGGCGCATCGCGCTTATTGTATCGGACACTTATTCCGAACACAAGCCGCGGCGGAGACGGCTAGACGGCTATTTGAGGTTCAGACCAAAAACCGGCTCCAGCACATAGGAAACGCCCGCTTTTAGGTCATAGGTGGTTTGCGCGGCTAGACCGCCCGCGGTAAAGCGCAAAACGTGAACCCCAGCCGTAAGCTCAGCCATGAGTCCGGCTTGTCGGACACCATCCACATAGAATTCCACCTTGGTTTCCGGGCGGGACACGGACCAATTGGTCAATTGAGAAGGAATACTAATCGTTACCCGCGCCGGCAAGCTGTTCAATCGCGCGGAGACAGTTTGAGGGGCGGACAGATGTAGCGGCAACTCGTAATCGGCGTAACCCGGCGCCTTAACGCTAAGCAGATAACTCCCTGGGGATAAATTCAAACTAAGCGGAGCGATGCCCGCTAGAACCTTATTAAGGTACACTTCCGCGCCAGCGACATTGGCGCTTACCGATAAGCGGTGCAGCATCGGTTTTAGAACGGCGATATGATTCATATCCCTATCCACCGATACAATGGCTTCATACCGCTCATAATCATCCGCCGTTATGACAAGCGCGTAAGCTCCAGCTTGAACGTTTAGATCGATCGGGGCCTGACCGCTGGTATGGCCATTCATCGATATAAGCGCGTTAGGTATCGGCATTCCATCCGCTTGAGCGCTTATGGAAAGAGTGTACGTGCGGGGCCGCAGTACAGCGCTATGAGACAGGTTATCCACCAGCGACACGGTCGTCGTATAGGGCTCAAAATGAGGCGCCGTTATTGAAAGGACATAATTACCAGCCTCTAGCGTAGTCGCCACCGGCGCCAGCCCGATAAAAGCGCCGTTAACGGAAACCTGGGCACCGGAAACAGAGACGCCGGAAGCGAGCGCCGATACGGCTAATTTATATCTGGCCGCCGCTGGGGCTGAGCTTGGCGACGATAAAACGACATTCAGAACCACCGGGCCGCCTATCATGGTCACTATGGACTCAAAGGGTTTGTAGCCGCTTTTTATAACCTTAACGCTGTATTTTCCGACTGGAAGCAATTGCGTAAAATTGGGAGTGGTCGTTCCCGCCAGACGATCGTTCAGATAGACCTGGGCGCCGATTTGATCGCATTGGATGGTAAGAGCCCCCCGATTCTGAGCGAAAATGCCCGAAACGGTAACCAAAAGGACCAAGGGTATAAGAATAAGGCGTGAGCGTTTCATGTAATCCTCCCATAATAAACGACCGAACCGCTTCGGTTAGCGTTTAACTCCAATTGTACCGTTGAAAATAAAAAAAACAAGGAATTCCGTTCCAGGATTTGCTATCCGCCACATTTGTGATACATTTATGATTAAGCTAAGCCCAAAAGGGGAAGGAGTTTTATATGAAGAAGCTATTTTTGGCGGTTTTACTCATCGCCTTGGTCGGCGCCGGCGCTTTTGCCCAACTGGCCGTGACTGGTTCAGCCATCTTTTATACGGACAATGAAATAACCTTTGAGGAAGGCTGGAATAAGTTTACGGAAAACCAAGAAGGCTTATTTTACGGCCCCGGCTTGGAAATCCTGATGGGAAAGATTTCTCTTGGCGCCTCAGCCAATTTTTCATTCTATGAGGAAGATTTCTCTTTTGACCCGTATAATCCTTGGCTTGTGGAAATGATGGATTATGACATTATGGGCTATTTAGGTTATCACCTCTTTGGCGCTAAAGCTTTCCTTGACCCCTTTATTGAGGGCGGCATGGGCTATATAGCCCGAGACTATGCCAATGAAGAAGACGATCCCGATTGGGACAACCCAATCCAAGCCACCCTCTATGGCTATGGCGGCGTCGGGCTTGGCGTTAATCTAGGACCGATCGGCGCTTTCGTCAAAGGCGCGTACAACTTCCCCTTTGGCGAACCGACAACCGGCACCACAAGAATCTACGGCGTGTCTTGGGATACGCCTGGGGCGGAACATGACACTGATATAGATCTCTGGTATATTGATGAGGAATACGAGCTTCCCGAATACGGCATTAAAAGCATACGCTGGACGGTCGGCGTTAAGTTGATCCTCTAGCCTTAGTCTTTTCGCAAAAAAAAGCCGTCCGCTTACGCCGGACGGCTTTTTTTTTTACCTAGGCGGTTTTCACACCAGGGTCCGAGCTATCCGAACGATATCGGCGAAAACACCGCCGGCCGTGACTTGAGCGCCGGCGCCAGGGCCTTTGACGACTAGCGGCAGGACGCTGTAGCGGTCGCTCCGGATCACGACGATATTGTCCGCGTCCACTAGATGACGGAAGGGACTATCCGGCCCAAGTTCCCGCAAAGCGAGCTCAGCCTTCCCCTCCTCTATCGTGGCCACATAGCGCAAAACCGCGCCCTTCGCTTTAGCGGCTTTGACGCGCCGCGCGAACGCTTGGTCATGCGCGGTGATAGCCTTGTAGAAAACTTCAGGATCCGCTTGCTCAAAACACGAGGCGGGAAGGAGACTTTCTATACGGATATCGGCTAATTCCAAGGCCAGGCCGGCTTCCCGCGCCAGAATAAGCGCCTTTCGCGCGGCGTCCACGGCGGCTAGATCGTCACGGGGATCGGGTTCCGTATAGCCTAGGGTTTTAGCCTCGCGCACCAAGGCGGAAAAAGGCTTAGTCCCATCGAAATTATTAAAGATATAACTCAGCGAGCCGGATAAGACAGCCTCGATTTTCCTCACGCGATCGCCTGACAAAACGAGATCGTGAAGAACGGAAATCACCGGTAAACCAGCGCAAACGGTGGTCTCATACAGATAAGGGATGCCTCGTTCGCGCGCGTAGGCGATCAAGGCTTTATAACTGTCATAAGTGCCTGAATTAGCCCGTTTATTGGGCGTAATCACCGGAATAGCGGCTGTTAGAACATCGAGGTACAGCCCGGAAACAAGTTCGCTGGCGGTGCAGTCGCAGAAGACGCTATTTGGCAGATTGAAGCGTTTCATCTTATCCAAAAAACCAGTCATATTAAACGGTTCACCCGTAGACAGCCGGTCACGCGCCGTATGTGGATTGATACCAGCGGCATCTAAGGCCATACGCCGTGAATTAGCGATTCCAACCAGGTTTATCCGTACCTTGTGCTGATCGCTTAAAATTTCTTGTTGGGCGGCTAGCTGGTCCAAGAGTGTTCCACCAATTAAGCCAATGCCGATAAGAAAAAGATTGACGGAACGTTGCCCGGAAAGAAAGAAGGCTTCATGGATGGCGTTGACGGCCTTTGACTCGTCCGGCTTGGAAATGACGGCTGAGATATTCAGTTCCGATGAGCCCTGGGCGATAGCGACAACATTGACGCCGTTGCGGCCTAAGGCGTGAAAAACCTTTCCGGCTATACCGCTGGTGTTCTTCATATTAGCGCCAACCGCCGCGACTATGGACAAGTCTCTTTCGGCCTTGGGCTCATCAATGGCACCGCTAGCTATCTCCTTATTGAATTCATTTTTAATGCTTAAAATAGCGGCTTGAGCATCCTTCGGTAAAATGGCGCAGCAAATGGAATACTCGCTGGAGGCTTGGCTTATGAGAATAATGTTAACGCCCTTGGCCGCGAGAGCGCCAAAGAGCCGCGAGGAAAAACCGGCCACACCCACCATGCCAGAGCCTTGAACGCGAATCAGGGCTACATCCTTAATGGAGGCGACGCCTCTCACCGGATAAGGGCTATCTGGCGCGTTTAGAACAATAAGGGTGCCAGAACCGTTTGGGTTAAAACTATTACGTATTCTGATGGGTATATTCGCTTCCAGGGCTGGACGTACCGTAGGCGGATGCAGCACTTTCGCGCCAAAATGAGACAGCTCCATCGCTTCTTCATAAGAGATAGCTTTTAAGGTAAAAGCGTTCTTTACTATTTTTGGATCGGCGCTCAGAATTCCATCCACATCCGTCCAAATCTCAAGCGCTTCGGCGCCGAGCGCCGAGGCAAAAATCGCGCCGGAAAGATCGGAACCGCCCCTGCCAAGGGTAACGGTTTTACCATCCACCGTAGCGGCGATAAAGCCAGTAACGATTCTTAGAACGCTTCCTTCATAAAAAGCGGAGCGGATATTCGTGTAACTTGACGCGGAATCAAAATGAGCGGCGCCAAAGGAATTATCCGCGCGAAGCACAGTCCGTGCGTCCAGATAATCGGCCTCAACCTTATTAGACCGGAAAGCGGCGGCGATAATAAAGGCCGAAAAACATTCGCCAAAACTCATTACCGTATCCAAGGTCTGTAACGATAATTCCCGTAAAGCGTTAACGCCGTCCAATATGTGAGTCAAGCGCTCAAAACTCTCGCTTAAGAAAGCTTTCGCCAAGAGTAGGTTTTCAGTGTCGCACAATTCCGCCGCCGCTTGATAATGCCGCTGGCTTAGAGCCGTGATCTTTTCGCGATATAAGGGGCTGCCGGCTTCAGCCATTACGGCTAGTTGGATTAAGGCGTCGGTCACTCCGGAAAAAGCCGATACGACCACGACGCGGACCTTAAGCCGATGTTCCTCATTTGTCACAATATCGATAAGTCGCTTAATCGCCTCAGGTGAGCCGACAGAAGTGCCGCCGAATTTAAGAACAAGCATAGCTTTCTCCGTATAAATATACAATTTTACTGGTTATCATAGAATATTTATCGATATTCGCCTACTAGTCGAGACAAGGGAAAAAGCCATAACGGTCGCGGAGCGCGGAGAGCAAGCATGCCAGCGCCTTTTTATCCCGCCAGTCGCCGTCAGAGCCCTTACATTTTTCCCAGAGAAAAATCGCCTATCAGCTTAAAGCGAGCGCCGTCCCTAACTACATCAATCCTTCTGTCGGGGAAAAATTCGGGCAAATAGCGTTCAATCAGGGTGGCGGCTATGGACATAAGCCGCTCAAAATCCGCTTGCTTAACCCTTTCCAAGGTAGCCACGCGAAAGGCGATAATATATCCGCGGCCATACTCAGAGCCATAACCGGGCGTAAAATCCGCCGCTATTTCAAATAAGCCGTCAGAAGAGGGATCGTCGGTAACGCCTGAAGCGGGACGATTGGGATGCAGAGCGTGAAGATCACCCCACATCAGCTCCAGTTCTTGATCAACCACATCAAAGAGAGCTTTAAGTCTCTCATCGAACTCCCTCATTTTCGCGTGAACGTACATGATCAATCCGGCAACACAAGAGCGATCACATCCTCAAAACGCTCAACGGGATGAAAGCTTAAGCCTTTACGGACATGTTCCGGAATGTCGTCAAGGTCCCGCATATTCCGCTTGGGAATTATAACGTCTCTGGCCGCATTACGCCGGGCCGCTATGGTTTTTTCCTTTAGCCCGCCTATCGGCAGGACTTGGCCCGTTAGGCTGAGCTCTCCCGTCATGACAACTCTATCCTTAATCACCCGTTTGGTTACCAAGGAAAGCAAAGCTGTAGCCATGGTAATACCGGCCGAGGGGCCATCCTTAGGTGTAGCTCCTTCCGGTATATGCAAATGTATATGGTTATGCTCAAACCAGTCGGCGCCAAGCTCATATTTTTCCGCCGCGATTTTTCTTACGTAGGTATAAGCGATATTGGCGGATTCTTTCATAACATCGCCCATTTTTCCGGTAAGGGTGAGCCCCTCTTTGCCCGGTGTGGCGACAGCTTCTATGACGAGTGTATCGCCGCCCATACTGGTCCAAGCCAAACCCACTGACATACCCGGCCTATCAGCCCTTTTAGCTTCTTCCTCCATAAAAAGGGGTTTACCCAAGTGTTTCTCAATGGAAGCTTTATCCAAAGCGAACCTTTCCATGGTTTTTTTGGGGCTTTTTCCGGATTTTATCGGCTTCATCGTTTTATCCACCGTTTCGGCTACTGACAAAGCCGCTTCCCCCGCTAGCTCTTCTCCCTTTTTAGAGGCTTTAGTTTTTAGAGCGGCCTCAGAACCTTCCGAAGACTCCAACTCAGCTTTGGTGGCTTGCGCTAGCTCTGAGGCTCGCGCGACTTCGGCGGCCTCCGCGGTTTCCACCAATTGTTTGGCTATCTTACGGTGGATCTTATCTAAATTTTTCTCAAAGTTGCGAACACCCGCCTCACGAGCGTAACCATTGGCTATAAACAGCAACGCGTCACGGGTATAACGAGCCTGAGAACGTCTCAGGCCATTTTTTTCAAGGCTTTTCGGTATAAGGTAGCGTTTGGCTATTTCCAATTTTTCCGTATCGATATACCCAGGGAGTTGGATTATTTCCATACGATCCAGTAAGGCTGGCGGGATAGTGTCCAGGGTGTTCGCGGTAACGATAAAGAAAATATGAGATACATCGAAGGGGAGATCCAAATAATGATCGCGGAAGGCGTAATTCTGCTCTGGATCCAACACTTCCAAGAGCGCGCTGGATGGATCGCCTTGAAAACTCTGTCCCATCTTATCAATCTCGTCGATCATGAACACCGGATCTTTTGACTTAACTATCCTTAATCCTTGAATAATCTTGCCAGGCATAGCCCCCACATAAGTACGGCGATGTCCCTTAATTTCAGCCTCGTCGCGCATACCGCCCACGGAGAAACGGAAAAAACTCTTAGACAAGGCGCGGGCGATTGAACGCCCAACCGAGGTTTTGCCGACACCGGGGGGACCAACGAGGCAGACGATAGACCCCTTGGAATCCTTTCGCAGTTTTCTAACCGCGAGGTATTCAACGATTCGATCCTTAACGTCCTTTAGTCCGTAATGATCTTCCTCTAAAATCGCGGCCGCCTGTGAAAGATCAAAGCTCTCATTTTTAGGGTTATTCCAGGGCAAGGAAACAATTACATCGAGATAATTGCGCGTAACGATAAATTCGGAAGAGTTAGGATCCATCAGACTAAATTTTTCCAGCTCCTGGTCTACGGTTTCCTTGATCTCTCCCTCAAATTTTAATTCATCTACTTTTTCCTTAAAGCGCTGATACTCCGATGACTTAGCGTCAGTGGTCATTCCGAGCTCGCCCTTTATAGCTTTAAGTTCTTCTTTTAAGAAATATTCGCGCTGACTCTTTTCTATCTTTTCATTTATCTCTTTTTGTATCTTTTTCTGTATTTTCAACAGTTCCTGCTCTTTCTTAATGAAAACCAATACCTGTTCCATCCGTTTGCGGACATTAATAATTTCTAGTATGCGTTGCTGTTCCGATTTTTCTATATTGAGAATACTAGCGATAAAATCCGCTATCTTACCAGGATGATCAATATTTATCATATTTAGGCGCATTTCTTCTGAGAACAAAGGATTATTCTCAGATATCTGCTTCATCTCACTTATAAGCGCCCGGGTTAAGGCCTTAACCTCGTTGGTATCGTCTTCCTCATCATCCAAATAGTCCACCGCCGCGACAATTGGATTTTGGGCGTTTAGAGCTTTCTTTATCCTAAATCGCTTTAATGTCGAAATAAAAATATTAACGCCGCCATCCGGTAAATTTATCTTTTTGACAATTTTAGCGGCCGTACCTACTTTATAGAGATCCTCGGCGCTAGGCGTATCGGTTTCATTGAGTAGCATAACCAAACCGATTAGGCCATCACCCGAAACGGCTTCATCAATCACCTTAACGTCAGCGGGATTCCCTATCATTATAGGTGTGAAGATGCCAGGGAAAATCGGTCTACCCATAAGAGCTACGAGATGCAGCTTATTGGGTAATATCTGTTCTATCGGTATAAGACTCTGATCCGGCATAATAACCGTCCTTATTTGGGTTAAAACGCGAAAAAGCGTGCCTAAAAGATCGTAAATTACGCCTAAAAAGGAAAGCCCAGAACGCGCTTGCCTTTGTTTATATCACAAAGAAAGACCGGCGACCGCCGCCCCGATTAGCGAAGCCTGTTCCACTGTAGCGACCGCGATAGAACGAGGCGCTTTAGCGGATAACAAACTGTGAAGCCTGGCTTCCAAAGCCTGCCTCATACCCTTATAGACGACATAGGTTGTTCCCTCAACCGCGACACGAACAGGAACAAAGGGATCAAAGCCGCCGCCAGACCGTTCCACGGCCGCGGCGACCGCTGCGGCCGCGAATAATGCCGCCCTTTCGGTAACGAGCGACACCAAGAACACAAGGGAGGAAAGGGCGTCGCGTTCATCACGCTCAAACATTTGGGCAAGGTACCCTTCGCCGGACAGCGGCGAATGCATAAAATGATTCAGGTCCCGGGTGGGAAGACTATTCAACGCTAAAAGCTCATCGGAACGGCGAAAACGCAGGACACCGTCAGACACGGCGCGTTGCAGCATAAAGAGAGAGAGGGGGCCTAAATAAGCGCCAGCCATTGTTTTCTCAAAGGTATAGGCGCCTGGATTTTTCAGGGTAGCATCGAATTCCTCATCTAAACGGCCCGTATAGCGGGTATGGAAGCTACCCGTCTCACAAACGACTATTTGCGGCGAATTGTCATCACTAAAAGCAATTTTTGGGATTCGCCTTTCAGGATAGGCGATATTCATGCCGGTACCAAGGATAAAGCCGATAACCGGTCCGGCTTCCACTCCATACAGATCGTCACCGCGACGCAAACCGCCATCGATAGGTATTTGAGCGGAACC
>CAZJJK010000049.1:0-3352 GCA_964546285.1 uncultured Treponema sp. | reverse complement strand
TTCAGGCGGATAAATATAGGAAGGGAGCATAGGCAAAGTAGAGTTATCGCCGCGAAGCCCTCGTTCCATCTCGATCACTAGATCTTTAACGAGAGCTACCGGGTCACATACACCATAATGGAAACCATAATAACGAGCGAAATCAGCTAAAAGCCGAGGATCAAAACCGGGATTCATCTAGACCTCCGCAAACCGCGTCAGCGCGCTTGTCTTATTGTTATTGAAAAGCGTCTTGCCTGTCCATCATCAAGATAAATTCTTACTGACAGGCAAGCTTGACTCTAAACCGAAAGCTTTGTTTTTACACGCTTTATACGTTTATAAATAACGAAGAAACCATAGGCGAGAGAGGTACCTAAAAGATCGGCGACAGCGTCAAACCAGTCAAAGGAACGCTTTTCCACAAAGAGCTGGAGAACTTCTGTCCCAATAGCGAATACGCCGCTGAGCAACAACAAGATATAAAAGCGACGAGCAAAACGCCATGCGCGCAATAAGCTTAACGCCCATATAAAAAACAGGACAGCATGGGCGATCTTATCTAGTCCTAAAAGCATTGGCAGCTTTGGTACACTCCCCCCAGGGAAAAGCACCGCCACCAGCACAAGGACTGTCGCCGCCGCGAATAGAATATAATGGTAGCTTCGATGATGATGATCCATAGCGCTTTATATCATACGGGAGCTGTCTATATATAGTGTATCGAAGCTTTGTTATCTCCACAATCGCGGACTCGTCACAAAAAGAGGCGCTTACCTTGTCAAGAAGCTCTCTCAGAGTCTCATTTTTTACTTGGCAGTTTTCTTTACCGCGTATTAAAGCTTCGCTACACAAGCCTGTGCGTCCAGTTTAGGTGGACTCTCCTCAATAGCCTACATGTATTCTCAGGGGCGGATCCTTTTACGATCACGCGGAAAAAGAGAAGCCTCTTTTACATTAGCCAAACCAAGTATTTTTTGGGTTAGCCTTTCCAGACCAATAGCGAAACCGCCATGAGGTGGACAGCCATATTTGAAGATGGCTAGGTAGTCTTTCATATCCGAGGCGGGCATTCCATGCGCGGCAAGACTATCCAACATTTGACGATAATCGTTTATTCTCTGCCCGCCAGTCGTTATTTCCAAACCACGAAATAAAGCGTCAAAGCTACGGGTTTTACCAGAATCCATTGGATGCGTATAAAAAGGGCGTTCCCGCTTAGGGAATTCGTTAACGAATACCAAGGGACAAGCATACTCTCTATCAGCCCAAGCGCAGAGCAGTTTTTCCGCTTCTGGGTTCAGGTCATGGAAACGCCGATGTCCCTCGGTATCTTCACGAGCGGCAATTTTTAAAGCCTGATCATATGAAAGCAGAGGCGCGGCCGCTACCGCTAAGCTGTCCGGGACACTGGTATTCCAAAGAGCAAGTTCTTCAGCGTTTTTTTCAGCGACCCTCTTAAAAATATGAGAAAGAAGTCCACGTTCCAGATCGATAAGGTCCAGTTCGTTTTCTATAAAGGCCAATTCCAAATCCAGTGAAACGTATTCGTTCAAATGCCGCGGGGTATCATGTTTCTCCGCTCGATACGCCGGCGCGACCTCAAACACCCTTTCCAAACCAGCCGCTACCAAAGTCTGCTTATAAAATTGCGGTGACTGAGCTAAATAGACCTTTGTATCAAAGTACGATACCTCAAAAAGCCCCGTCCCGCCCTCCGTCATTCCGCCAATCAGCTTACTGGTCTTTATCTCCGTAAAATCCCGATCCCGTAAATACTCGGCAAAGGCGCCGATAATGCTTGATTGGACCGTAAAGATGGATCGAATTTTCCGATGCCGCAAAGACAAGGGCCGGTTCTCCAAGATCGCGTCTAAACCGGAACGCAAAACTTCATCATTAATGGGAAAAGGCGGGTCAGCTTCAGCCGCGGAAATAAGCGTCATAGACTCAATCCGTAGTTCACGACCGCCGGGGGCCTTGGCGTTGACGACCCCGCGACCAATCACCGCGATTATTGATTCTACCGTCAAGGCGCGATCTCGCGTGTTGGCCGTATCGCCTTCCAATACAAGCTGAACAAAACCGCCTCGATCACGGAGGAGAATAAAACTAACGCCTCCAAAAAATCGGACTCGGTGAACCCAGCCCTTAAGTTCATGGTGTTTACCAAGCTCTTCGGCATCAAGAGTGAAAAAATCCTTTGTGGTAATCCGCATGACTCCTCCTAAGAACGCGCGGCGGACGCTATTTTTTCCGTTACCAAACGCCGGACAAGATTAGGCTCGGCGCGTCCGCCCGATGCGGCTATCGTCTTTCCAATAAGGTATGAGACAAGTTTAGCTTCGCCTTTTACCGCGGCTGTGAACGCTTCAGCTTCAGCGTCGCAGGCTTGATCCACGGCTTTTCTGATAAGCGCCTCATCGGAAATAAGTTCCCAACCCCGATCTTTCACTATCGCTTCTGGCTCCATATCATTAGCCACCACCAGCTCCAAAACTTGTTTCGCCAATTTTCCGGATAAACGTCCTTCAACCAACAGAGCTACTAAAGAAGCTAATCTGGTGCTCGTTAGCCTGAAAGAACCAATCGCGTTGTTCGCGATAGTGTCCTTCTTCATTAATCGGCGAACGTCTGAAGACAGCCAGGCATAGACGCGCTCAGCGGCTTCTTTTTCTTGTAGAACCCCGCCGTCCTCGGCTTTTATTATCAACGCGTCCGTTAATTTCGTGACGGCGTCCTCAAAATAATCAGCGACAGCGCGTTCCTCGCATAATAGTGTTATTTGGTTTTCAGAAAGAGCGTATCTGCTCCGAAAACGTTCCTCCTTTTCGGCGGGGAGCTCAACGAGGGCGCTCTCCACCTGTTCAGCGAAATGCCTATCAACGATAAAGGGGGGAAGATCCGGTTCTGGGAAATAGCGATAATCGTTGGCGTTTTCCTTTGATCGCAAAACCTCGGTCTGATCACGATTTTCGTTCCAAAGTCTAGTTTCCTGAGAAATATGGCAATTGTCATCCAAAACAGCGCTTTGACGTTTTATTTCATACTCTAAACCCAAGCGAACAAAGCGCGCCGAATTTAGGTTCTTTATTTCAACCTTTCGCCCTAGCCCAGCGCCTTCCACATTGATTGACACGTTAGCGTCGCAACGTAGCGAGCCTTCCTCCATATTGCCATCGCTTACACCTAAATACCGGACTGTTCGGCGTAAAAGACGGAGAAAGCGTTCAGCTTCCTCGCCTGTCTTAAAATCCGGTTCGGTGACAACCTCTAAAAGCGATACGCCGGCTCGGTTATAGTCTAATAAAGTAACGCCACCAGCATGAATCATTTTGCCAGCGTCTTCCTCCAAATGCGCTTCCTTTATCCT
>CAZJJK010000048.1:0-23363 GCA_964546285.1 uncultured Treponema sp. | reverse complement strand
GTTGGGACGGCGTCGGCTGATTGGAAGGCGGCTTTCCATACCCCGGGGCTTGATCCGGAAAAGGTACATATATGTTACAGCAATCTTCGCATCGGGGTATGGACCGCCGACTTCCTTCCAGCCCTGATCTTTATATACTGCTGCCAATTTTGTTGCAAAACTTTTCTATTGCTTCTTCATATTAATCGAGGTTTTACTATGAATCAGCCGTGGGATTTTAGGCTGAATCGGCTTAGCTTAGGCTTTTCCCGTTCAATGCTGGATTCGCGCTGCCGATTGCGGGAACTAAGATATTCCGGAATATGGTACGAGATTTATTTATTGGATAAGATATATATTGTACTGATAGAGCTATATTCTAAGCTGGGCTTGGTTGAGCCACGAAGCTTTCCAACTTTCTTGGGTTTCAACAAAATTGGCAGCAGTAAGTGATCTTTACGCTGTTGTTCGTCATCGCCCATCCCTAGTTTGGCCAAATCGCGATCAAGCTTTGCATTTAGTCATGGCTCATGCTAGCCGGAATTAACTTGGCCGCTGGTCCAGCTTCCCGTGGTCGTCACCGCGGCGCGGACCGACTTCAGGTCGCCCAGAAATCCATACCAGGCTCCCCTCTTGTTTTATCGTTGCGACTAGAGTTTTATTGTGCTATCATACCAAGGGTATCGAGTACGCTTTCTGTTATAGCCTTTTCCCGTTAAGGGGGTTTTTATGAAAGAGCGGAATTCGTTTTTTTATCTATTTCTCGCCATTGGTCTAATCCTCTTATTTATCGCTTCTTTATCGTATCTTCTGTATATAAACTACACAGCCGGAGATTCCGCTTTTTGGCAAATGGTTATAAATGGCTTTCTTTTGTCCATTCCTCTCATCCTTTTTTATTTTTCTATTGGCCTTTTACTGAGCGCTTTTTGGCAAACACGCGGCGGCGCACGCGTCCACGATAGTCTAAAAAAATCAATATATTGGACACCACGCGTCGCCGGACTCTTGATTATAGCCTTTATCAGTTTATTTTCCCTGGATGTGTTTTCTGAGGAATATACCTTAAGTGAAATGCTGATAGGTTTTTTTATTCATATGCTACCGTCTATCGCCTTATTCATCCTTTTGCTTATCGCCTGGCGTTGGGAATGGTTTGGCTTTCTCGCTTTTTTAGCGGCGGCCGGCGCCTTCGCGGTCTTAGCGATGCGCAATCAAAGCCATCAGGCGGCTATGTTATTACTTTTCACGGGACCGTTATTAGCCATCGCCTTGCTTTTAGGAATTGGTTGGCGCTGGCTTAAGGCGCCAGAAAGCGCTAATACTGACGCGCTTTTATGACCCTAACAAACGGCGGCCAATTCTAAGGAACAACCCGGATCGGGCTGCTTCGTCAGGCATCTGGCGAAATAGTCCTGTCTACTAGGCCACAACAGAATTGGCAGCCCTTAGGAACTTTAATACAAGCGCTTTTCGCTAAAACCTCATATTTCAAGTGTATTTCGAAATTTAAACCAACATTTCCAATAGAAACTAAAAGAGTACTATGATACCCTAAAATAAACGGCTGAACCGCTACTGGGATAAGGAAAGAGAATTATGGAAAAGGCGATTTCTCTCAAAGACATTACAAAGGAATTCAAGATTCTGAATCGTAGGGAAGGCTTAAGAGGAAGCTTTCTTGATTTGTTTTCCAGAGACTATAAAATCATAAAAGCTGTGGACCGCGTCTCTTTGAATATTGAACGAGGAGAGATAGTCGGTTATTTGGGGCCAAACGGCGCGGGAAAATCAACTACCATTAAAATCATGACCGGGATTTTGGAGCCTACCAGAGGCGAAATCTTGATAAACGGGCGGGTTCCCCATCAACAGCGGACACGGGTAGCCCAAGAAATTGGAGTTGTTTTTGGCCAGCGCTCTCAACTATGGTGGGCTTTGCCGGTTATAGAATCCTTCCATATCCTCAAGGATATCTACCAGGTAAGCGATAAAGAATATAAGGATATGATTGATTTATACGCTACCCTTATTAAGCTGGACGACATCATTCATAAACCGGTTAGGCAACTTTCTCTTGGACAAAGAACCCTAAGCGATATCCTGGCCGCTTTTTTGCATAATCCGAAAATAGTTTTTCTGGACGAGCCGACTATCGGTCTTGATATATCGATGAAAAGCAAAATCCAGGAATTAATCGCCATACTGAATAAAGAGAAAAAAACGACAATAGTTCTCACAACCCACGATATGGGAGACGTGGACGCGCTATGCAAACGTATCGTTATTATCGATAAGGGGGCACTATTATACGATAACGATAGCGCTAGCCTAAAACGATATTTTGGTGCGTATAGAACGCTCAAACTGCGGCTGGCAAACGAAGCGGAACAACTAACCGAGGAAACGCTGGAAAGGCAGTCCGCTGTTGTGCAGGAAAAGCTCCGTCGCGATCACCCGTCCGCCTCATCTCTGATTGTCACGCGCAAAGATAGCTGGCTCGATGTTCTTATCAACGAAGACGAAACTCCCCTAATGGAAATTCTTAAAACGATTCAAAGTAATTATCAGATCTTCGATATGAAATTAGAAGAAATTTCCACGGAGAGCGTCATCAAGAAAATCTATGAGGGGGGTATAGAGTGATCTTCAAAAAATACCTCACCCTTATTAGAGCGGGCATACTCGAATCCTTCCAGTTCCGCATAGGAACCGTGGTGACCATAGTCGGGAACCTTATCTATTTGGTCATTATCTATTTCCTTTGGCGGGCTATTTTCAATTCGGTCAACACGCCGACGGTTAACGGCATGAGTTTTGAGGACACCATGATCTACTTGGTGCTCGCGACCGCTCTGTTTTATTTTATGGAAACCTACTTAGTCTGGAACATGAGCCGTGATATACAAAGCGGAAAAATAGTTCTAAACCTGATAAAACCTATAAAATTCAGACGCTATATGTTCTTCCAATCCGCGGGTAGCCTTGTTCCATCCTTTTTCTTTACCTTTCTACCAACTTTTCTAGTAGTTCATTTCGTCCTAAACGGCGCCATCCATATCGGACTAAACCTCGGGTTTTTCATGGTAGCCGTTGGTTTTGCTATAATGATTAATTTTTTCGTGAATTTTTTTGTATCAACGATTTGCCTGTACACGGAATCTATCTGGGGTATCAACATCATGAAGGAAGTGATAGTTCTGCTCCTTTCCGGCGCCAGTATACCGTTAGCCTTTTTCCCGGCTTCTTTCGCCAAGGTCGTTATGTATCTACCCTTTCAAGCTATCTACAACACCCCTCTAAAGCTCCTGTTAGATTATAATATGCCGATAGGAGAACGTTTTAGTATGATCGGCGTCCAGTTTTTTTGGCTTATCTTTATGGGTATCGCGAGCGATCTATTCTGGATGAAGTCCATTAAGCAAATTACGGTAAATGGCGGTTGATCGGCGGCGTATGAAAAAGCAAGGGATTCAATTTTATTTGAACATTTATAAAAGAATCCTAATTCAGGATTTGAAAAGCAAACTCAGTTACCGAAGCGATTTCATCATCTCCACGATGGGAATCATCTTCACTAATATAGCTGGCTTCGCGGCTTTTTGGATCATGTTTCAGAATTTCCCTTCAGTCATGGGTTGGAATTATCACGAAATGCTCTTTCTCTACGGCTTTTCGTTGATTTCGCTTACCCCCGTACAATGCTTTTTTGATAACAACTGGAGTCTTCGGTTCTATGTCTACTCCGGCGACTTCATTAAGTATTGTTTCCGTCCTATCAATTTATTTTTCTACTTTGTCTCCGAGGTTTTTGACATTAAAGGCTTGGGGCAATTCGCGTTCGGAATTGTGACGCTTGTTTACGCATGGAATATTTTGGAACTTAGCGTCTCCTTTTTGATCATCATTCAGCTTATAATCGCTCTTTTAACCGCCTCTCTGTTTATGATCGCGCTTATGAATTTCGCCGCCGCAAGCTGTTTTTGGATAATCAATTCAGGCTATGTTATGGTTATGGCGGCTAAATTCAAGGATTACGCTAAGTATCCTGTAACCATATTTAATCCTCTCTTCCGCTTCATTTTCACTTTTGTCATACCAATAGCGTTTATCGCCTATTATCCAGGACTGCTTTTTATTCGGCCAACGGAGATTCCGCTCCTCACTTGGTTATCTCCGACTATCGGCGTGGCCTTCTTTTACCTCAGTTACCGCTTTTGGATGAGAGGCGCCAGGACGTATACAGGAACAGGCTCATAAGGTTTATGTACTGCTATCAATTCTGTTGAAAAAATAAACACGTATCTCCATATCTAAATATAATTTAGTAATTTTTCAATTACAGGGCTTGAGACAAAACCAGCTCTAGACAAGCCTTTTTTATCAAGCGCTTAAGCCTCAGTACTGAGCATAACTATGTTTGACACAGAGCACATGAGAAATACCCGTGATTTAGGACTTAGCTACCAGATAATTACAAACCCCAACCAAAGGATCGTACTCAACTATATCAGACCCTTAGATATTTTTTAATGAAAATTCGCGATCCAAGGCTACAACAGAATTGGCAGCAGTTAGTAAGGGTTATATACCGCTGGCAAAATCCTAAATTTTATGCAGCTCAAATTTTTTCCCTTGATTATTATTTCTATATAATAAATATATTTGAATGAAAACTGAACTAGCCTAGAAATGTCAGATCCAATAATTTTGTGGCCTTTGGGATAGCCTCTTTTTATATAACTGAATTAAGAAAAAGCGCCAAAGGCCCCAGACTATACGTCCAGGGCCTTTAGCGCTAATACGAGCTCTTGCTCGCCTTGGTTTAGTTATTACCGCGTTCATCCTGACCGGAGCCGGAAGCTGGATCGGTAGACCCTGAACCGCTCTGGCTTTCTCCTAAACCTGAACCAGCTGATTCCCCTCCACCGCCGACACGTTCCTGCTCTTTGGTCCGGAGCGCCGCTTGTTCCGCTTCATATTCGCGGACCTGAAGTTTTTCCCGTTCAGTCAACTGTACTGGCTCGGCAATTGCTTCTTTTTTCCCATTAACTACCATAGTCCGAGCTAAGACCTTTTCCTGAATCTGATTCTCAGAGGTCGCACCTATAAATACGCCCTGAACTTGGATTCGCTGACCAACTTGAAGCTGAAGTTTCTCCAGCTCCGCTTCCCCAATTCCGACTTCCAAGAGTTCACCATCAGCCATTCGGAGCATTAAGGCAGGGAGCCCCGCGGCATTCGTGGTTAACACAACCTCTCCTTCAAGAGTCTCTAGTTTTTCTGCATTTCCGGCGGCTAAAACCAAAGGGGCAAGTAGTAAAACGGCCGTTACGGCTAATATTAGCTTTTTCATAGTAGTCCTCCTACGCGTTGTCTGATGTACCACCATACGGGGTACGGCTAGGTATACCGCCCCTAAGCGGCGATGGTTGCGCAAAAAAAACGTTTTTTTTTGCGCCATCCCGTCACTGGTGATACATTGAGATAGCAATCATGATGGATAAAACGGAAACACCCGGGTGGGAAGCCGGAATAGCCACGCAAGTTCTCTCCGGCGATATTGACGCTTTTGAGTCCATCGTCCGCGCGTATGAAAAACGTTTACGTTCTTTTTGCCGCTCCCGCATACCACAAAGCGAGGTTGAAGACGCGATGCAGGACGTTTTTCTAAAAGTCTTTAAGAAGCTTTCCACCTATAATTCCACATATAGTTTCGCTGTTTGGTTTTTCACGGTCGCTCATTCCTGTGTCTCCGATAAAAAATTACGCTTTAAACGCGATCTTAAAACAGTTGATCGCTTAATAACATATTATGACGCTTCTTCGCCGCGAAATGAGGGCCAGGAATGGCTGGAAGCGGACATGGCCCGTAAGCTTGTTTCACAACTCAACGGAAAGAATAGGCGTATCGCGGAATTATATTATTTCGCCGAGCTTAGCGTAGCGGAAGTCGCTAAAGCCCTTTCCTTAAATCAATCCGCGGTGAAGGCCAGACTGTTTAGATCACGAAAAGAAATGATAAAATTGATGGAAACTAAGCAACCAAAGCGGTGAAAAAGGGGTATACCTAGATATGGAATGCGCGGAACTGGCCAAAAGGGTCAAACAGTGGATACAAGCGCCACAGAATACCGTCAACGCGGAAGAAATACAAGAAACACGAGAGCATCTAGATAACTGTCCCGCCTGCGCGTCAAAATACGGCGCTTTACCATTTTTATGGGATCGCGACGCCGGTCTTAGTCCGATAAGCGCCGAAAAAAATGATCCGTTTTTTCCAGCGCGTACCATGTCTTTAATACGAAAAGCCACCGCTAGTCCTTCCCGTTGGAATACGGCAAGGGGACGTTTTCTTCCCTTGATAGCCGCCGCTATGGCAGTCTTTCTTTTCGCGGCGGGATTTATGATCAGAGGCCTTATTGCGCCCGCCGCCGTTGATACGATTAATTATCGATTCGTACTTTACGCTCCTTCAGCTTCATCCGTCCATTTAATTGGATCCTTCCCCTCTTGGTCCCAAAACGAAAGACGGGCTATGGAACGCGGCGAAAACGGCGAATGGAGTATCAGCATAGACTTACGCAAGGATCAGGTTTATACATACAGCTTTTTATTGGACGGCAGCGCTTTGGTGCCGGATCCCGCCTCGGAGGAAATCGTTGATGACGGTTTCGGGAACATCGATTCTTTGTTAAGAATATAGGAGGTCCGCTATGACAAAAGCGGCAATCATACTCGCGGCCGCCTTCACGCTCTGTTTCTCCCTTAACGCCCAAGAAAGCGGAAGCGATTGGGAGACTCGCTTCCGGCTCGCGTTTCATGCCAATTTGGGAGAGCGCCCTTTCGCGCTTTCACCGGAGGACTATATAGAAGATCATAGCGCGGCTTTTATGGCGGCGATTGAAGCCGGCATGGATCCGGCTGAGTTAGGCCAAACGGCGGCTGATGCTTTTTCACGATACGACATGGATTTACGTGGCGGATTAAGCTTACAGCAAGCGAAAGCGAGATCCGTTCAGACCTTCTCTATCTTAAGTCGCTCCGCTTTAACCGCGAAGGCTAGCTTAAAACGTTTGGGTGAAATCCGTCGGAAAGACGATACGGTCGGGAAATCCGCCGGGCGCTCTTCAGCCGCCTTATTCCGCTCCAGCTCTATCAACAACGGAGCTATTCCCTCTAGTAATTCCGGTAATAATCAAGGCCACGGCTTATGAAAGACAAGGCGTTGGGCTTGGCGCTTCTGGCCGCCGTTCTGTTTTTTGCGGCGGCCAGACCAATTCAAGCCAACGAGTTATCCGCTTGGTTCTCGGAAAAACAGTCAAAACCGTATAGTGATATTAAAGTCGAGTTGGAGCGGGTATATGATGAAACAGTCGCTTTAGGTGTCAACGGGTACTTGATAGTGGACCGTCTGCGTGAAGGCGCTATTAAAAAAGTCCCATCCAGCGCTTTATTAAAGGCGATCCGCGAGGATTGCCTCCGCTTTATCGCTATGCTGACTATTTATAAAAACTTGCCTATCGCCCCCAGTATAAAACCTGATAGTGACTATTTTCTAAAGTCTGGCGCGATTATCCTCCGTTCAAACGTTCCTAACAAAGTCGTATCCTCGTTATTTTCCGATATGGCCTTTGAATTTGGCGCGCGGCGCGTCATGGATTCGTTATTAGCGACAGCCGCGGTAAGAACCCGGTTTACCCTCACGGATGCCGAAATGGAAACGCTCACGAAAGCTTTAGTTCGTTCCACCGAAAAAACTGAAAAATTCGTTCAGCTTTCAGCCCTTTTTGTTCGAGGTGTATCTGGTGGACTACGGCCATCAGAAATCGCCAGTATCGCCGCTTCAACACTGGACAGAGGCGGCGCTATATTCCAAATCGATACCGAAATATTCCGGAGGATCAGATGAGTTTGAAAAGCGCGTTGATCGGCACCTTTCTGGCGGGCGCGCTAGGCATATCCGTTTACGCTCAATTTTCCGCGGGGTTAGGCGCTGGCGCGGCGACCGCTTTTGACGGGAATATCAGGCCAGCGGCTTTTACCGATCTATCCTTTCTCTATCGATCCCCTATCGGCAAAACGGATTTGTTTCGCTTCAGCGCCGATGGGGCCTTAATCGCCACAAGCTCTTCAGCTTGCGAAAAGGCGAATATAGGTTTATCCCTGCTTTATTCCCGTTTATTCGGCATGAATGCGCTAGGCTTACACATAGAAACGAACGGCGCCGCCAGCGCCGCCTCGGACACTGGATTTGCGCGCTTAGCCCTGTCCGTACCCCTAACCGTTAATGGACAAGCGCTCTCTTGGGAAGTTGAACCGATGGGCGAATGGCGTTGGCTAAGCGG
Organism: uncultured Treponema sp.; assembly: GCA_964546285.1. Taxonomy (GTDB): domain Bacteria; phylum Spirochaetota; class Spirochaetia; order Treponematales; family Breznakiellaceae; genus CAZJJK01. The sequence continues at coordinate 15,036 of CAZJJK010000048.1, read as the reverse complement.
CGCTTTCTCAAAGATCGCCCTTACCGCCCGTCTGTCTATTCCCGCTGGCGAGCTAGTGATAAAGCCAATAGCCGCGGCTTCGTACACCCATTATTCTGATGGAAATAACGCGTATAGCGCGTCTCCCTCTGTCGATATTTTCTGGTATCCTGGCTTTCCCTTGTCAGCCAGCGCTGGCCTTGAGTTGATCCATGACATGGCGGACTCAGGCCAAAAGCTGGGAGAAAGCATCTACGCTCGCTTTTCTATCGCGGCAAGTCCTTCGGCTTTAGTTATGCTTTCGGCTGAAGCCGCCACGGCTTATACAGCTGACGTTCTTTCGTTCCTTATTAACACCGAAATGACACTATACCCGTTTTCAAGCGAGCGGCCAACAATATCCTTTCCTATTAAAATTCAATACGCAAACGGAAGCTTCTCCCCTAACGCTTTAGACAATTGGGAAGCAAGCGTCGGCGCCCGTTTTGGGTTTTAAGACGTAAAGATGAATTATTTATCTGTCTTGGGTAGCGCCGCCAGAGCGTTGTCCACTTCGGCCGCTAAGGACTCAGCGCCGGCGCGAAGCTCAGCGGGAAGAGCTTCCCACCGTAAAGCCCCCTCCTGGGCCAGCTCTTTTCTCCAGGCAAAACGACCCAGCAAAGGCAAACCAAGGGCGTTAGCGGAATCTATCGCTGAACCTTGAGAGAAAAGATTAAACTCTTTGCCGCAATGCGGGCATACCATAGCGCCCATGTTTTCAACAAAGCCCAGAACCGGCGTTTCGGTCTTATACGCCATTTTCACTGATTTTCTTACAATCATTGATACGAAATCTTGAGGCGTCGCGACCACAACCAAGCCGTCAACCGGTAGCTGTTGAAAAGCGGTCAAAACCACATCCGCCGTTCCGGGAGGAAAATCGACTATAAGGTAATCTAAAGCCCCCCAGTCGGCATCGTTATAGAATTGAGTTAGCGCCTTACCGAGTAAAGGACCGCGCCAAATCACCGGTTCATCCTCGTCGCCGATATACATATTTATAGAAACGACCTTAATTCCCTGTTCGTCCACAAGAGGCAGTAGCCTTTCTCCATCGCTTTCCCCGGGGAAGCCGGCTACGCCAGCTAAACGCGGAATGCTGGGACCAGTGATATCGGCGTCCAGTATGCCTACGGAATAGCCACGGGCAGCTAAAGCCCGCGCTAATAATACCGCGGTGGTGGATTTACCAACACCACCCTTACCGCTCACAACACCCACAATCCGCTTAATATCCTTTTTAGTTAACTTTTCTATTTCATCCATAACGCTCATCTCCTTGCTTAAGTATGTTCTTCTAAAAATCAGCGATATTTAGGAACTCTTCCAAACGTTTGCGCCTCGTGGTGGATTTTGAATATGTCACGTTCAGCCGTATCGTCGGTATGGGAGATTGTAGCGACTAGTTTTGCCAAAGGCAAGAAGGGCAAGGGACAAAAAAACGACTGTCGGCGGCGATAAGGAGGGCAATCCGCCGACAGCCAAGGGAGATACGGGGAAGAAGCCTTTCGGGAAGCTATTCCCAAAAGGCCTATCGTCATCCTAACAAACCAGGCAACCAGAGACTTACCGCCGGTATGAAAGTAATGAGGACCAAAACGATAATATTGCAGATAATAAAGGGCAAAGCCGCTTTAAAAATAGCCGCGATAGATAATCCAGATATTTTACTAGCCACATTCAGACACATACCGACCGGCGGCGTCACCAAACCGATAGCTAAGCCCACAATTAGTATCGCGCCGAATTGAAGTTCGTTCATACCAAACTGACGCATGACAGGCATTAGTATAGGAGCGATAAGCAAGATACAGGGCGTGACGTCAATAAAGGTTCCAAGCGCGAGTATAAGGACATCGAGGAAGATAAAAACGACAAAGGTCGGGATATGACTATCAATCAGAAAACTAGCGATCATAGCCGGAACCTGTTCCACGGCCATTATCCATGTGAAAATCATGGTAAAACCGCCAATGATCATGATGGAACTGGACATAGTCGCCGTTTTTTTCAACACCGCGAGTATCTTTTTACCGTTAAGCTCCCTATACAGAAGAAGGCCAAGAATTAAGGCGTATAGTACGACTACCGCGGCCGATTCGCTGGCGGTGGCTATGCCCGTGGATACGGTCACCACGATAAGAACCGGCATCAGCACAGCGAGTATACCGTCCTTAGCTATGCCAAACCCTTCCTTGAACGGCACTTTCTTCGGTTCGGGCAGATAACCCTTCTTCTTGGAAATAGCCAACGAGAGTATCAATTGAGTCCCACCGACTAAGATTCCCGGTATCATACCCGCCAAGAACAACTTCCCAACCGAGGCACCGCTAACCATAGCGTACATCAGCATGGGTATACTGGGTGGAATAACCATTCCCATCGTTGAACTAGCGACCGTAATACCGCAAGCGTATGAAAGGGGGTATTTTTGTTTTGTCATCTCAGGGATAAGAACGCTGCCCAGAGCGGAGGTATCCGCGACGGACGAACCTGATATCCCGCCAAAGATCATACTGGCTACGACATTTACCTCGGACAACCCGCCGCGGAAAGAACGCACGATCAACATGGAAATATTGATCAAACGTTTAGACAAGCCGCCCTGATTCATAAGCTCTCCGGCTAACATAAACAGGGGCATGGCGATAAGCATAAAACTATTTGACCCGGACCAGACTCGCTGAGGCAGGGAGAGTAAAAAGTTCGGGTCGCGCAAAATCATATAGACTATACCCGAACCGCCGATAGAATAGGCGATTGGTACGCCTATCAGTATCAATAAAATAAAAACCGCGAACATTACGGCTAAATTCATGACAAGTCCTCCGTTCCGGCGTTCTCCAAACCGGTAAAATCAGATTTTGTCACCGGGGGATCTATATTCATGAATTCCGCCAGGATGTTAACTACGGCATAAAAAGCCGTCAAAGCGAACGTTAATGGCATTAATAAATAGAACCAACCATATTTAATACCGGTAGCGACCGATGGCACCCCACCGACTATACTTATCCACCGCGTGCTATACGCGATAACGAAAACGCTCAAAACTATAATCACGACCATTACCGTTATTGAGGCAAATCGACGCGGCCGAGTCGGCAATGAATCAGCCAGCGCGCTCATAGCGATATGCTCTTTCTCCCGCAGATCAAGCGACGCCCCGATAAAGGTTGTCGCGATAAAAACCATGGTCAACAATTCTTCAGCCCAGGCGGCCGATAAGCCAAAAATATAACGGAGAGCGACCGTAAGGGAGACACCGGCGGCTAATATACCAACAAGGAGAGTTAAAACGACCTTATGGCTTATATCTATCCAGCGTAATACTTTATTTAACATCGCAGGTGAAGGCTTTTCGCGCATAATCATTCCTTATTAGGATGGGCCGAAGCCTCCCGACGGCGGCTTCAATTAACAGGCTGGCGAAGTTTCCGTCGCGGCATGGTTAAGGGAAAAGCGCTCTTGTCCCCGCCGGCCGTTTGTTGGCGGCTTGAAAAACCGTACGGTTTTTCAAGCCGCCACACCGCGGATCCTATATAAGAACCCGCGTTTTAGAATATGGCTTGGAAGGCAAGAAGCCTTCCAAAGCCCGTTTCCCTTAGTTGGAAGCGATTTGTTTCATCTTATCCAAATCAGCCTGGGTAAAGAGGCCCTTGCCAATGAAATAGTCATACACGGGTTTACACGCGGTGATAAAGGCTTCGCGTTCGGCCGCGGTCGGGGTATACACTTCCACGCCAGCGTCCACGATCATCTTGAAATACTTATCGTTGCCTTCGGCGCGGTATTGATTCTGCTTATCCGTGTATAGCCAGGCGCCGTCACTTAAGACTTTCTGAAGATCGGCGGGCAGACCATTGTACCAAGCCAGATTGACTTCAAAGGGTTCCGGATGGAACTGATAATCAATCAAGGTCATGTATTTTTGGACTTCCTGGAACTTCATATCGCCAATATTAGCCAGCGGATTTTCTTGTCCGTCAGCGACGCCGGTCTTGAGCGCCATATAGACTTCGCCGTAAGGAATGGATACCGGATTGCCGCCCAGCGCTTCAATGCACTTCATGATGGATTCGATCGGCGGGGTGCGAATCTTGAGTCCCTTAAAGTCGGCAGGAGCCTTGATTGGCCGGACATTATTGGTGAAATGGCGCGAGCCGCCGTCGCCGAAGGCTAGCATCTTAAGGCCAAATTGTTCGGCGTCTTTCATGATCATGGCGCCGATTTCACTGCGGGCTACCTTCATCAACGCGTCTTGGCTGGGGAAGAAGAAAGGCATCAGGATCAAGTTGAGCTTGGGGGCCTGGGCGTCAAAAACGCCGCCAACAAACGCTTCCTGGGTACCCATTTTTACGGCTTCAATCATTTCTGATTCGTTGCCGAGCGAAGCCGCGGGATACAGTTCAACGATCAAACGGCCATTGGATTCTTTTTCAACAAAACTCTTGAAATCCAATAAAGCGCGGTGTCGGGTGGACTCAGTGGACGAGGCATGGCCTAACTTAATCGTGTAGGTTTTCGCTTCCTTAGCGCCTTCGGCAAACGCCGCTCCGGCTATGAGCGAAGCGATCACTACGAATAAAACAAACTTCTTCATGTATTCCTCCTTGTAAGCTTGACCGCTCTAGACACGGCCATGCGCTTAGTATAGCCGTGAAAAAAGGAGGTGGAATTTCAATTTTGTGCTATTTCCTTAATTTCCTTGCGCTCTTTTCACCCGTTTTTTCGAATATCTTTTAGATCGATGCCGAAGGCCTTAATCTTTCGGTATAAGGTCGCCTTGTCAATTCCAAGCCTATACGCGGTAAGCGAGCACTGATACCCGCAACGCTCCAATTCCGCCATAATGGCTTGACGCTCGGCGGTTTTCCGCCAATCCCGTATACCACCGTCAGTCGTCGGATTTTTTTTCAGCTCCCCCTGCCCTTTCTTTACAGCGTCCTTTCCATCGCTTGGATTTTCATTAGCCTGAGCTTCCCGCTCCAGCTCCCCTTTGTTATCCGTTTCCGGGAAACGGCGTGGGGAAAAGTTTTCAGGCAAACACGACATATCGATTTCTTTATCGGAACAAAGTACAACAGCCCGTTCCACGACATTCTCCAACTCTCTGATATTGCCTGGCCAGGGATAGGCGAAAAACGCCGCGTATACATCGGAGGAAAAACCGATAATATCTTTTCGTGAATACCGTTTATACATTTCAAGAAAGCGCTCAGCCAGCATCGGGATATCCTCTTTACGCTCACGCAAGGGCGGTAGCGTTAATTTTATTACATTGACGCGATAGTAAAGATCCTTTCTAAATTCACCCTTATCAATTAAGGCTTCCAGATCGCGATTGGTCGCGCAGATAATCCTGGCGTTAGTTTTGACAGCCTTAAGCGACCCAAGCGGCTCAAATTCCCGTTCTTGCAGAACCCTCAGTAATTTGACTTGAAGCGAACGCGGCAAATCGCCAAGTTCATCTAAAAACAGACTACCGTTTTCCGCCAGCTTAAACCGTCCAGCCTTATTTTTATCGGCGCCGGTAAAAGCGCCCTTCATGTATCCGAACAATTCCGATTCCAAAAGGGTTTCCGGCAGGGCGCCGCAATTAACGGCGATAAACGGCCCATCCGCTCTATCGCTATGACTATGGATAGCTCGTGCTAGAAGCTCCTTGCCGGTTCCGGTTTCGCCGCTGATCAGAACGGTGCTGCCGCCGCTGGCCACGGCGGGTATTAGGTCAATTATTTTCGCCATAATTGGACTATGGCTTTCCAGAGCCTTATCGCCGCTGCCAGCCTTCAGTTTTTCTTTCAGTTCTTCCAATTCCCTTAGATCGCGGAAGGTTTCAGCTCCTCCTATTCTTTTACCCCGTTCGTCAACCAACAAAGCGGTTGAGACACTGATAGGGATTCGAGTCCCCTTCGCGTCAACGCAAAAACCTCTTTTATCTATTATCGCCTTGCCGCTTTTCATAGTCTGGCGCAGGGGACATTCGTCTCCGCACATACTAGACTTGAATACCTCATAACAGAGTCTACCTATGGCAACGGACCGTCGTATTCCTATAATTCTCTCCGCCGATCGGTTGAAGGACGTGATACGCCAATTTTCATCTATAGTAAAAACTCCGTCAGAAATGCTTTCCAATATTATTTCAGTCATAAAAAGAAAATACCGCCACTTAACCCATAATGCAAGAAAGAGAACTGAGGAGAGAAATCTTAATAACAAAAAAACCGGCCCCTTAAAATGGGCCGGCTCCTAAAACATCAAGCTTCTCGCAAAATCAAGCGACCTTTACGGGAAGCTCTACTATAGCGCCAGCCGCGGCGGCGGAAACGATGCTCTTAGACCGCGGGCGCTTCGTCCTAGACTCAGTTAGGAAGGCCAAAAGACATTTTCATGCCATTGGTGCGAATAGCCATCCAAGAGCCGGATTTTGGCAGGGTAGGAATACGGAAATAAAAATAGTAGGAGGAGTCGGTCGGATCATATACCTTTACTTCACCGGTATTTCCGTCAACCACTATCTTGGCGGGAATAATATAGCCAAGATTTTGGGGAGTGGCTAAATAAGCGTATTTATTCAAGTCGTACGCCGCTACCAGCTTCATTTCGGAGTTGGAAAGGCTTTCATACACTAAAGCGCTAAAACCAGCGGGTACCGAAGGATCGCCGGGCTTCATATCATAATTAAGCCAGAGCAGGAAGGACTTGCCCATACCCCAGGAAGCCTTGGGGTGCGCTTGGTCGGCGAAAATATGGATACCGAAACCGCCATGCCCGTCTTCGGCGCCGCCTTCATAGCGAACGTTAAAATCATAGACGACTTTACCGTATTGTGGGGCGGGAATATTCATTTTCGCCAAACCCTTGGTTTGATCTGTTTGATGGAGTCGATCCCCAATCATCAACCAAGTCCCTTCAGCTGGTTGATATACAGCCGGGGCAACCCGTTGCGCGAATACGGGGAAAACGATCGCCGCCGCGATCAGTAACGCGAATGCTCTCTTCATATCCGGTACCCTCTTGTGTGAATTTCGGAAGACCAGGAGCCGAAAAGCGACTCGCCGAACGGTCCGCCCTGTCATATACAACTATCTTAGGTCTTATTATACTATAACGTCAACTCGGAAAAGAATATTTCCTAAGACGAGAAGGCCGTTATGATAGAAATAGAGCTAAAGGCCCGCGTCGCGAATCCCGCCGCGCTTGCCCAAAAAATTACCGCGTATGCCGTTTATCAGGGAAGCTTTGACAAGCGCGACGACTACTGGCTTTCGCCTAGCGGCGCTTCTGAAAACGCGAAAGCCTTTCAAATTCGCGTCCGCCGACAACACGCTGATAGAGATACGGCTATAGCCAGTTTTAAGAAAAAAAAACGGCGCGCTGGGATTGAAATTAATGATGAAAGGGAATTCGCCATTGATCCAGCGTCCATATTCGAGGAATTTCTCAAAAACCTAGGGTTTCGCGTTTGGATTTCAAAACGAAAACGCGGCGAGGCTTGGCGCGACGGTCGGACTTTAATCGAATTAGCGGAAGTAGTTGGCTTAGGCCACTTTGTGGAACTGGAAATTTTGGAGGAAGAAGACAGCGCGGAAACGGTAGAGACCGCCCGCGCCGAACTTTTGGCTAGTTTGAGACGGATCGGCCTATCGGAAGGCGATATTGAAAATCGATATTATACCGAACTTTTATCATCATCGGATTTGACAAGCGCCTTTCGCGTCCACGCGCCGCCCCAATAATAGAGGACCGCGATAGCCATACCGACAAGCCAACCGCTAGGCATAGCCCACCAAACGCCGTCACTGCCCCAGAGCTTGGAAAACAATAAGGCCGCCGGGATACGGACTAGCCACATAGCGCACAACGTGGATATAAGCGGCACTATAGCGTCGCCAGCCCCCCGAATAACCCCGTTCGTAATAAACATCACGGAAAACGCGAAATAAAAGGGCGCGATGATCTTCAGATAACGTCCGCCAACCTGAATAACCGCGATATCCTCAGAAAAAATACCCACTAAACTGGCGCCATTAAAGTAAAGGACTATGGAAACCGCGGCTGTGATTAAAAAGCCTATACCTAAAGCGGCACGATAGCCCCGGCGTGCTCGATCAGCCCGCCCAGCCCCCAAATTCTGCCCGACAAAGGATGAAAGTGCCATACCGATATTCATGGATGGCATTCCGGCGAAGCTGTCAATACGACTAGCCGCGGCAAAACCAGCCATGACAGTTGATCCAAAACCGTTTACCACGGCGGACATAAACATAAGCCCTAAAGATACCAACATTTGCTGTATGCCGGACGGCAGCCCGATCTTAACGATTAGACGAAAAATATCCCTATCAAAGCGTAGCTTTCTGAAATCGGTCCGCAAGATTTCGTGCGTCCGATTCAAATATAGCTGCGAACCGAGAAAGGACAGGGCTTGGGCGATAACGGTGGCCCAAGCGACTCCAGCGATACCCCAGCCAAAAACGCGCACGAAAAGTAAATCCAGAACGATATTGATTATCGTGGAAGCGATCAACATATAGAGCGGCGTTGAGGAATCGCCCAAACCGCGCAAAACCGCGCTAACCCCGTTATAGAAAAAGGTAGCGGGCAGACCGATGAAGATGACGCGGAGATAAAGCGACGCCGGCCCAAGCACCTTATCCGGCACTCGTAACAGACGTAATATAGGGGCGGCGCTAAAATATCCGACCACGGCCAAAACTAAACCCAGCACAAACAGTACCAAATAGGCGGTATCGATGGCCGCCCTAATACGCTCTGGCTTTTTCGCTCCATAATACTGAGCGATCAGTACATTGGCGCCCATACCAAGGCCCATCACCAAGGACACCATAAGGAAAATGATAGGGAAGGACGCGCCGACCGCGGCTAAAGCGTCGGTTCCGATAAAACGGCCAACCACCCAGCTATCAACCATATTGTAGAATTGCTGGAATACGTTTCCGATCAGCATCGGCAAAGAAAAAAGCAAAAGCTGCTTGGCCTCATTCCCTTTGGTCAAATCCCTCATAAGCCGTCCCGTATATTAGAGTACGCAAGGTTTTATCGTTTATATCTCAGACTGTCTAGCGCCGTTGGAACGCAAACGCCTTCCTATGGCTTTTGCGTTCAATCGAAAACCATGGTACAATTTTAATATATGAGTAACGCTAATACAGGGAATCCCACCAACACGAAGTACCAGCGCCCTAGCTGGGACGATTATTTCATGGAAGTGTGCGAGGCTATCGCCAAAAGAGCCACTTGTGACCGGGGCCGCTCCGGCTGCGTTATCGCTAAGGATAACCAAATTTTGGTTACTGGCTATGTCGGCGCGCCTTCCGGCTTGCCCCATTGCGATGAGGTAGGGCATCAGATGAAGCGCCTGATCCATGAGGACGGCAGAGTTACCATGCATTGCGTCCGTACAGTTCACGCCGAACAGAATGCCATCTGCCAAGCCGCTCGCCGTGGCGTCGCCTTAGATGGCGCTACCCTATATTGCAAAATGACGCCTTGCCGAACCTGCGCTATGCTGCTCATCAATTGCGGCATTAAACGGGTTGTTTGCGCCAAACGCTACCATGACGCCGACGATTCGGAAGCTATGTTCGCGCAAGTTGGCATTGTCCTAGAATATGTGGATAATGAAGTTGAGCGTTATGATCAACAATAACCTAACGGTGACGGAGGTTTATCAATGAAGATTTACGCCAAACTTCTTTTCGGTATTGGTATAATAGCCGTGGTTTTCGCCGCCGCGATGGGCCTGCTACTCTACCAAATGAGCAACATCGTTGAACTGCAGAACGCATCTAAACGAACACTCGTCTTCATTCAACGCTGGGATAATGTCCAGGTCCGAACGCATGAACTGCTTTTAGCCATGAGCGGCATCGATACCTTAGAAAATAAATGGAAACAAGCGATAGAGGATTTTAATCTGGGCCTTGAGGAAATAGCTCAAAATTCTACTCTAGACGCGCTCGGTGAAGAAGTACGAGTTCTAATTACGTATACGAAAAATCTTTGGGATATCACAGAAAAGCGCCTTAATGACGCGGCAAAAGCCTTAGATGAATTGCAAATTCAAGTAATTCCGAAATACTCAAGTTTCAACGCCATCGGCTCGGTCGGCCTTATGGAAGCGTATTATAATCTCATCGTATCCGGAGATTATGAGCCTATCGATTTTTTCTATTTTTCCACGTTTAAAAATGCCATTAAAGAGGTCACCTACGCGAACGATCCCTTCAACAATAATCTCGCTAAATTGGAAGCGGTCGTTGGGAAGCGGGTTGATGACTTAACCAAAACGGCCGTCCTAACCAGCCTGGTTTCAATCGGCCTAATTATCCTATGCGCCTTCGTCTATCTCCACCTTTTCGCCCGACGTCTGGCGCTTCGCGTCCGAACGGTGGAAAGCGCGATGCGGCAAGTAGCTCAAAGGGATTTTACCGTTAAGCCGCGACATTTGGGTTCCGACGAAATTGGCGCTCTTTCCGATAACCTCGGTATTTTAGTGGATTCTATTGGAGGATTCTTCGTTACCGTAAAAAACGCCGTTTTAAATGTGGCGGAGCTCAAGGACAGCCTCTCGGCGGGAACCGCCCAAAGCGCGGCCGCTATTAATGAGATTAGTCATAATATTGATAGCATTAAGAATCGCTTTGTCCGCCTGGATACGGATATAGATACAGCGACGGCGGCTCTGGGTGATATAGAGCGTAATTTAGGGGCATTTAAACTTGAAGCGGAAACTCAATCCCGCGTTATGAAAAAAGCGGGGACGGATTTGGATGAGGCGGCTTTATCCGTTTCCCAGGTTTCTCTGAAATTGGAGGATAAAGCTCATGACGCGGATAAGCTTAAACGAATCGTATTGGATGGTGGGGAACGGGTACAAGCCACTAACGAGCTGATCCGCTCTATCTCGCGTGAGATTGAAGGAATTGTGGAAATTATTGAGCTTATCGATCAGATATCCGAGCAAACAAATATCCTTTCCATGAATGCCGCCATAGAAAGCGCTCACGCCGGCGCCGCCGGTAAAGGCTTTGCCGTCGTCGCGGAAGAAATCCGTAAACTGGCTGAATCCACCCAGGAAAACGCTCTACGCATTGGCGATGCGCTCTCATCCATCACCGGAAAAATCAGCAACGCGCTGGAGACTAGTGAAACGACAGCCCGAGCTTTTGAAGCGGTTAACTCCGATATAGTCAATTTTGTTGAAACAATGAAGGAAATTGCCCAAAAAGCCGCGGAAACCAGCGCGGGTAACGCCGGTGTCGTCGCCGCGATCAAGGAATCGGCCGAGGCGGCCGAACGCTTTAATGCAGGGACCGCCGAGATGCACACGCGCTATAGCGCGGTTGTTGACGCTATGCGTAACATTCAAGGAATATCCGAGGAGGCTGTTGGAGGCATAACCGAGATTGACTCCGGATCAAAAGAAATATTGCAGAGCGTCGTTCATGTTGATGAAATATCCTCTAGAAGCCGCGAACGTATGGCGGAACTGGAAAAGGCGATGTCCCAGTTTAAAGTAGTTGAATTCGTCGATCAGCCGAACGCTGAGGCTGTCCAACCGAGTTCTCCGTCCGTTGACGAGCTTGACGATATAAATAGTCGAGACGTTGACGTGAAATCCCCTCCACGTAGCTTAACGGAGGCCGAAAAAAGCGCGGCGACGCCAGACGCGGCCTTACACAGAGACAATGTGGACGCGGCGGCTAGGTTATTGGATGAATAGTTTAAGTTAGATTTTTGCCATACTTCGGTATTGCATCCAATGGCTTACAACCATTTTTTTGAGGGTTTTGAAGCCAGTCCAGTTCTATACGAACTTTAGCTACCCAATAGCCGCGGCTATATCCGTCTTTCGCTAATAGCTTGACGCCGCGCTTAGTCAACGGTATTTTAAAGCCTTGGGGGTGCCCCGGTTTCGACTGGTGCGGTCGAGGCGCGGGTCGCAGGTGGAGTGCCGAACTCCTAACATTCGGCAAAACTTTTAACTGCCGACAACGACAGTTACGCTCTCGCCGCGTAAGCGGTAGAGCGCGGATAACCAGCCGCGCCGCCTCTAGCGGTTGGGGTTCCGTCGCCAACAGAGGCTGGTCAACCTTTGGGCCCGAACGGAGGAAGATGAGATTAACCGGGATACGGGAGCGCCGCCGGCCGCGCCGCCAAGCGCTCCCCGACAACCAAAAAGCGCGGCTAAACCTGTAGACGCCTTCGCAGCGCGCATTAGGACGCGGGTTCGACTCCCGCCACCTCCAGTAAACGGCCGCCGTTTTTAACATAAACGGCGGCCGATTTCTTTTATCTGCGGGAGTCGAACCGCAGGACCGCCCCGGGCGCTCGATGGCAAGCCGTCGTCGCGAGGGCGAGGCGCCAGGAGGCGCCGTAGCGGAGGGGACTCCCGCTACCTCCATGCTTAGGCGGCGCCTCTTCCCTTTTGGAGACTGACTAGTTCATACCACTTCAAACATATCGGAATCTTAAAAAAAATAAAGCTATTTAATATTCATTTAAGACGACATAGCTATATTGCTCTCCAGGAAACCAATACAGGTTATCCTGAAGGAGCTATTTGTGAAAAAACCCTATTTATTCGCGGTGGGCGTCGCTGTCACGATCGCCTTATCTAGCTGTGCCAGTATGATGGCCGGAATGGCGCTTGGCGACTCCAAGAAGGCTTTGGCTGAAGGCGCGTACGAGCGGGCCGTTAGTTTCGCCGCCACGGCGGTGAAGGACGGCAAGTTTGAGCACGAGGAAGCCAACGCCAATTTACCAACGATTTATTCGGAAAGCGTCAGCGCGCTAAAAGCCAAAATCGAAGGCATGAAAAGCGATCAAAGTCTGGCCGGCTTAATGGCCCAGGCCGAAGCTTACCGGATACTCATCGCTATAACTAAAAACATCACGGACAATAACTTGGATACATATTCCAATCCTAAGACAGGGACCGCTTACACCGTGCCGGTCGCCGACTACACCGAAGAGGTCAACGGCGTCGCCGCCGCCTTGGTCCAGTTCGGCAAGACCAAATTGGCTGGCAAGACTATCTCCGGCGCCCGAGAAGCTTCAACGGCCTTCGATCAGGCTAAGGCCCTCTATGGCGCCGGCGTTCCGGCTGACTTGGCCGCCTTAATCAAAGAAGCCAACGCCGAGGCGACCATAGACCTTTATTTCGTTTCGCCCGACGGGTGGAACGACGGATCCAATTTCATGTTGGAAAAATTGGCCGAAGGCTACTCGGGCTACACGAAGGCCCACTATGGTTTCATGGACGCCTTGGCAAAGTATCAGGATTGGGCCGACGACGAGCCCGCTTTGGTAGAAAAGCGTCAAAGCGGCGTCATCCCCTATGTCAAGGACGCCACCGCGCTTATGTCTTTCGCCAAGGCGATCGGCGCCGATTTGGTCGTATATCTTGAACAAAAACCGGCTTCGGATAAGCCGATCAAGGACAGCAAGGAAACAAAACTGATTAAGGGTATGTACAGCTTGAGCGAACTGGCCGCTGATGGCAAGAATTTCAAGTATACCCTTCCGGCTGGCGGAATCGACCATTCAAAGGATATAAAGGTCGATGGCGAAATCAGCATCTTCACGTCCACCCTCACGACTACGGCGGCCGTGACCGTCTACGCCGCCGCGCCCGCCAGCGGCAAAACCGTTTCCTTTAAGAACCAGAACGTGGAGGCGACCAATTCCTATGTGTACGCCACCCAGAAAGCGGTCAATGTGCCAAAGGCCGCCGGCACGATAAGCGCTGAATACTACAAGCTCAACGCTGATTCCGGTCTCGATTGGGACGCTTGGATGGAGGCTAACCACATCGCCACCGGTTATATCATGACGGATTTCGCCTATAGCGGAAAAACGGTGAAAGATAATGACCTTCCCAAAGCGCAACAGGAACTCGCCGAATGGCGCGAATCCCTGGCGCTGCTTATCAATTCAAGCGAACTCTCCAAAAATAAGGTCCCGCTCATCAAAAAGCAGTATGAAGGCTTGATTCAAGCCATAGAAAACAACTAAGCGCGACCATCCCGATTTTACCGCCTGTCGGAAACCAGAGTCCGGCGGGCGGTTTTTTTTGCCGCGGTACATCATGATGGCTACAGCTCTTACCATTTCCTATCACCCCTTATTTTCCGGTATCCGACTAACAAATCCAGCAAGATCCATTAGGCTAAGACGAAATCGTTAACTTGTTTCCTCCTTGGCGGCAGTTGGCAAGGTTTATTTATAAAGCTAGACGGCTAAATGAAAAATATCGATAATACAATACACCACATATATTTATATAAATCAAAAAGCCGCCTCTGACACGTAAAACGCCTAGTGATAGGAGCGATCGGACGCGGGGCAGCCATCGTTCCGCGGCTATGCGAAGTTGCCGTAGCGTAGCGAAGGCAATTTGGGAGAGGGCGGTACTCCGCCCGAACCGCATAGCCGCTGTTAGCTGATGATTTTGGCGCTCCTTTGCAACCTGAAAAAGCACAGGACGTGCTTTTTCAGATTCTTTTATCCTTAGCCAATTGCCAGTAGTGATAGCCCAATGATGTAAGCTTGCAAGACTTAGATTCCATTGCAGCAAAATACATATAATCAGCATTTACTGGCACTACCAAACCTACACTTTGGAGTTTTTGTAGTATTTTAAATACTTTAACATTCTCTTCAATAGCATACGGTTCAATAATTGAATGTTTAACCTCTTTTGAATTTGTATCCTCATACGAAGGATTAAGTTTAAACTCATCTTGGGGTGAAGGGAAAAAATCTACAAGTTTCCTTAGAGAGTCAATAGGAACTTGAGGATTTATTGTTCTAATTGATGTAAATCGAGTAACATTTGTTTTAAATACAGGCCGTTGATCCCAGGCTCCAAGTGCTTGGTCAATAAATGCGTAAATCCCTCCAGGCGAAATATGACCTCGCAAATCTGCTGCCCCACCTTGCAATGCATCAATTAATAAATTGGTGAAAACCCCATGTCCATTT
>CAZJJK010000047.1:22048-23512 GCA_964546285.1 uncultured Treponema sp. | reverse complement strand
CCAAGGCGAAGGCCAGTTTCATTGGGACTGATATAAAAACAAAACGTAAAGTAACAAATAAGGAGTTAAGAAAACGGTCATCCCTGGGAAAGTCCGCGCTGCCACCAAACATAACAAAAAAATTCCGCAGGCCAGCCCATTTTGGCGGCTGTAAAATATTAAAGTCTGTAAAAGACAGGTACAAGGAATAAATCATCGGGTACAGAGTCAGCACAAAAAACCCTAGCAGCCAAGGTATAAGAAAGGCGTATGAAGTTACATTGTCCTTAATGATTCTTTCCCGCGATTTTGCGCTCATGATTATTGCTCCACTCAAAACGGGTTTCCCCTAATACATCGCATATAACTTTGTATCATGGGGGACGCGAGGCCGGTAGCGTGCATGTTTTTGGATACACGAACAGTATTCATGATTAAGCGAATCGGGAGCCCCGCATCTTGCGTCCCTTAACCAAGCGCTAGTATAGTTAAGCCCCATGACAGCTTTTGTTCATCTCCATGTCCATTCCGATTTTTCGCTCCTGGATGGAGCGTCCTCAATATCGAACTTGATACAAAAAGCCAAGTCTTTAGGCATGACCCATCTTGCCCTTACGGACCACGGCAATCTTTTCGGCGCCATTAAATTTTATAAGGAAGCTAAAGCCACCGGGCTCACGCCCATTATTGGCAGTGAATTTTATATGGCAAGCGCTTCGCGTTTTGACAAAGCCGGCAGCGAAAAAGGAAACAAATATTACCATCTGGTGCTGCTAGCTCAGAACGAAAGCGGATATCGTAATCTGATTAAGCTGTCTTCCTTATCGTATACGGAAGGCTTTTACTATAAACCAAGGATCGATGAAGAGACGCTCAGCCTCTACCATGAAGGGCTTATCGGACTTTCAGCCTGCTTAGCGGGTGAAATACCCAGTTTGATTCTCGCGGATAAGAAAGAAGAAGCGCGGGAAAAGGCGCGGCGTTTTCGCTCTATCCTTGGCAAGGATAACTTTTTTTTGGAACTACAAGACCATGGCATTCCGGAACAAAAAGTAGTGAATGCCGGGCTTATTGAAATAGCTGACGCGACCGGCATCCCTTTGGTCGTCACTAATGACCTTCATTACGCCGACCGCGACGATTATATAGCCCAAGATATACTTCTTTGTATCAGCACCAATAAAAAAAGAGATGACAGTGATCGCTTACGCTTTGAGAACGATCAATTCTATCTGAAAAGCACCGAGGAAATGGAGGCGCTTTTTCCCGATCGCCCAGAAGCGGCGCTTAACACCCGCCGTATCGCCGAACGCTGCACGCTAAGCATACCGTCGCCAGGCCCCCTATTGCCTGATTTTGCCCTGCCTCCTGGTTTTACGGACAGCGCCGAATATATACGGCATTTATGCTACGAGGGCTTGAGCCGCCGGTACGCCGAACTGACCCCGACTATCCGCGAACGAGCTGATTATGAGCTTTCAGTCA
>CAZJJK010000047.1:0-21948 GCA_964546285.1 uncultured Treponema sp. | reverse complement strand
TACGCCGAACTGACCCCGACTATCCGCGAACGAGCTGATTATGAGCTTTCAGTCATCGCCGGAATGGGTTTTGTCGGTTATTTCCTAATTGTCGCTGACTTTATTAACTGGGCAAAGGAACATGACATCCCAGTGGGGCCGGGCCGAGGATCCGGGGCGGGTTCTATTGTCGCGTACGCGCTGCGTATCACGGACCTTGATCCTCTGCGTTTCAATCTCCTTTTTGAGCGTTTCTTGAATCCCGAACGCGTTTCCATGCCGGATTTTGACGTAGATTTTTGCTATGAGCGCCGCGGCGAGGTTATTGAATATGTTACCCAAAAATACGGCGAGGATCGGGTAGGCTCCATCATTACCTTCGGGACGCTTAAGGCAAAAGCGGTCATCAAAGATGTGGCGCGGGCGTTGGACATACCCTATGAGGAAGCTAACCGTATCGCTTCCCTGGTGCCAGAAGATCCAAAAATAACGCTGGAAAAAGCCTTTGAGCAGGAAAGCCGCCTAAAGACGCTCGCCGAGGACCCCAAATACACCGAGCTTTTTTCTATCGCTAGAAAGCTGGAAAATAAAAATCGGCATACTAGTTTGCACGCCGCCGGCATCGTTATTGGTAAAACCGCGTTAACCGACTATGTTCCGCTATTTAAAGACGCGAAAACCGGCATAGTCGCTACCCAGTTTCCGATGGACCAGATCGAAGCCTGCGGTTTGGTAAAAATGGATTTTTTGGGCTTGAAAACATTAACGCTTATAAAAAACACCGAAAATCTAATACGCAAACGTGGCGGCGCTTGGGCGGATTTTAGCGTGGAGGCGCTTGATGATAACGATGAAGCCACCTACCAGCTTTTAGGCGAAGGCAAAAGC
This sequence comes from uncultured Treponema sp., assembly GCA_964546285.1. Taxonomy (GTDB): domain Bacteria; phylum Spirochaetota; class Spirochaetia; order Treponematales; family Breznakiellaceae; genus CAZJJK01. The sequence continues at coordinate 21,081 of CAZJJK010000047.1, read as the reverse complement.
ACCTGCGTTTTTCAATTTGAATCCCAGGGCATGCAAGCTATTCTAAAACAAGCAAAGCCCAACCGCATTGAGGACCTAATAGCGCTAAACGCTCTCTACCGCCCCGGGCCCATGAAAAATATACCTAAGTTTATTAACGGCAAATGGGGCAGAGGCAGTATTGAGTATCCCCACCCCGACCTGAAAGGTATATTGGAAGAAACTTATGGCGTAATCGTATACCAAGAACAGGTCATGCAGGTAGCGCAAATCATTGCCGCTTACTCGCTTGGCCAAGCCGATCTTCTCCGTCGGGCTATGGGTAAGAAAAAAGCCGATGAAATGATAAAGGAAAAATCCAAGTTTATCGCTGGATCCGAAAAACGCGGATACAAAACCAGTGAGGCCGACTATATTTTTGAAATGCTCGTACCCTTTGCTGGATATGGCTTTAACAAAAGCCATGCGGCGGTTTACGCTGTAATCGCTTATCGAACCGCTTACCTAAAAGCCCATTTCCCCGCCGAATTCATGGCCGCCAACCTGACGAACGAGATCGCCAGCACCGATAAACTGCCCGAATATATCGATGAAGCGAAAAAAATGGGTATACCGCTGGACCCGCCTGACGTGAATCATTCGGAAGCGCGGTTTACGGTTTTTGATGATCGTATCGTTTACGGCTTCTTGGGTATAAAGGGCCTAGGCGAAAACGCCGCCGCCGAAATAGTGAAGGTCAGGCAGAATGGCGGACCTTATCGCGGCTTTATTGATTTCTTGGAGCGGACCGAAGGCCGAATAGTTGGACGTAAATTAGTGGAAACCCTAATCCTCACCGGCGCCTTTGATAGTTTCGGCGTAAATCGCGCTACGCTGATCGGCAACCTAGAACGTAGCTTTGATTACGCTCAGGCGAAAAAAGCCGATCTTCAAATAGGACAATCCAGCCTATTCGAGGAAACCGGCGAAAAAGACTTTCCCGATTATCAATTTGAGGATTTCCCCGATTGGGACCAAACGGAAAAACTAAGAATTGAGAAAGAGCTTTTAGGCTTCTATTTCTCCGGACATCCCATGGATAAATACCATAAAGCCTGGGAACGTTCCGTCAGTTTGGATTTATCACACCCGGAGCGAGGAACCAAGGGTAAAGAATACATGCTGGTCGGCATTATAAAGGCGCTGCGCCCCTACCAAACAAAAAACGGCAAGTGGATGGGCTTTGGCACGCTGGGTGATTACAGGGGGGAGATGGACCTGGTCTTTTTCCCTGGTATTTGGGAGAAGTACAGAGACACGCTTAAGGTGGAACAAATTGTTGGTCTGCAGGGTAAGTTGGATAACGATAAGGATAAAGAACGAGCTAGTTTTTTAGTGGACGCGGTGGTAGACCCAGACGAGCTCGCGGAAAAATCCTTTCGCGAACTTCATATTCAACTGGAAAACGACGCGGCTGAATCAGAGGAAACCCTCCAACCCTTGCGTGATTTTATATTTGACCAAAGCGGCCCCTGCGCCATACTACTTCATATCACGGACGTTGGCACGGACCATATTATCCGCGTAGCCAGTCAGATCGGTATAAAAGCCGATGAATCCGTGCTTGAATATATTAAATCGTTCCCTGGCGTCAAGGAAGTCTGGCGGGAATAGCTTTTATTCCGCCGAGGCTTCCAGAATACCGAGGGCGGCGTCCACCCGCGCTAGAGCTATATCCGGACCGAGCAGACGTAAAGACCCAAACAAGGGGGGACTTACCCTAGCACCGGTGATGGCGACACGAAGAGGCATCAATAGATCGCCCAATTTATCTCCACTTTCAGCGGCCAAGGTTTTAACCCGCTCCTCGGCGGCCTCTTCCGTCTCAACGGCCATAGCGCCAACTATAGGCCGCGCCGTCCGCAGCAATCGTATGGTTTTTGCCAGGTCAGCTTTTTTTGGAAAAAATTCAGCGGGAGGCGGGAGAGCCGGCTCGGAAAAGAGGTATTTGAGTTTTTCCGGAATATCGCCCAGGAAGGAGGCGCGCTCCTTCACTAAAGACATCGCCAAACGGAATTTTTCGGCCTGAGCCTCACTAGGATCGCGGCCCTCCCCGCCAAAAAGACCGGAGCTAACGGCGATAGGCATAATCAGCGCGGCCAAAGCCTCATCGGTTTTGGAGCGAATATATTGACCGTTAAACCATTCAAGTTTTTGATAATCAAAAACGGCCGGCGCCTTCGTCAGCTTGTCAAGGCTGAAAGCCGAGGCTAAGTCGCCTAAAGCGTATATATCCCGGCCTTCCTCATAGGAGGCGCCTAATAAGGCTATATAATTGATCAGCGCTTCCGGCAAGTAACCCTGACGACGGAATTCATCGACACTGGTCGCCCCGTGCCTCTTGCTGAGCTTCTTACCATCCTGACCCATAACCATGGGCAAATGGCAAAACTCGGGCGGCTCCCAGCCAAAGGCCTTATAAATAATGCAATGCAATGGCGTTGACGGCAACCACTCCTGGGCGCGCATAACATGGCTAATTTTCATCAGATGATCGTCAACGACATTGGCAAGATGATAGGTGGGAAAACCATCGGACTTTAATAAGACAGGATCGGGATTTATATCATCATTCTTCCACTCAATTTCCCCAAGCAAGCGATCTTTAAAACGCGTGCTTTGACCCAAAGGAATTTTTAAGCGGACAACAAAGGGCTCCCCGTCGGCGGCGCGCCGCTCAGCCTCTTCTTTTGACAGAGAACGGCAATGCCTGTCATATCCGCTTTCGCTTGATTTCGCGGCTTCACGGTCGGCGCGGACTTGATCAAGACGATCAGAGGAACAGAAACAACGATAGGCATGATCCGCTTCCAATAATCGCTTGGCATAGGACTGGTATAATTCCGTTCGTTCCGATTGGACATAGGGTCCCATAGGCCCTCCCACATCCGGCCCCTCATCCCATTGGATGCCAAGCCAACGGAAAGTATCGTATATATTTTGAACCGCTTCATCCGTTCGGCGGGTTTGATCGGTATCCTCTAAGCGAAGTATAAAAACACCGCCCACGGACCGGGTATATAAATAATTGAATAAGGCGGTACGAACACCCCCAATATGCTGCAATCCGGTTGGGGAGGGAGCGTAGCGGACGCGGACAGTCATAAATACTCCTTATAGACTATTATTCTTTCAAAAGTAGCTTACTTTTGAAAGAGTATTTCACAGTCTTGCCTTGGAAATATTATCTTCATACAATCTAAAGCGAGTGAAATAGATTCAGGCTTCACCATCCGCTAAGAGTGTAGCGAATTCGCTGAAAAAGATTAAGCGCCAAAGCTATTAGCCGTATCGCGTTTATACCGCAACCAATTCTGTCGCGACTACTTCAAGCGTTCTTTTATCCTCAACAACTTGTACTATACTATAGCCACTTAGTTTAAGGCGAAACCAGCTCTACCCAGCCTTTTTTGTCCACAACTTAACTTTCAGTAGCGATATTCTGGGCCTGATTATCCATTTATTTCCGCTAACCAAAAAAAGACAGTCATACCGCTTGAAGCGCGCGCCGAATTCCAGCTATTTTTAGGCTATGATACCGGACAAAGTTCGCGCTGTTCTTGACGCATGGGGGCTTAAGGCCTTGGAATTCGAAAGTGGTTCAACGCCGACCGTGGATTCGGCGGCGGAAAGAATCGGCGTTGAGCGCGGACAAATCGCAAAAAGCTTATTGTTTAAGGCCGCTTCCGGTCGTTTCGCCTTGATCGTCTGCGCCGGCGATAAGAAAATATCATCCGGGGCTGTCAAACGTTTAGTCGGCGAAAAATGCTCTCTCGCGAAACCCGACGATACGGAAAGGGCAACCGGCTACCGCCCCGGCGGCGTCTGCCCTTTCGCCATAGAAAATATACCAATCTATTTGGATGACAGTTTAAAAAGCTGGCCGTTGATATATCCAGCGGCCGGTAACGACGCCACTGGCGTACCATTAAGCTATGAGCGTTTATTGGCCATTACCGACGGCAAACCATGTTCGGTAACGATAGACTCCGCCAGCTAAAACTTTATTCCCGCACGGGGCTGTTATCGTTTTAAAAGAGTTGAACCGCTTTCATTAGTCCGAGGCTTTTAAAATCGACTCTGATGTATGTATCTTAACTTCATCGTCAACGTGTTTAAAAGCTCGATACCGACAGCGTTTACCAGTGATTCTTAACTTTCTCGGCGAAACCGGGCAGTCCAGAGAATTCAAGGACCCGCCCATCATCCAGGGTAAGCCTTCCAGAAAAATGCCCAAACAATTGATGTTGAACCGATGAGTATATAAAAAAACTGGAAGCGGACTGCCTATCAACGACAGGATCCAAACGCAGGTCCAAACGCCCTTCATCGTCAACAAAACGCCAGCTTTCCATAAAATCGCGTGAGTTTAGTTGAAAAGTGACAAGACCCAGTTTATGGATCCGTCCTTCATAAAAAATAGCGTTTTCGGTTCCGGCCGAGATATCGCCAAAGCCATAGCCCAGATTAAAACCAAAAGACTTGCCATCAATAAGACCTGAGGCGGAAGCCCAATACCAGACGCCGGAATATGGCCAAACACCACGTCCCCAGTCCAAACACGCGAAAGCCTGCCCTTTATGAAAGACCAAACGAGCGTCGCCGTATTGAACGACGCCCTCGACATCCATGCAGTTTATTTTATGGTTATAATAGAACAACTTAGGTTTTTTACGCCAAGGGATGGCGGTTACTATGGCTTCGGCGAGGGGCCGAGCGGTCAGCACTAGGGCGCCGCGTAAACCCGCGCCTCGGTCAAAATCCGGAATATCCACACGTAGCAGACGGCTCCCCTCCAGTACGGCGAAATCCATTGAGTATTTTTTTAGACGTATTTTTACATCGCTCTTACCAACATGAGGCGCGAGACCGAGGGAACCCATAGGCAGGGGTAAAAGCCTGCTCATTGTGGTTTCTCTGCCTTCCGACAAGCTTATAACGGTGGCGGAAACAAGCCCCACATACGCGTTATCCGCGACCGTCAAGGCTAAGCCAAAATCACCGCCAAAGACGCAATAATAATCCCATTCCTTAATCCGACGAGCCGGCGCGGCGATAGAGGCGCGGTCATAACTGAGTAAGTGCCGACGAGCCCACCCCGCTTCACGAAGCTGTCCTCTTTCGTCAAGCAAGGGCCCAGGGATTGTTATTTCGTGCTGGGGCACAAATCCTTACCTAAACTCTGACGGATCGGCTCTTAGCCAAAACTGACTGCGGCCAATGCCTAAGAACAGCTCTCCTCTCATTTCAAGGGTGTCCTTTACATACCGTTTACCATCAGCTGGCCGATAGGTAACTTTGCAATTATACATATCACCGCTTTGGAGATCGATTATCTTTCCGCCGGCCCAGTTCCCGGCTTTTTTGGAAGTGAGCCCCCAAATCCACGGGGTCCCTATGACTTTCATCTTGTTCACAATGCCGGAAACCGGAAAACCCGGGTACGATTCTTTTGTTTTATCAGCTATCGTATCATCGGGTTTATCAACGATACGAACTATTTCACCGTAAAGTACATTATTTTTTACGTAAATATTCCAGAAAGCGGTTGCTTCGCCCGTCTTTTCATCTACGCTTTTCCAATAGCCTTCCGCCGGATCAGCCGCGAAAACCGCGACTCCGATAGCCAAAAAACCGCATATCATGAATAACGCTTTCTTCCGCATAGTACCCTCCGTGATGCGAAATAACCGTCGCCTCAAGGCGTCGGGATAGGAACGGACAAGGCGAAGCCTAAAGTGACAAGCGACACCCCAATACCAACGCTTCCCGCGTACATAAAGGCGTTTGAGAATATCGGATTATTTAAGACCGAAGCCGCGATACCAACCGCTTGAAGGCCAAGACCAAAAACGCCAAAGATAATAGCGCCGCCAATTATGTTATTCTTTTGTGAAGCGGCTTTTTTTATTTCCGTATAATCCGGTTCTAATTGTATATACTCCGTAATAGTCACGGGAGCCGCCGCGACTTGCTCAAGCTTCGTCTCTAAAAGCGCTGGAGCGCTTGGCGCGGTTTTGTAATCATTTTCCCGCCAATAGCTTTTAAGCTCGTCGTCAACTTGCTTTCTTTCAATTGTTGGAATAGACATGGAGACATCAACCGTTAGAAGCTCATTGGCTTTTACAATATAGGTAGGACTAGTGGCCGCGGTAGTATCTGAGAGAACAGACCCCGAAGGGCTATGGGGATCGACGGAGGCGGATTCATCGCTTACCGGCGGCGATAAGGGCGTAACCTCAACCTCGCCATCAAAGCAATATACCTTCACCAGCGGCGCGTTAAGCGCTCCGCTAATTGGGCTTGTCGGCTGAATAACGACATCAAAACCAAAGTCGGTGCCGCGAACCCCCGCCACTGTCGCGTCGTTGCGAATACGGAAACGTTCCCCACCGCTGAGCTTACCAACCTTAGCCCGAACGCGGCCATAAAGCATATCGAGTGAGATATCGCCAAGCTCGCCACCGATAGCGCTGAGGAAAAACGAACTATTTTCAGCGATTTTGATGATATCGCCGCGCGGCTCCAAACTGATTTCTAAAAAAGTGGCGTTAGCGGTTTGTATCAGGTCTCCCGCCTCCAAACGATACCCAAGAGCTTCGGCATCGTCAACGCGGAGATTATTCACCACTCCTTCGCGGACAACGGTAAATTCGCTACCGTCAGCGTATACGACTTCTCCATAGGGTTTCTGAGAAGCGGACTGCGCCCATAGGACAGCGCTTATCAAAAACATAGGAAATAAGACAAGACGCCGAAACGGACATTTAGCCATGATTAATGACTATACTATACTCAAGCGAAACCGGCAATGTCGGACCGCGCCGTTTTTCGCGGCCCGTCTTAGCCGTTTTTATCGTTAAAACCGCTCTTTTTTTCGCCGCCCTTTGAAAGCCGTCGTTCCTCGCTGTATTATGTCGATGATGGAGCGATTAATAAACGAAATTCGTCCAGGGCCCTCAGACGATATCGTAAATGAATACCTGTCCTCCCGAACGGCTTTTCGGGGAGAAAGCTATACCAAACACTACAATCAAAACGAGGAATTTTTTCTTACCCTAGCCCTGCCCTACGAGGTTCCCAGTTTTCCAATACACCACGATATCAGGTTGGCGAAACCGAGCGATGATTATGTCAGCGGCATACGAACGTGGATAAAAGGCTTTATAGAGACAGCGCCGCCCTTTTTCGCTGACTTAACGTATTTCTTTGATCCCGGTGAAGTGCTTAAACCCTGTATGTTTAAGCTCTACCGCTTTGACGAGGAATTTTTTCTTTTTCTACTACGCATTGACTTAAGCTATCGGCCTTTGGAATCCGTTTGCGTGAAAAATGGCACAAATGACCGAACCGCCGTCTATCGCACAAAACGACTGTATCTTGAATGCGATTTTATTCCACTGGAATCGGTAAACTTTGAGAATGGTCATGTTTTATCCTTTATAATCCGCCAAACCATATCCCAAACGTGGATAGGCGAAACAGGCAAGGGCTATATGGTACGAGGAATATGGATGGATACCGAGCTTGGCAAGTTTTTTACTAAGCTGTTATTGCCTGCCGGGAAACGCAGTTATCCCTACTATCCATTCACCTGTAAATATAAAACCGTTTGTCTCACCGTGGCCGATCCTGACAAGGAATGGCGACGCCGCCTCCTGCCCTATCTTCATCGAGCCATGGATTTTTTGCGCCCATCGATGCTCGATATAGAGGAAGCTCTTAGAAACAATACTTTTTCAGAGAATTTGGCTATATTCAAAAGCCTTAAGGCAAAGGTGCCTGAAACGTTTTACCAGCCATGGGTAAATTTAAGTCTCAAACCTTATTTAAACGAAAACGACCAGAAGGAGTATCTTCTTGATATCTAGCGAATACGCGGGGCAAAGAGTTGTTATAATGGGCTTGGGTCTGCATGGAGGCGGACTGGAGGTCGCCCGTTTTTTAGCCTCACGCGGGGCCGATTGCCTAGTGACGGATTTAAGAGACGAGTCCACGCTAAGGCCGTCGCTGGATCAGCTGGCTGGGCTACCCCTCCGGTTTACGCTGGGCCGCCACGAACTGGATGATTTCCGCCGCGCCGATTTTGTCGTAAAAAATCCGGCCGTTCGGCCTGACTCCCCCTATTTGGCCGCCGCTAAAAAAATAGAAACCGATATCAGCCTTTTTCTCGCCTCCTGCCCGGCGAAAATTATTGCCGTAACCGGGTCAAAGGGAAAATCCACAACTGTCTCCTTTTTAGGCTGGGCGCTAAAGCGACTAGGCCGCCGCGTCTTTGTGGGCGGCAATATCACCGTCTCGCCGTTGAGTTTCCTTGACCACGTAAACGCGGCCGATGACGTGGTTTTGGAGCTTTCCAGCTGGCAGCTTGGCGATTTGCGTCAGCGCGCACGGGATAATGGGGAAGCTTTATTGAAACCGCGCATCGCTATTCTGACAACGATACTTCCCGATCATTTGGATCGATATAAAACGATGGAAGCGTATGTCGCCGACAAACGAGTAATTTACGGCGGCCAAGACAGACAAGACCTTACCATCTGCGCCGATGATGAGTGGGGCCGCTCATTCGCGTCCGAAACCAGGGCCAGAGTCGCGTTCTATTCCGATAAACGGCAAGACTATAACAAGCTTAGCGGATGGTTAACGGCGGGGGACAAAGCTTCCATAACCGGGCTCGCTCGCACCGAAGGCGGGGACGAAATAGAACTAATACCAGCGAAAACCCTAGTACCGGGCCTCCATCAAAAAAGAAATTTTCTCGCCGCCGGCCTTGCCCTTCTGGATTTGGGTTTTGATGGCAAAGCTATACGAGAAGCCGCCGCCAACTTCCCCGGCCTTGAGCATCGGCTTGAGTTTTTTCTGGAAACGAAAGGCGTTCGCTGCTATAACGATTCAGCGGCAACCATACCGGAAGCCGCGGAAGCCGCGGTCGCGAGCTTTGACCAAGCGCCTATTTTAATAACAGGCGGCACGGATAAAGCTTTGGATTTTAAGCCCTTGGCCCGCGCCGCCGCGTCCGCCAAAGCGGTGGTTCTTCTAGCGGGAAGCGGCTCGGATAAACTCACCGCTTTGCTGGATTCTAATGGCGTCGCTTACCATGGCCCTTACCAAGACTTGGAAGCGGCCGCCGCGAAGGCTTTTTCTCTCGCCCAAGCTGGCGACGCGGTAGTTTTGTCTCCGGGTTGCGCTTCCTTTGGCATGTTCCTTAATGAATTTGATAGGGGCCGACGCTGGAAGGCTTGCGCGGAGAAACTCGCGTTAAAAAACAGTGAGGGCGAATCATCGGAGCGCCCGGCTAAGTGATCGACTTTTATAAAGCCTTCCCTCTATAATAGCTTTATGAAAATCAAACTTGCCTTTATATTCTTATTTTTCTTCAATTTTCTTGGATACTGCCTCGGCTCTCCCGAAAAGCTTAGCGCTGAACTTGAAAAACCGGCCCTTAGTTACCGTGATGACGCGGCCTCTCAACCGGTTTTTTCTCATTCCGCCGGCTGGTATACGGACGGTTTCCAATTAACTCTTTCCAGTTCTGAGCCTGAGGCGGAGCTATATTACACCCTAGATGGCACGGAGCCCTCAAAGAGCTCCAAACGCTATACCCAGCCTATAGCCATCCGCGACCGTTCAAATGAGGCGAACGCGTTATCAACAAAGGCGACATCCACTAATCTGGTAAGGCCCACCGTTAAGGTGTTTAAGGCGACAACTATACGCGCCCGCGCCTATGTCGGCGACGCGATGAGCCGAGTAAGCACAAAAACCTTCTTAATCGCCCCAGGGGGGTCAGCGCGGTATGACTTTCCCGTAATATCCCTTGTTTTGGATCCGGCGGATTTCTTTGACTATGAAAAAGGCATTTACGTGCTTGGCAAGATTTACAAGGAGCAATACAACTCTAGCCTTCCCTCTTGGGAACAGGCGGCTAATTATAGCCAGAGCGGTTCCGAGTGGGAGCGCCCAGCCTTTCTTGAATTATTTGAGAACGATGGCAAACTAGCCTTGGCCCAAAATGTAGGAGTGCGAATCCACGGAGGAGCCACCCGTTCCAATCCTCAGAAATCTTTAAGAATCTATGCTCGCGATGTCTATAAGGGTGACGATAAAAACTTCAATTACGAACTTTTCCCTGGCTTAAGCGGCCCGCTTAACGGGAAACCCATCACTGAATTCCGCCGGTTTATTCTTCGCAATTCCGGCAACGACGGACAGTATACCTTCTTTAGAGACGCCTTAATGACCAGCCTGGTTGAAGGCACAAAACTGGACATTCAAGATTTCCGTCCAGCCATCGTCCTTATAAATGGAGAATATTGGGGAATTCACAATATCCGCGAACGCTTTGACGAATACTATATAAAAAACGCGTACGGAGTTGACAAGGACGATGTCGTTATTTTGGAAAACAACGGCAGCGTTGACGTTGGCGAAAAAGGAGATGAAAAACCATATCACGATCTAGTCGCCTACCTGAATAGCCACGATATGAGCGTAGATGAGAATTACCGTCACATTCAGACTCTTATGGATGTGGATAATTTTATTGAGTATCAAATCGCGCAAATTTATTTTTCCAACACGGATTGGCCAGGCAACAATCTTAAATTTTGGAGAATTCGCGCTGATACCTATGATCCAAACGCCGGCGTTTCCGACGGCCGCTGGCGCTGGTTTCTTTACGATACGGACTTTGGTTTTGGCTTATACAAGGGACCGGAAGCGGCGGAGCATAGAACTTTAGATTTCGCCCTTCAGGCTGGTTTAACGGAATGGCCTAATCCCGACTGGGCAACTTTTATTTTACGGACCCTATTAGACAATGAAAACTTCCGCGCCAGTTTCATTAATCGCTTCGCCGATCGCTTAAACGCTAATTTTGAACCAAGTTTTGTTAAGGCGCGCATAGATGAATTCACCCTCCTTTATGAAAAGGAAATGGCCGAGCACATACAGAGGTGGCGCATGCCTCAGAGCGTGGATCAATGGCGCTGGAATATATCAGCGCTAAAAACCTTCGCCGAACGACGAAGCGAAGCTATGCGCCGTCAAATTGAGGAAAAATTTAAGATTGATCGGTATCAACTAGCCTTGAGTTGGGAAGCGGAGCGGGGGCGGATCTCCGTTAATTCCTTAAGCTTGGATACGGGAGAATCGCGGCTCGTTTATTTTAGCTCAATTCCTATCGTATTGAGCGCCAAAGCGGAAAGCGGCTTTCGCTTCGCCGGATGGAGACTTAGCGATGAAGCCAGCGGTACAAGTGAAAACATACAAGATCAGGCGGCTTTGACGTTAAGTCTGCGTTCAAATACTAGCTTGGTCGCGCTCTTTGAGCCGCTGGAATAAGAGTGCCTTTGCCGCCTGACCTTATAAGGATGAGGCTTCTGCCCTTATGCGTATATAGCCTCTACTGAATTTTTTTAACGCGAACCCGATCATGCGCCGGTTGCTCTTTCCTATATTTAAGGTTAAGCTCAACCGGCCTCCGTACGGAGGCCCTGGAATACCTTTTCCGCAATCCTTCTTATGTGGTCGTATTATGAAACGCTTTTTTACCCTTCTCGTCTTTTCCGCTTTTGTATCGGTCTTTGGCCTCTACGCTCAAGACGGAATCGAAGCCGCCGCCGGCCCTAAACTTATGGAAACCGCCTCTGAGCAAGCTTCACCAGAGCTGGTGACGACAACGGATGAAACCGCCGTAGCGGAGCAGGAAACCCAAGCGATCGATAATAAGTCTATTATCAGCTACGCCTTTGGGGTATCGATCGGAAAATCTATTAAAAGCACCGGCGTAGAGATCGATTATGACGTATTTCTCATTGGAGTAAAGGAATATCTTGAAACTGGCGGCGCGCGAATAGGCGATGACGACGCCAATTTCATAATCCAAATGGCCATTGAGGAAGCCATGAGCGTCCTGAGCGCAGCGAATGCCGCCAAGGAACAGGAATTTCTTGCTGAAAACGCTAAACGCGAGGGCATCCTAACAACGGAAAGCGGTCTCCAATATGAGGTTTTGAAAGAAGGAGAGGGAATAAAGCCGACGATGGAAGATACGGTAAAGGTTGACTATATTGGAACACTTCTGGATGGCACCCAGTTTGATAGTTCAGTTGACCGAGGGGAGCCGGCTATTTTTCCGCTTAATAGCGTAATAGAGGGCTGGGCGGAAGCCATCCTGCTTATGCCGGTTGGTAGCAAATATAAGATATATATACCTTCCGCTCTCGCCTATGGCGAATATGGTATTAACGAGCTTATTGGGCCAAGCGCCACGTTGATCTTTGAAGTTGATCTTCTATCAATAGAGCCAGCCGCGGCCGAATAAATAGCTTCGCGGAACTTATCGCGGCGCCTAAGGGCTTTCAAAGCTTGCGGTCTTTTATACGGATCGCTTCCCTTGAAAAAGGCTTTCCGGCGCGCCGCTAGCGGCGCGCCATTGCTCTTTGGACTTAATATCACTATGCTCAATTGTCCCGCGGTCGGGACATCGGCGCCTTCGCGCCGAAATCTTATTTTTCTGGTTGTACCATGAAACGTATTATTATTTTGTTACTATGTATCCCTTTCCTGTTTTTCGCCTGCAAAGCCTCCGTAAAAGAGGATGGCGAAGACATCGCGTCCAAGGATGATATCAGTTACGCCTTTGGTATGGCGATTGGCCAAACCATAAAAGACACTCAAGTCAGCATTGAATACCCAAGCTTTCTTGAAGGCATCAAGGATGTTATGGAGGGAAAGGATACGCGAATCAGTTTTGAGGAAGCCAATATGCAAATCCAGATGGCGCTGATGGAAACGTCATCCAAGATAGGCGAAGAGAATCTCGCGAAAGAACAATCGTTTCTATATGAAAACGGTCAGCGCGAGGGGGTTATTACTACCGCCAGCGGTCTCCAATACGAAATTATCACCGAGGGGAATGGACCTAAACCAGTCGCGAGCGATACGGTTAAGGTGGACTATGTGGGAACCTTGCTAGATGGCAGCAAATTCGATAGTTCTATAGACCGAGGCGAACCCGCTATTTTCCCGCTTGGTAATGTCATTCCCGGCTGGACTGAGGGAATACAACTAATGCCAGTCGGCAGTACGTATAAACTCTATATTCCATCGGGTTTAGCTTATGGCGAATATGGCTCTAGCGGCGGAATCGCGCCAAACGCCACCCTAATATTTGAAGTAGAGCTCCTGGGCATTGAGCCCGCGGCAAGCGAATAAAGGCACGATACTGCCGGTCCGCGTTATTGCGTCAGCCGCGATCAAAACGGTATGATAGCGCGGACCGGCGGATATATTGTCTATTTCCGCTGATAATCGCGTTTTTAATAAAGGATATGCTATGCTTTCTCTTGGAATCAACATCGGTTCTTCAAGCCTAAAGCTTGCCCTTGTTCAAGATAAGGTCCCTCTGCGTCTTTTCGCCATACCTCATGAGGGCGATTTCACCCAGGCTATCCACAGCGCTTTCGCTGAGCTGGACCCGCCTGCCGGCGTTCCCGTACTAGTTACCGGCAACGAAGGCCGTTTTCTGTTTAACGCCGCCGGCACCCTTGAACCGCTTTGCGTGGAAGCGGCGCTGGACAGTTTAAAAACGGCCGGCGCTCACGGTTTTGGCGGCGATATAGACGCCGTGGTTTCTATGGGCGGCGAGGATCTGATTGTTTATTCGCTCAATGGTGAAGGTAAGATCGTTAACAGCTTTTCCGGCAATAAGTGCGCGTCCGGTACCGGCGAATTTTTAAAGCAGCAATTAGCCCGTATGGACATGACGCTTGACGATATCGATAAGGTGCCGGATAGCGCTCGGGTTTTATCCCTATCTACTCGTTGTTCGGTTTTCATGAAGAGCGACTGCACCCATCGCTTAAACAAACGCGAAGCGACCAAAGACGATATCGTTCTTTCACTATCCGATGTTATGGCCGTTAAGGTGGTGGATTTCCTGAAAAGGGCAAAGATCCATAAAGGCCGGGTCGTTTTGGTCGGCGGCATCACACAGAATCGCCATATTATTCGTTTTATCCGCGATAAAGCGCCTGATATCGATTTTGTGGTACCGGAAACCGCCGCGGTTTTTGAGGCCTATGGCGCGGCAATATTGGCGGAAAAATCGGGATCACCCCTACCCGGTCTGACTAAGCTTTTAAAGCATAACATTGTCCGCTTTGACACGGTAGGCGATCTAAAATCCTGGCGCGATAAGGTTAAAGTTTTTTCGGGAAAAGAGGGGAAGCTGAAGGCCGGCCGCCGATATATCCTGGGAGTGGACGGCGGCTCAACCACGACAAAGGCTTGCCTCTTGGATGCCGAGACGGACGAACTAGTCGCCAGCCACTATGGCAGGACTCACGGCGACCCGGTAAAAGCGCTTAAGGAATGTTTATCCATTATCCGAGACAAGGTACGCGCCGACACTGGCGGCGATGATATCGATATAATCATGTCAGCTACCACCGGATCCTCACGGGAAATTCTTGGCGTTTTTTTGGAAACACCTGGCGTTTATAACGAGATTATCGCCCATTCCGTGGGAACCACCTTCTTTGATCCAGAAGTTGAGACTATTTTTGAAATTGGCGGACAGGACGCGAAATATGTTCTTCTAAAAAACGGCGTTCCGATAGACTACGCCATGAACGAGGCTTGTTCGGCTGGAACCGGCAGTTTTCTTGAGGAATCGGCTTCCGGCGACCTATCTATCCATAGCGCCAAGGATATCGCCCCCATCGCCATAGCCGCGGATGCTCCGTTAAAATTTGGCGAACACTGTTCCGCCTTCATCAATTCCGATATTCGTAAGGCGATCCAACAGGGGGCGACAAAAGAGAACATCACCGCTGGTATCGTCTTGTCCATTGTGGCCAATTATCTTAATAGAGTGGTGGGAAACCGTACCATAGGCGGAAAAATTTTCCTTCAAGGCGGGGTAGCAAAAAACGAAGCCGTGCCCCTAGCTTTTGCGATGATGCTGGACAAAGAAATTCTAGTACCGCCATCGCCGGAGTTGATGGGCTGTTTCGGCGTCGCTCTACTGGCTAAGAAAAAATTCTCTGATGGCCTTTTAAGCGAAAAACAAGTGAATTTGTCAGCCCTGATAGAGCGTGAAATTGTTTATGACCGCGTCTTTACCTGTCGCGCTTGCGATAACTATTGCGCCATCCAGGTATTAAAGGTGAACGATCACTCTTATATGTTTGGCGGGCGCTGCAATAAATACACCAATATGCGTAAAGCGGTAAAAGACATACCCGTTTTTGACTATGTGGAGCGCCGCCAAAACCTATTGTTTGTGGACTGCGCGCCTCAGGCGACAGAGACTGAAACCGAGCTTAATCTGGAGCGGGCGGCAAAGAAAAAGAGGCAGTATACCATCGGCATACCCCGGGCTTTTTCCGTACACACCCTTTATCCGCTTTATGCCTGGTTTTTCCACGAATTGGGGATAAAAACCTTCCTTTCAACCGAAGTGGTTCACGCGGGCGTCGCTCGGGCCGAAAGCACCTATTGTTTCCCTGCGGAAATCGCCCATGGCGAGGTACAAGATTGCCTTGATAAAGGGGCTGATTATGTGTTTTTGCCTCACTTCCGCGATATGCCCAGTTATGAGAGCGATGTCCACGCTAATTTTTGCCCAATCACTCAGAGCCTTCCATATTACATAAAAAAAGCCTTCCCCGACATAGACGAAAGCCGCTTCCTTCCCTTGGTAGTCAGTTTCAAATTAGGCGAAGCCAAAGCTTTAGAGCATTTTATAGAATTCGGCCGCTTGCTGGATATTCCCGCGTCAGAAATAGAAGCGGCCTTTACCGTGGCGCTGTCTAAACAACGGGATTATTTCGCCAAGGCGAAGAAATTGGGAGAGGAAGCCTTGGCGGAAGCCCGCGCCGCTTCCCGTCCGGTTATAGCTATCTTGGGTCGTCCCTATAACGCTTTCACGCCGGAAGCGAATATGGGCATACCCAGAAAGTTCAGTACCCGAGGTTATTCGGTAATTCCCTTTGATATTCTTCCCTTTGAGGATGAATCGATATTCCCAAATATGTACTGGTATTATGGCCAACAGGACATGAAAGCGGCGAAGCTCCTCAAAAACGAGGAAAATATCTACATCGCTTTTATCTCCAATTTTTCCTGTGCGCCTGATTCATTTTTGCTCCATTACCTTAAATGGATCATGGGCCAGAAGCCATTCTTGGTTTTAGAGTTGGATTCTCACTCGGCTGACGCGGGCATTGATACCAGAGTGGAAGCCTTCCTAGATATCATTGACGGGTATCGTTCCAAAAAAATGGATTTAGCTGGTGAACGTTATGACAACGGTTGGCGTTTGCGTTACGGCAACGGCGAGGATGTCTATCTGTTGAATGAAAAAACCAGCGAAAAGCGCTCTGTTAGAGGGAACAAGAGAGTAAAACTCCTTCTGTCCAATATGGGCAATGTCGCTACCGAATTCATGGCGGCGACTTTACGCGGGGTAAATATAAACGCCGAGGCTCTGCCGGTAGCCAGCAATAAGACTATACAGGTAGCTCGTTCTCACGCTTCCGGCAAGGAATGCGTACCAAGCCATCTTGTTTTAGGTAGCGCCCTTCAGTTTTTCGCGTCCAATAAGTACCGTAAGGACGAAATTTACCTCTTATTCGTACCGATCACCACGGGGCCTTGCCGAACGGGTCAATATTTCGTTTTCTTTGACAATCTATTCCGTGATCTTCATCTGGAAAATGTGGTCGTTTTCACCCTATCCGCGGACAATTCATACACGGAACTGGGCCCCCGTTTCGCCAAAGATATGTGGAAGGGCATTGTGGTATCCGACTATATGAAGGATATACAAACCAGCCTTAAAGCGGTCGCGTCTGACCCAGTTTCCGCTCTGGCAAGTTTTGATAAGTCCTGGTATGCCATGATGGATAAGGTTGAACATAATCCCGACAGCCTTTGGAAGGAATTGAAGCGTATCGCCAATGATATCAAAACCATTCCGCTTAAGAAAAGCATCACGGATTGTCCCAGGGTACTCATAGTCGGAGAAATCTATGTCCGCCGTGACGATTTTGCCGTCGGTGAGCTAATTGACCTAATGAGTCAACGCGGCATAGTCGTAAAAGTGTCAAGCATTGGGGAATGGATTCATTATCTTGATTTTGTGCGGGAATATGATCTTAAAAAACGTCTGCGCTTGATAAAAGCGCCGCTTCGTTTTTTCTCCAGTCCCGCTCGGAAATTATTCAAGCTTTCAGTGGAATCTTGGTGGAAGCATTCAGTGGAACATCATGTCCGCCGCATTCTTGGGCCAACAGCTTTGCTCCCAGCCGCGCCGCATGATATGAAAACCATCATGGCTAACGCGGAAAAACATTTCGTCACTCATGAGCTCAATTCCGAAATCGTTGTCTCCTCCGGCGTCGCGGCTACCGCCATGGAAGAGGGGTATTCTGGTATCGTCAATATTTCACCCTTTGCCTGTTTAATTGGCCGTGTTATAGAAGGTTTATTCAGCCCCTGGGCGCGTGACCGAAACTATCCCTGCCTTTCGGTAGAAGTTGACGGTAATCTATTACCGCCGAACATTGTCAATAAGCTTAATATTTTCATGGTGAACGTACTTCGTTTTAGGCGCGGCGTGGAAACGACGGACCTAATTGACGCTGTCAGCGCCTCGCTTGAAAGTGAAGCGGAAAAACCAAGCGCTAATGGCGAAAGTAGGAAAAACAAGCGCAAGGGGGAAGCCGAAAACGCGGCACCCAAGCCAAGCGTTGAGGAAAGCGAGGTCGCTCCGACACGTTGAGCCAGCCATAAGCTATACTATCGCATAGCCAAGCCTGCTTATTCATATAGGACAAAAATAAAAACACCGGGATCCTACGATCCCGGTGTTTTTGTTACGACGTACGCAAAATTCTTACCCAAGCGGCTGAATAATAAAGAACCCGGGGTATGGAAAGCCGCCTTCCAATCAGACCGCTATTTTTAACACATCCTCTTACCGTCTATATCCAAGAAATCCACACTTAGCTTGCGTCCGTCCCTTAGGACAAGCTCAGCGCCAAGCGCCGAACCGGATGGCATAACATCCTTAACGACAAGAGAACTGATTGGAGACAATTCTTCTTCCGTCCAGACTCCGTCATCGGTACGGTGGAGTAATACGCTTACTAAAATTTCCATCGGCGGATTCTGCTCCATCCGCTTTTTGTAGGCGTAAACCACGGTGCTATCATCGGTTTCCGCGTTTCGACCGGTATGCGTCAAAACACGGAGTGTGTCCCAACCATGGTAGGCTATCAACGCGACGCGACGTCCGGGAATGGCGGCGGTAATTATACGACGATCCCCAGCGTCACGCTGTTCAATCTTAGCCGGCGTACCGTTATAGTGCGGCAAACCAAAAGTTCCCAGGGTTAGCTCGTACTCGTAAGCTAGACGCGTGCGATCTACACGGAGAACGCCGCCGTTAAGCGCGGTTTCAGCCAGATCGATGATATAGCCTACGCCATTATTGGGCGGCTGACGCATAATAGCTTGACGATAGAGCACACCGTCACGCATCCCGTTATATACCATACATTTGGAGATGGAGTAGGCGGCGTTGCGACGCGAATCGTTATCTACGGTACGACCGGTAAGATAGAAATTGATATCATCGCCTCTAACATCGCGGGGATCAAGACTGCGGTAGGCGTATTCCATTGCGGTGCCTCCCGCTGGATCATGGTCTTCCCAGGGGAAACGAGTGTTATAAACCAGCTTTGAGTAGTTAGGATCATCGTAATAGGTCTTACCTGGAATAATTTCCGAAGCGCCGGTTTTTCCGTGATTCACCAGCGTCAAACCCGGATTTTGCAATACGGTAACCTTAGAACCCTCGCCCAGGCTGGGCCAGAACCCTTCATTCTCGGTGGCTGTCCAGAAGGGCGAGTCATCCGGTAAAGCCAGCGCTATAAACGGCAGGAACATGATAAAGGGGCTACCCGGACAACTGTAATTCTGAACCATGAATTCGGAATCGATATGGCCATAGAAGCCGAGAGCCGGAATATCGTTATGATAAAAATCCTCCCGCGAGCAAAACTGCAGGAGCGAACCGGAACAGAGTCTCCGCGCGAAACCCGGATCAAGCGGAGAGCCGCCCTTTAGCAGGAAGGACACAGGCGCGCCGCCGGATACCCAAGTCCTGTAACAGATAGAACGAGCCCACATATTCACAAAACCATCACGACCGAAGAAAGAGGTGTAGGTCTTCATCATTTCTTGAGCGGATCGTTCTATGGCCGCTGACATCTCAGGATAGTACTTATCGCCGAAGGCCCGGCACCAAATGGTTCCATACACGATAAACAGACTGATGGTGTAATAATTATACGTCTGCTCCAGATACCAGCCGCCGCCTGAATGATAGGAAATAACCCAAAGCAAGTGGCTTTTAAGAAGCTCATCATCAATCTCGTAACCATTCATTTTAAGAAAGGACAGCGCCACCAGGTTGAAAATACGCCAATTATTCTGAGTGGTTCGATGATGCGCCCATTTAGAAATGGTAACGGCCATCTCGTCGCGCTGTTTCTGGGTATAGCGCGGCCAAATTAGCTCCGGCAACAATAGCAGGGTTTTGAATAAACCGCCGAATTCGCAGGTAAACTGGTAGGTAGCGTCCGGTAGCTCTTCCGGAAGCGGTAGGGATTGGGGATTGCCCGGCGTAAACATCAAGTATAACTGACGGCTGTAATAATCACGGAGCTTAATGCCCTTTATCTTAATTTCCGGATCATGATGGATAAGCGGGCCCGCTATGGTCATAGTCCGCTCCAATGCCTCAAATTCCAAAGAACGGAAACGCCAATCGGGAGAATCGGCTTGGGGGTAGCTTTTCCCAGGGACTATAGGAAAATTGAAGGCTGAATCTATGTCCTTCACATGAGTAAACGCCCGCTCCAACAGGTATTTGCCTAGATCGACATAATGCCGTTTGGTCATGCCCGTAAACGGACTCCGTGTTAAATCGGGATCCTTAACCTTATACGCCTTTTCCATTGAGGGTACCTCCTCCATTAAGATGAATAAAATCGTTAAGCAAAAAATCGATCTTAGTCCGGACTTTAAAATAATCCGGATATACGATCGATAATTTTTTCGCTACCTCCGTCACCTTAGAGGCGTGGCTACGCGCCGCGTTTAAGGCTCCCATCCGATCGGACCTAAGAATACAAGCTAATAATCCACTATGCTCGTTGATGATTTCACCTAATAAGTCGCGGTCCATCAACGATAAAAGGCGCACACGGCGATAATGCCCAGACAGGTTTTGAATCAATTCCCAACTTAAAAGCTTCCCGACGGCTTGAAAGAATATTCCGTGAAAGGCGTCATCGTGTTCCAAGAAGCTAAGAGGATCACCAGCTTTTTGGCATTCCTTTTGCAACTCTAAATTATTAGCTAATCTGACCTGCTCGCCGGAACTATAAGAGTCAAGGAAAAGCTCTAAAACCCTTTCTTCCAAGCAGGCGCGAACAAAACGCTCTTCTTCCACCCTATCGGAATCTATAAGAGATACCCTTGTTCCTCGTTGAGGCATAACATCCACTAGCCCTTCCTTAGCGAGCCTTAGGATGGCGTCACGGACCGGCGTTCGGCTGACACCTAGCTTAATGGCGATGGATTTTATATTGAGCGCCTCGCCCGGCTTAAGTCTCAAATTAACGATATTCCGGCGCAGACTATGGTAAACGCTTTCGCCTATGCCAAATCCGCCGCCGCCTTCGCCAAGTGCCATCGCCGCTCCTTACTAATAAGCATATTAGACATACTAATATATCAGTGTCAATAAACCTTTTCTACTGCTGCCAATTCTGTTGCAACCTTGATCCACTGTTTTTCACAATGAGCCCTGTGTCAGAATAGATATGGGTATGACTTGAGCCCAAAAGCTTGGTATAGCAAGTCCATTATTGGCTTAAAAAGACCGGTATAGAACTGGTTTCTCCAAAAATTCGTGGATGAATTATGGTAAATTCCTGCTGGGTATTTAGAAATATTGATAGCATCTTGCAACAGAATTGG
>CAZJJK010000046.1:0-24364 GCA_964546285.1 uncultured Treponema sp. | reverse complement strand
ATAAGGACCTCAGCCCGGGCCTTCGCGACTTCCTGGACGCTTTTAAAGCCGGCCTCAAAGATGAGTCTGTGGAAAAGAGGGGGCTCACCCATTGTATGAGGGAAAGATCCGCGAGGCTAAGGAGGGTACTAATTTCCGCTTCTCAAATGCCGGTTTCGTCGGCGAGCTTACTAGGACCCTTCGCGCGGGAAGCGGCTTCCCAATGGATTAGCCCCAGCTCCCCGTACTATAGCAAAGCCCTTATTTCCGCGTCCTTTTCCATTATGACCTGAGAAACCGCTATTATCTCCGAGGTCTCGACATCGATTACCCGCGCGAACACGACTAAGGATTCGGGCAGATCGATGAGCGTCCCAGTCAGTATCCAACGCGCGGCGGACAGCTGGCCAACCTTAATCGCTTCATCCGTGTCGATCAAGCCCGATAATCCCAATTCCCGCTCTTCCAAAATAAGGGCCAATTTGTCGCGTTCAATCAGGCTAAGATTCGCCGCGCCGGCCATCGACGTTACGGCAGACTCATCCAGAAGTTTCAGTATCGCCGTATTCTGGCCATCGGGATAGCCGAACCCGGCGACCGCCATCTTAGTCTTTTCCGTGAGCGGCAGGGCGAGCGTCAATTCATCAAAAAGATAACGCAGATGTTCAGATAGGCTTCTTTTTTTGACGGGAGCTTGTATTTCGGTATCCGTCTTAAAAGCGGCGATTCGGGACGCCTCGGTCCTGGTCGCGGCACCGAGAATATCGATGTAACTTTCCAAAATGGCTATCTCGTCGTCAAACGTTGTTTCCCCTAGTAAGCGACGCACGTTCTGTACGCGCTTATTGATGTCGACCGTGAGCGCGAGTGCTTCTTCTATTTTAGGACTGGCGCCCCTTTCTTTCAGTTCCGGCTGGTCCAGCGGCTCGGCGCTGTAGTACAGGGAACCTATCCGTGAAAGCGCTTGGGCCAGCTCCAGCATCGTCGTGGATCGAAGGACAACGGGATTCGACACCGCCTGGACAGGCGACTCGCCGTCGACGACGTGAGCGGAAACGGGAACCGGCTCTAGTTCGATGGCGGCGCCGTTGAGCGCGGTATAGCGTACGCCGACCTCGGCGAAAACGAGCTCGCCGGGCGCTTTGTTCCCCGGCAGCGAGATTTCCGCCAGTATCGTTTCGTAATCGCCGTTGTGCAGGGTTGGAAGAGTGTATATGACTTTTCCGTTCTCCCTTCGGTTTTCATAGCCCCAGGTATCCACAAGCGCGGCGCCTCCCCTGAGCCGCAACTCCACCGTCAAATCCCGCGCGGCGGCGGCGACCATGCGGTCCAGTTCGCTGGAGAATATCTTCTCCATTTCCTCGCCGCTGGAAATGAAGCGCGAGCTGCCGCCGCCCGCCTTCGCCAGATTCACCATCAAGGCGCTGTTGAAGCTTGCCCCAACGCCGATAGTGGAACAGTTGATGCCCATCTTCCTGTAGCTATCCGCCATCTCGATCAGCCCATCGCTCTCCGCCAGACCATCGGTGAGTAAGAGAACGCGGTTCGTATAATTCGCCCGAAAATTGAGCAAAGCCTGCTGGTAACCCAGGCTTATCGCATTTTCCAGGTCGCTACCGCCGCCGGTACTGAGTTCATCGACCGCTTGCTTGAATCGGTTTTTCTTTGCCGCGTCGTCCATGCGGGTAGACGGGAAGATCACGCGCGCCCTGTCATCGAACGCGACGAGCGCGACGTAGTCCCGCTCCCGAACCTTTGACAGGAATATCGCCAGCCCCTCCTGAACCCAAGCCATTTTGTCGGCGTCGTACATCGATCCGCTCTTGTCAACCACGAAAACCAGGTTAAGCGGCGGCAGCTCGGCGAATTCGGTTTTTCGTCCTTTAAGGCCGATGTGGATGAACTCGGTGTCCGCTTGCGCGCCAAGTTGCTGATTGCCCGAGAGAACGCTTAGGCCGACAGCCTCGGCGACGGGATCCGGATAGTCGTAATCGATCTGGGCGATATACGCTTCATCTGAAATATCCTTAGGCGGGATGATAATGCCCCGGCTCGCGAGGTATTCGCCTCGGGCCGATGACGAAACGCTTTCGCTTTGTCCCGCGCCAAAGCCCTGAGCCGCGGCTAATAAAAACGCGATGAACATGAATATGATTTTCCGGGTCATCCTATCGCCTCCTTTCGCGCGCGGCCTGCGCCGCGAGAATCTCGGTTACCCGCGTATCGAAGGCGTCGCCCCCGCCTGCCTGGGCCTGGCGCTTTTTTTCGCGCTCAAGATAGGCGGCCCTGTCTCCGGTGAGATCGGCCAGCCTGAAGTTGAGTGAATCTCTTTTAGCCTGTTTCGTCTTAAGGTAGTCGACGCGTTCGGTCTGACTGAGCGACCTCAGCTCCTCAGGCAGGCGCGCGCTATCCAGCTGCTCAATAGCCGCCGCTCCCGCTTTCCAGTCGGCGACTAGGTCACCTTGTCCCTGGATCACCTTGCCGCCGGTGGATAGGTTGAACGCGGCACGGTCGGCGGCGACATCGGCCGAGATCGATGTCGCGGCGGCTAGCTTGCTTTGAGTGAGCGCGCGCGTTTCCGCGTCGCCATACGCGACAACCGTACGGCCGAGTTCGCCAGTGAGCCGGAGGATTTCGGCGTCATAGGGTGTGGCGATCGTCGTCATGCCGCCGCTCTGCTCCAGCGCGACATAATCGCCGCGGCCCAGCCGCGCGATCTCCCGCCAGATGTTCCGCGTGCGATTATCGCTTCCGCATTGCACGGTATTGATGATGATGCCCTTTTGAACCGCTTCTATACAGGTCTGGCCATAGTGTACGTCGTCCTTATAGTCAAGGTGCGGCGGCGCGTCGCCGACAAGAAAAATGATTTTTAGCGTTTCCGTTTGGGTGGCCCAGGAACTCAGACGGACAGCCTCGCTGAGGGCTTGATTGACGCTTTCCGGCGCGTCGCCCCCGCCTTCAGCGGCGAAGGACTGGAGACGGCTAAATACCGTGTCCAAATCGTCGGATAGGTCGTAGCGGATAGTGACATAGTCGTCGCCTCGATCACGGTAGGCGATAAGCCCTATCTTCCCCTGGGGCGCGATGTCCAGCTCCACCACCGTGTTCGCGATGGACCAAATTTTTTTCTTGGCGCCCTCAATCAGTCCGCTCATCGAGCCGGTCGCGTCAAGAACGAAAACCACCTCGACGCTGTCAAAGGGGTACTTAGTTTGGGCTATGGCCGGCACCGCTGTGAGCGCGACCACGGCGACTAGGCAAACGGCGCCGATTTTACCGAGAGACGTTTTCATACATTTCCCCCTTGGTAAGCTTTTTGTTGTGTCAGTCTACCATTAGCATATTTGGAAGTAAACGGTTTATTTGCCTGAAAGAGCCGCTCTTTGGCGCTTAGCTATGGGTTTTGGTTCGATATCGGCCCGTTTTCGCTATTGACGACGAAGTTGTCTTGGATTACTATCTGACTGTAAATACTTATATAGTCAGAAGGGATATTTATGCCAAAACCTTTGTCCATAAAAGAACGAGACGAGATACAAAACAAGCTGATCGCCGCGGCGGAAGACTGCCTTGCGCGGTACGGACTAAAAAAGACCACGGTGGATGAGCTTGTCAAACGGGTCAATATTCCGAAAGGGACTTTTTATCTGTTCTATGCCTCAAAAGAACTTTTATTTTTCGATGTGTTTCTCAATTTTCATGAAAAAACCCACAAGCGGCTCTTGGAAGCGATTGACGCCATGGCAGAAGCGAACGCGGAAAACGTCAGTGCCCTGATATTCGATATTTATAAACAGCTTGAAGGCTCATTCATGTACCGCTTCATGATGGGGGGAGAATTGGAATTGTTGTTTCGCAAGCTGCCCCAGGACGTTCTGGATAGGCACAACGAGCGGGATGACCTTAGCGTCCGACAGCTTGTCAGTCTGGTTCCCGGCATAAAGGAAGCTGACGTAGAGACCTATAGCGCGGCTCTACGCGCCTTGTTTACATCGATGATGTTCCGAAGAGAAATCGGGGAAGCCGTTTTTGACAAAGCGCTGATGGTTTTAATACGCGGTGTCGTTATTCAGATGTTTCAAGGAGCGGAGCGATGATAAAAGTTCAGAATTTGACGTTCGGGTATACAAAGGCGCCTTTTATCACGGATATGAATTTTACGGTGAATAGGGGCGAAATATTCGGCTTTCTAGGACCCTCCGGCGCCGGGAAAAGCACGCTCCAGAAAATTCTTACCGGTCTTATTTCCCGCTATCAGGGGAGCGTGACCGTGGATGGGGAGGAAGTCAAGCGCCGCTCCGTAGGCTTCTATGAAAAGATCGGTGTTGACTTTGAATTCCCCAGTCTGTATGAAAAATTGACAGGCCGAGAGAACCTGAAGTTCTTCGCCTCCCTTTATAAGCGGAGTCGGAATATCGATGAACTCTTGGACAGCGTTGGACTTTTGGGGGAAGCGGACAAGAAGGTATCGGATTTTTCCAAGGGCATGAAAGCCCGGCTTAATTTTATTAAGGCTCTGCTGCATGACCCCCTCATCCTGTTTTTAGATGAACCCAGCTCCGGTCTGGATCCCTCCAACGCCCGCCGTTTGAAAGATCTTATCCTAAAGGAAAAGGAGCTGGGAAAAACCATCATCCTTACGACCCATAATATGTATGACGCCACCGAGCTTTGCGGCCGGGTCGCCTTTATCGTTGACGGCGAATTGCGCGCTCTGGATACGCCGAGGCGGTTTATTATGAGCAAGGGCGCGATGAAGCTGAGCTATGGCTATCTTCAGGATGGCAAGGAAGTGGAAAAGGAGACTCGGCTAGACTCTACCGGCGGCGATAAGCTGCTACTAGAGCTAATCCGCGATGGAAAGCTGCTCTATGTTCACAGCGGCGAGCCTACCTTGAACGATATCTTCCTGGATATAACAGGGAGGAGGCTGCAATGAGGTTCATCACCCTGCTCCTTTGGGATATCCGCCGTCAGTCCAAATACGGTATCCATTTCCTCTATCTGGTGTTTTCCCTGCTTTATATCGGTCTTCTGGCGGCTTTTCCGGAAGCTTGGCGGAGGAATGCCGCTATACTGATGATTTTTACCGATCCGGCCGCCATGGGCATCTTTTTCATGGGCGCGATAGTGCTTTTTGAGAAAAGCGAGCGCACCCTGGATAGCTTGGCGGTTTCCCCCATGAGGGTGGAGGAGTATGTGTTTTCCAAACTCTTATCCATCTCCTTGATCGCGCTCTTAGTGGCGCTCGCTCTCGGCGCTTTCGGCGGGGCCTTAACGCGGCCTCTCGTCTTCGCCGCGGGAATCCTTCTCTGTTCCTGGTTTTTTTCGTCGCTGGGGCTGATGATCGCGGTTGGCTGCGAGAGCTTGAACGGCTTCATGCTCAGCGTCATACCGGTGGAGCTGGTCGTGAACATTCCCGCTCTGGCCTATCTTTTCGGCGGACGCCCCTTGTGGCTTCTCGCTCATCCCGGGGCGGCCGTCATCGAACTTCTCATTTTAGGTGATCGCGTCCTCCCCGCTCTGGGCATCCTTTTATTGTGGACCGCTCTAGCCGCTTGGTTGACCTGCCGTGTCGTGAATAAAGCTATGCTGGCTTTGGGAGGGGCTAAATTATGAAGGCTCTCTGGCGCTCCTTTACTATTTTCCTGCGGCAGATATGGGAAGACGCGATGCTTTTCGCCGTCTGTTTTACGCCTCTTCTGGTTGGGTTTGTATTCCGTTTCGGCATACCCTTCCTGGAAAAAACTCTCTGTTCGTATTTCGATGTAGTGGAAATACTCGTTCCCTATTATCTCCTCTTTGACCTGTTTCTCTGCCTTATCGCGTCCTATATGTTCTGTTTTGTGTCCGCCTTGGTTATGTTGACCGAATTTGATGAAAATTTGAGCGTGTACCTCTGCCTTACCCCGATAAGCAAAAAAGGCTATATCTTTTCCCGCCTTGGTATTCCCGCTCTTCTCTCCTTTTTTATTTCTATTCCGCTTATGATATTATTTTCTCTAAGCAGCTGGAAAATATCTTTGATCCTAATCAGCTGCTTCCTTTCCAGCATGTTGAGCGTTTCCGTGGCGCTGCTAATTTTTTCTTTTTCCCACAACCGTGTGGAAGGGATGGCATTGGGAAAGCTAGCCGGAATTTACCTTCTCGGTCTCTATGTCCCTTTCTTTATCGTTTCTCCCCTGCAGTATCTCTTCGCGCCGCTTCCTTCCTTCTGGCTCGCCAGACTCCTGGCCGTGAACGACTATGGCGCCTTAATCCCCGCGCTCCTCACTTTGGCTATTTGGACCCTTGTTTTATATAGGAAGTTTGAGCGTAAGCTGGTGTGACCGGGAGGCGCGTCCAGCCCGCCGCGCGCTTGTTTGGCTGGCTTTATGATGGGTTTTTTCATGGGAATCAATACAATAAATAACGATACCCGGAATGTTCATCGGTTCCGTTCTTTAAACGTTTGCACTCGTTCCCGCAGGCTATATAAATCTTTTCCGGCTCGTTAAAGCCCTTTGGTAAAAAGCTCAGCTCTCTCCAATTAAGGGTATCGTGCGCGTATTCAAGAAAAAGCTCGTGTAAGGCCCCATTGACGCGAATGGAAAAGGCCGATCCCGCTATCGTCTTGATATCATCCGTCAGAACGTTTATTCTTTCGCGCCGCTTCATAATGGAAGTCTGATCGCGACCCGCGACATCGTACAGCCGGGACGCGTAGAGTTCCAGTTTCTGCCTTTCTTGATCAAGATCGCTCAGCATGGTTTCCTCTCGGAGATTCTCCATCCGCGCGGCTAAGTTGACATCGTCGCCAGTAAACGTGAAATCCGTTTCGGTTTGGCTGGAATCGCGGGTGGAAAGACCGAGGACTGATTGGTAGATCGGCCGTTCGGTCAAGCTCATGCCGATACGCAATCCCAGCCTTGACCGCAGCTTCCTAAATTTCGCCATACAGTCCGACCTGAGTGTGGAGGAAGCGCATTTATCGCATAGAGGGCAGCTGTTTTTATTCTCGGATAAAAACTCGTCCACGGCGGCTTGGAAACGATAGATTATTTCCATAACCCGATTGTGGATCGATATAATTGGATTCCATTCACCTCTATCGTAATTATTTTCCCCATTCAAAGGGAAATAGAACATAATATTGTCACCATTGAATTTATCAATGTAGCCCCGATATCCCTTGTCATATTCTTTTTTCCCCTTGGCGGTGCCTTCGTATTTTTCTTCCTGTTTGATAATCGTCTCGGAAAGCCGGGACAGCAGTTTATTCTGGAAAGACCTGAAGAAACAGGCCGCGGTTTGATTAAGGAGTTCGGTGGAATTCGTAAAATCGCAAAAGGCTATGACGAAACGCCGTTTTGATTCGGGGTTTGATAAGACTCCATATTTTAAGGCGTTGTTGACAAGCTCGCTAAGAGCCTCGCCGAACACCCGCTTGGTTTCGGATTTTTGCCCTTCATTTTCTTCCTCGCTTCTATTCGCATAAAGCCCGGCGAGCTTATCTATATCCCTCTTTTTCCAATCCACTTTCCGATTGGTCGCTAATGAGCCGATCTCTTTTAGGTGCTCACAGACTTTTCTCCCTATCGATTTTAGAAGATACTGCTCCCAGTAAGTCAAAATGAGAATATGAAGCTCAGCCTTCTCATTTTTAATAAATTGTTCTTCCACGACTTTTTGGATATCTCTCGCGAGCAACTCGATTTTCTTTTTTACGCTGGGAATATCTTTTTTACCCTTTTGCTTGGCATCAAAATATTCTCTATCCCATAACTCAATGAAACACGGACCAACCACATAAATATCGTTACTGGTGAAGTAGATATTTGCGGGCGATGGATTTTCGCTCAAAAGGATTCCCTCCTATTCGAAGCAGATGCTCATAAGACGCGGCAGATCGAAAATAAAGAACGCGTTTTCGGTTTCGACAGCATCAATCGCCGCTATGAGCCTGAGGCCAGCCTCTGTTTTTACTAGGCTGGCGCTGGCGCGCAGCTCGCGTGTTTTGACGGCGGTGATGCCATGCACGGATTTGGAATACACCTTATTCCGTACGTTGGAAACGGACAGGATGGAAAAATCGATCAAGGCGTCATTTTCCGGTTTTTTTTGAGCTGTTTCACTAAAACCGCCGGAACACTCGCGTAGCGCTTGGGTGATCAACGTGTCGTCTAGCGATCCGCTTATCGCGTTCTCTATGCTGATCGGATAGTAGATATGCTTTATTTCTTCTCGCGATTTTGGGAAAATCGTGCTCTTATCTAACATTTTTAATACTTGCTGATCTTTATCGACAATGGCGATGCCGCTTATGAAATTCAGATCGAAATTCTTTCTGTAAATATAATCGTTCTCGATAAATTGCGAGAAAGGATCAACCTGGAGTATATAATCCGCCATACCCTTTA
Organism: uncultured Treponema sp.; assembly: GCA_964546285.1. Taxonomy (GTDB): domain Bacteria; phylum Spirochaetota; class Spirochaetia; order Treponematales; family Breznakiellaceae; genus CAZJJK01. The sequence continues at coordinate 15,983 of CAZJJK010000046.1, read as the reverse complement.
AGCCATAGGACAAGTCGATAAGGCTGCCTTCGCCGGTGACGTCGATCAGTATGGAGAGGATATTATGTGCTTTAAGGAAGCGGAGCACCGCCGCGAGCAGCATGGTATCCTTGCATAGTTCGGTAAACCGCATTCTCATCAGGTTCGTGTTGTCTATAAGCACCCGTGCCGGCGCGTGTTCCACAATCAGCTGCTCGAAAGCGTAAAAGAATTCCTCGGTCGTCAAGAAGCCCGGTCTGAACGTGACTTCGTGCAAGGTTCCCATTTTTCCTGAACGGAGCCTTATCATATATTTATTGATAGATATTTTTTTTGGTGTTGAGTCCTTTCCATCGCCATCTTTCTCTTTCGTGCCTTCGTCATTTTCTATTTTTATTATTTCTTCTTTCGGTGGATTCAGATTCATGGCGATCGCGATATCCTCTAGATTCATCGTATTTTCGTCATGGAAGGAAATGATCATGGCGCTGGAAGACGCGTCGTTCTCCTTCACGCCTCCCACAAGGATATTGAACGCCAGGGATAGTTTATGTCCGCCCGATGGACCGCGCACCAGAATAAACGAATTGCTCGGAACGGCGTTTTTTGTCTCTTCGCTATCCTGTTTTTCACCGGTTAGTATTTTGTCCAAATGCCTTATGCCGGTGCTGACGTCATTGTCTTTTGGCTTTTGAGGATGCCGGGAGTGGACGAAATGGTTGTGGATGGAAAAATAAATCAATAGTCCGATCCGGCGCTCATACGGCCCTATCGCGTTCCCCGCCGACGCTATCTTATACAGCTGCTTGCCGTTTACCCTGGGCGCGTATCGGTTTTTCGTTATCTCTATGTATCTTTTGTAATACGGCTCGTTGTCGCTGGTCAGCTCCATGACGATATCGGCGTCGAACTCCAAGGATTTCGCGAGATAGAGAAATTCCTGGCTCTGGGTGGTAGCGTAATCCTCAAGAAGCATAAAGGTGACTGTCCGGAATTCCCGTGACAGGCCCAGGAGCTTATGCATGACCATGCGATCGTGGAAGTCGCTGAAGAAAGCGTTGATGCTGTCTATAAACACCACATACACGATATCGGTCTTGCGGTCTTTATCCTTCTTGATTTGGTAGAAGACGCTTGTTTTGTCTTTTTCTTTATAAGGAAAGTCGAAATCCATCTTCGGGTGGGCGAGGCGGAGCTTATGGAACAAGTCGTTGATGTTTGGCTCGCTCTGCGTTTCCGGCCAGAGAGAAGCGATCAGCTCTTGAAGATCGCCGACGCAGTCATTTATTTCGTCGATATGCGGCCCGCTTCTCGCGTCCGCGTCTCTAAGGCAAACCAAGATAGGCTGTCTTGGGTGCTCTATCGTATTATATTTAGCCTGACCAGGCTTTTTCATGAAGGAGTATTTTCCATTCGTGAAGAAGAGGTTTTCATACATGCGCTTCAAATCGCCGAGCGATTGGCCGAAGCTGAATATGATAGGGATATAGACGCGATCGGGCTTTTCGCGTTTTTTGACGATTTGTTGATGCTCGTCGAAGGTTATGTCGTTTTTTTCATTCTGATGATTGATAAAATAAATATCGTTGGCCAGATTAAGCGCTATTTGACAGGCAAGGGCGGTTTTTCCCGATCCGGGATCTCCCTTTATGATGATATTTGTCCTAGAGGTATCGCTGTCGGGTATTCGGATCGAACCAAACCGATCGGTATGTTCTATTTTGATTGAATCTCTTTCAGTCGAAAGAATCCGCGACTTCAGTTTGATGTCGCTGTCGGAATCGATCATGCCGTCTAAATAGGGCACGCCGGTGTGGAGATAGTTCCCTTTGGTTCTGGCCATTCCCGCCTCCTCAAGCTACTGATCGCCTGGGAATTTTCCTGTTCGAGTTCGGCTTTCCGAGAATGTTTTGCGCGTTAGGCCCCAATCCTGGTGTGAATAAAACGCATGGTTCAGGATATGACGAGAAAAGCCGGGTGTAAAGCGTTTTTTCAGCGCCGAACCGTTTCACTCGTTCGCCGATCAAGAGCTTCTTATTTTTTTCCGAGAGAAAAAGCCTACAGCTTGACCATCCAGCCCTTTTCGTCGGGCAAAAGGCCGTATTGAATGCCCTTCAGAATATTGCGGAATTCGATGGAGAGCTCGCCCGGCTTGCCGTCATTGAAGACGGCGGTTTTACCCTTGTGAGTTAAGGATTCTATCGGCGTGACGCCAGCGGCTGTTCCGGTCACGAAACATTCCGCCCCCTCTGTCATGGCTTCGTCTATCGATATTCTGCGTTCGCTGACTGTAATACCGCGATCGCGGGCTAGCTCGATAACGCTGTCGCGGGTGATGCCAGGGAGGATGGTGTCTCCCAATTCGGGCGTGACGAGCTCGCCGGATTTTAGGCGAACGAAGATGTTGCAGGAAGAGCCCTCTTCCAAGTAGCGGCCTTCTTTGGAGTCAAGGAAAACGCATTCCATATAGCCGGCTTGGTTAGCCTCGTATTTCGCTAAGGTGCTGATGACGTAATTGGAGGCAGCTTTTATCCAGCCTGTTCCATGCGGGGTGGCTCTTACGCGGTCTGTCGTAACGGCCGTGGTTTTGGCGGAAGAAAAATACGCGCTGACGGGCGTGTTGATAACCATGACCCATGGCGCTTTGGACGGCGCTACGCCGATACCGCCTTCGGCATAGCTGAAGGGACGGATATAGACCGAATCGGCGGTCATGAACGAATCCTTCTCCCACTCGTTCTTATAGTGGGGTCTAAAGCCTAACTGGGCGTTGCGCCTAACTGTGTCAAAACAGGCGGATAGAAATAAATCCTCTGGGTAGCTTGGCATAAGCAAACCTTCCATGGATTTTCTGAAGCGCGCGGCGTTGCGGTTTGGCCGAAAAATAGCTAAAGCGCCGTCTTTTTGGGGGAGCGCCTTTAAGCCTTCAAAGCAGCTCAGCCCGTATTGAGTGGAATAATTGACAAGAGGTAAATCGTCATAAGAATTACGCGAGTTCGCTATTTTATCCCGTTCGGCTTCCGGCAGCTTAGCTTCGGCGCTGGCGCTAAGGTGGGGTTTTTCTATCCACTCTTCCGACCAACCCTGGGGTGAATATTTAGCGCGATACACAACCGGATACGAGTTAAGAATAAAGGCCATGACGAACTCCTGTTTAGCTAAGCGACGGACAGAGCATACCATGTCAAGGCGTATATTTACAAGGTTGACCGTGAGCGGGCGGCCACGTACAATACGCGTAATAAGGAAGCGTATGGCGTTAAACTGCGGTATAGTCGGACTGCCGAATGTCGGTAAATCCACCATCTTTCAAGCCTTGACCTCGGCCCCCGCCGAAGCGGCGAATTATCCCTTTTGCACTATCAATCCGAATATCGGTATTGTGGACCTGCCTGATTGGCGCTTAAGTAAACTGGCTGAGTTGTTCAAACCGAAGCGGGTGGTTCCCGCTACCACCGAGTTCGTGGATATCGCCGGTTTAGTGAAAGGCGCCTCTAAAGGCGAGGGCCTGGGCAATCAATTCTTATCGCATATACGCGAAGTTGGGGTGATTGCCCATGTCGTCCGTTGTTTCGATAACGCGGATATTATTCATGTGGCGAATAAGATCGATCCAGAGGACGATATAGAGACGATCAACGTGGAATTGGCCCTAGCCGATCTGGATACGGCGCAGAAACGCCGAGACAAGGCGCAGCGGGCGCTTAAGGTTCAAGGCAAGGATCAGCAGAAAGCGGCGGAAACCGAAATACGGGTTCTTGATAAGGTGACGGCCCTGCTTGAAAACGGCAAAGCCGCCCGTTTAGCGCCATTGGACGCTGATGAGCGCGCCGCCATAGCCGATAGCCACTTTATCAGTATGAAGCCTCAGTTGTATGTCTGCAATGTCGATGAAGCGGGCATGCGTTCGGGCAACGCCTATATCGATCTTGTTAAAAAACGCGCGGAGGCCGAGGGCTCGGAGGCTATCGTTATTTGCGGAAAGTTTGAGGCCGAACTGGCGGACTTGGACAATGAGGCCGACCGCTTGGCTTTTCTCTCGGAATTGGGCTTGGAAGAGTCGGGCTTAAGCAGCCTGATCCATGCCGCCTACCGTCTATTGGGGCTCCGCACCTTCTTTACCGCCGGCGAGGACGAATGCCGGGCGTGGACTATTAGGGTTGGCGATACGGCGCCTAAGGCCGCCGGCGTAATCCATACGGATTTTGAGCGCGGTTTCATTAAAGCCGAAGCCTACGCCTTTGAGGATATTGTTCAATATGGCAGCGAGGCTAAAATCAAGGAAGCCGGGCGATATAGAATTGAGGGTAGGGACTACGTCGTTAAAGACGGGGATGTACTCTTTTTCAAATTCAACGTGTAGGAGCGGCAATGGAACCGACACGAGAGGACGCCGAACGGATCTGGCGGCGATACAATGACGATGAAGCTTTATGGCGTCACGCTTTGGCGGTGGAAGCGGCAATGCGCTATTTTGCCCAAGAAGCCGGCGAGGACCCTGAGCGCTGGGGTATTATCGGATTGATCCATGATATCGATTATGGGCGCTATCCCACGGAGCATTGCGTCAAGGCGCGCTCTCTTTTGGAGGAAGCCGGCTGGCCGGAGGACTATATCCGCGCCGTGCAGAGCCATGGCTGGGAATTGTGCTGTGATGTGGAGCCTTTATCCTTATTGGAAAAAACGCTCTACGCGGTGGACGAGCTGACCGGGTTTATCGCCGCCTGCGCTCTGGTCCGGCCGTCAAAAAGCGTTTTGGACTTGGAGACAAAGTCCGTTAAGAAAAAATGGAAGCTGGCCGCCTTCGCCGCTGGCGTTAATCGCGCGGTGATAGAAAAAGGCGCCGCCTTGCTTGGCCTTGAATTGGATGAGCTTATAGGAAAAACCATCCTCGCGCTGAGGCCTGTCGCTGGCGCTATAGGTTTAGCCGGGGAAGCGTAGGCGCTATATTTTCATTATTTTATTGTTTAGTATACAAATATTATCTAGATCGATAAAATTATCAGAGCCGCCGAATCAAACTTTGGACCAAAAATGACGTTCATATCGATTTAAAGCTTTTTCAGAGGCCCCGCCGCCGGCTGCGTGAGATCCAAACGCATGGGGGAACCGCTTCCGGAACTGGTCAGGTTGGGAATGATAATATCAAAACGCGTTCCCTTACCTGGCTCGCTATCGCAGCTTATTGTCGCGTCCATCAAATCCAATAAGCGCTTCGCGATGGCCAAGCCCAGCCCGGTTCCCCCATAACGACGGGCGATAGTCTCATTTTCCTGGCTAAAGGTTTCAAAGAGACGATCTACATAGCCTTCGCTCATGCCGATACCCGTATCGCTGATTTGGATGCGTAAACTGACCCTATGGGGCTTCTCCTGTGTGTCTTGAGTAGTATCGCTTGAAGGCTCCGCGCTCATAAAAACGCGCACCTCCCCAGTCTCCGTGAATTTTACGGCATTTCCGACAAGATTGATGATTATCTGTCTGAGGCGCTCCGCGTCTAAAAACACAGTGGCTGGGACGGAGTCGTTCGTTTCCATGATGATGTTTAAGTTTTTATCGGGTCTGTCAAAACGGAAAAGATCGGCTACTTCTAACAGAACCAAGCGGGGATCGGCGGGTGATGGCCTTAATTCTATACGGCCCGATTCAGCTTTGGTAATATCCAGAAGGTCATTGATAATAGCCAATAAAGAACGGCCGGCGCCTTCCAAGGATTTTAGGTAAGATTTAGCTTTATCGTTTTGAACAAAGTCCGAAAGCAGGGCGCCGTAGCCGAGTATGGCATTTAGCGGTGTACGCAATTCATGGCTCATAGTGGAAATAAATAAAGACTTGGCGTTGCTGGCTCTTTCGGCTTCCTCAGCCAGAAAGGAGAATTTTTTAGCCGCTTCCATTTGGGCCGAAATGTCGTGGGCGGCTCCTATCACCATGTTTCTTTCTGGAACGCCGACGCAGGTCCACGATAAGTAAAGCCAGGCGCCGCCGCGCGCGCGTAAACGGGTTTTAAGGTCTTGCCGTTTACCGCCTTTTTTTAAGCCAGGCAGCATATTTCGGAAAATCGCTTGGTCGCTGGGATGCAGGAGGGAGGCCAGTTCCTGTCCGATTAACTCGGTTTCAGGCCAACCTAATTCCTTTATCCAGGCGGGGCTCAATTTTTTAAGCCGCCCATCGAAATCCATAAGACAGAAAAAATCAGGTGTTACCTCAAAATAAATCTCTATATCATGGCGGGCTTCCCATAATTCCCGGCTTCGCTCTTCTACCCGCCGTTCCAAGTTAGCGCTCAGTTCACGGTAGCGCCTTTCGCTTTCCTGAAGAGCCCGTTCCGCCTGTAAACGTTTTGTCACATCGTAGAAAGCGCTTAATACGCCATCAACCTTTCCCGCCGTATCGTGGACAGGCACCTTTATCGTTTCTACCCAAGTCAGTTGTTCTTCTTGATGAGATTGTTCGCGGAATTCGTGAATTGTATCCTCATTCATCACAATTTGATCATCCGCTCTATATTTATCGGCCAAGTCCTTGGGGAAGAGATCGTAGTCGTTCAAGCCGATGATAGCCTCTGTTTCTTTATGGACCGTTTTGGCAAAGGCCGCGTTACACGCGAGATAACGAGAATCCCTATCCTTGAGGATAACATTGAGCGGCAGGGAGTCTATTATGGTTTTTAACATTCTATACCGCTCGCGGCGAGCGTTTTCCTGTTCGTGCTCAGCCAGCTCGTCCGCCAGGCGCACCAGCGTCATAAAGATCAGGCCGATGGTCCAAGCCACTAAACCGACGCTCATAACCAGCAGGGGCCTGTCTCTAGGAATGGACAAAGCCTTGTTCGAAACCGAGAAGAAGGCGGCTAAACTCTCCCATAGGAAATAAAGCCCAAGAAAGCCATAAATTACCGCGGTATACCGTGGCGCGTTCCGCCTCCGGAAAGGGAAGCGGTAAAGGAGGATGGCCGCGGAAACCCCAAACTGAATCGCGAGCACTAAATAATTGACCCCAAAGAATATAAAAGGGGAGGACGCGCGCGATAGCAAGCCGCCGAGGAGAACGATCAGCGGCGTGAGATAGGCTAGCCGGCCGATCGGAATGGAGCGGTTAAGAAAGGCCCAAGAGCCTCGGCTTATTAGCGCTACACCGCCGGCTACCATGCTATTGCCCAGGATGCCCAGCCAGCCAAGCTGATTCGCGCTCTCCTGAATAGCTATAATATATCCAATACCGATAACGGCCGTACCTAAGGACCAGCGGAATAAACCGAGGTACGCGGGCACGGAGGTGCGCAATACCGCGAGCAGCAAGGCTAAGGTAAAGCTCAGCCCGGCGATTACGTAAGCGAGGGTTCTAAGATCTAACATCGGATCGAGCATATAATTAGTATCGTTCAAAAAGGCGTTTTTCTCAAAAGGCCTTGTTAGGATAATAGCTGTTTATAGCTTTTTATTACGCGTTAGCCTGACGCTGGGCTTTCCCGTTTTAAGGCGGACATGGCGGCGTAAGGCGGAAGACGCTATAAAGGCCGTAAGGGCGAGCGCGGAGGGGAGTCCGAGCAGTACAGTCGCCGGTAGAGCGCTCCAGCCTTGAACATAAGAGGCTAGGGTTTCCGCCGCGGCGAAAAGTGTCGCGGCGGCCAGAATGCCCAGAGGCTGTCTAAAGCCAAGGTAAACAAGCACTAAAGCAATCCACCCCCGGCCGGCCACGCCGCCGGGCGCGTAAGCGCCAACCCGGCAACTGAGGGCGGCTCCAGCTAGGGCGGCTAGCGCCGCGGCCGCCGCCCAGGAAGCGCCCCTATATACGCCGCTATTAATGCCACGGGCGGCGGCCGCATTTTCATCGGCGCCGCAGGCGCGAAGCCGAAGCCCCCAACTTGTCCGCTTCAGAACGGGAATAGCGATAAGGCTTAAGAAAAAGGCGAGAGCGATAAAATAGTATTGCTTAAAAAACGGGGACGCGAGGTTTGCCGTTTCCGGCGCCATGATCACACCCTTTGTACCAAACCAATAGACCGATAAAGCGTCCACAAGGCCGGCACCGCCCATGTTTATAGCTAGTCCAACCATAAAAGGATTGGCGCCGCTCCGGTTAACGAAAACGGCCGCGGTAAAGGCCAGACTGGCGCTAAAGGCTAAAACAAAAAGGACGGAGGGTAACAGGGGCAGGCCCAAATGGAGCAGCGCGAAAGGACCAAAAGCGCCTATAATCATAAACCCTTCCAAGAAAACCGCCGGCGGTCCGGAAAGAACTGTCAATAAAGCGCCGAGCGCCGCTAGCGCCAGCGGCGCCGCTGTCACGATTATTCCGTATATCAAATTTTTATCCGCCGTTTTGGGGCGCCGCGTCGTTTATACGTTTGGATGGCGCCGAGCCTAAAACGCGGTATAAAACGAGCGCTAACCAAGAGGAAAACGATAGCTTGCAATAGGGTGGTGGTTTCAAAGGGTAAGCCCTCGGAAAGGTGAGCCGCTTCCGATCCGGCTTCTAGGAACGCGTAGAGCAGGGCGGCTGGAATGAGGGCTAAAGGCGCGTTGCGCGCTATCAAGGCCACGGCCAACGCGCTCCAGCCGAGTCCCCCCGTAAAGCCGCGATGGCAGAGCCCATAAGTGCCAGCCACCGCGAAAAAGCCAGATAGTCCATGTAAGGCGCCTGAGACAGCCATGGCGGGGGTCCATATTTTTTCTACCTTAATGCCGGCGAAGCGAGCGAAATTGGCGTTGGCACCGGCTGCCCGCAGTGAGAAACCGGGCCGGCTTCTTTCCAAAAAAAACGCGGAGCCAAGGATCAAACATAGAGCGGCCAGCGCTGAGATATTGAAATGTGATGGCGGTAATAGAGAGGGCAGTAGATATTGGGGAAGGAAGCGGGGCAAAGCTAGAAGACTGCCGCTTTGGTCTCGGAGCGGGCCGGCTATCAGATAATCGACAGCGGGGGACACGCTTAAGGTAAGCAAAAAACTGGTGATCAATTCATTGACGCCGAAGGCTGCCTTAAGATACCCGGCGAGACCGCCTAAAAAGGCGCCGGCGGCGATAGCCGTTAACGCGGCCGCTATCCATAAGAGGGCTGGAGGAAGGTTTGGCGCGACGAGCAGAATCAAGGATGAGGCGAAACCGCCCAGATAGATTTGACCCTCGCCGCCAAGATTGAAGACCCCCGCTTTGAACGCTATAGCCGCTCCTAGTCCGGCGCTTATAAGCAAAACCATCCGGTCCAGTAAATTCCCGATATGCCATGCCGAGGACCAGGGTTGAATAAAGAATGACTTAAAGGCTAAAGCGGGCTTATCAGAAACTAGCAAAGTAAGCGCTAAAGCCGCGACTAAGGCTAAGACTGGCGCCGTGAGCGAGCTTGCCATCGATCTTACCCTGCCCTCTGATATACGCGTCAAGGAACCAGCCTCTCTTTGTCGCGGTTCGCCACCATCGCCTCGCTTATTTTTTCACGCAAATAGCGTTCCCCTTCTTCCTCTTTTGGATTTGGGAACTTTGCGACAAGGCGGCCGTCACGCAAAACCAATATTTCGTCGGCGATGGAGACTAGCTCATCTAAATCGGTGGATATCAGCAAAATAGCCGTATTGTTTTCCGCTAATGAGCGCAATTGGTCTTCCAGCTGTATACGAGCGGCCGCGTCTAAACCCCAGCCCGGGTCTACCATAAGGAGAAAAGCTGGATCCTCGGCTAACTCTCGTGACACAATCATGCGTTGCAAGGAGCCGCCGGAATAACTCCCCGCTGGCCGCTTAGGGTCGCCCTGGACGCCGGCGTTTCGCATCAGTTTTTTTGCCCAGAGGTAATAAGCTGAGGGCTTAAGCCAGCCGAGCCTGTCGCGCAGGGGGCTAGGCTGTCTGCCCTGAGCGTGAATGGCCAAATTGAAAGCGAGAGGTAAACTAGGCGCCAAAGCGTCTTTCATGCGATCCGCTGGAACATAGGCCCCCCCCGCCGCGCGAAAGGCCGCACCGCCTTGGTTGGTAATCATTTCTCCGTCTATGGCGATGGAACCGGCGGCCGCGAACAAGAAACCGGCAAGCGCTAATTCCAAGGTTTCCGTTCCGCTATCCCGTACGCCCGCGATACCGGTCACGCGGCCGCGGGCGGCGTGGAAGGAGCAGCCTCTGAGAAAGGGACGGGCGGGGCTTTCCACGGTTAAGGACTTTACTAAAAGACCTTTAGAGCTTTCCGAGTCAAGCTCCTCCGTAGGGCCGCTCGTTTTATCGCTGTCCGCGCCCGCTCGCGCATTGGCGGCTGTCGTCGCCTTGTTATGGTAAATACCAAAAAGTTTTGCCATAATCACTTTTTCATCAAAACTTTGGCGCGGTCCTGAATGGACTATTTTACCATGACGTATAACGCTAATCCGATCAGCCACCGCGAGAACCTCATCCAGCTTATGGGAAATTAGGACGATACCCCGTCCATCCGCCCGCAGATCATGGAGGAGCTCGAAAAATTTCTCTTTTTCATCAGGCGTTAGTACGGCCGTGGGTTCATCCAAGAGAAAAAAAGTGACATCGCGATACAAGAGAGCGAGCAGCGCCTCTTTCTGTCGTTCGCCGACGCCTAAAGCCTCGGCGTCATCGCGCGGATTAAGATTAAAGCTCCAGCGCTCGCTTAGCACTCTTAAATCAGCTATCAATTTATGCCGCCTAAGGATACCAAATGACGCTTTTTCAGCGCCGAGAGCGCAATCTTCCCATACTTTAAAGCCGGGTATTATCGTTGGATGTTGCGGAACGAGCCCCACTCCAGCCTTTAGAGCGTCTGAGGGGTAGCGGAAGCGCGTCGGTTTCCCGTCTATCCATATACCCCCCGCGCTTGGACTGATAAAGCCTGACGCTAGACGTACCAAGGTGGATTTTCCCGCTCCATTTTCACCAACCAAAGCGTGAATTTCGCCAGAGCTCGCGTCAAAATCGATATTGTCTAGCGCTTGGACCCCGCCTTCGGGATAGAATTTACTTAGTTGTCTCAGAGCAAGGCGGTGATGATCTGACATAGCGTTTATACGTTCCTAAGCTCCCGGAATAAGCGATAGCTCGCCGCTTTTTAGCCGACGTGTTAGTTCCGCTTGGCGTTCCCGTATAGCCTCGGGCACGGTGTTCTGATAGAGGGGGTCGTCTTGGATAAAATCGACATAGCCATCGGCCACGCCGACCAATTCAGCTTTTCCAAAGGGTAAGAGCCCTTGAAGATAAAGGCTGACTTTTTCACGGGCGGCTTCCGCTTGTCGGAGGACGCAAGAACCGATAATGGTCCCCGGTTTGATAGCGTAGCCATTGATATCGAACCAAAGCGCGTAAAGACCGGCGTCCGCCGTCGCTTGGACTACTCCCTGATTAGCGCCGCCGGCGATCGGTAGTATAACATCGACGCCGTCACGTATCATCGCGGCGCTTAGGTCGGCGGCGCGGGCGGCATCATACCAGTTGCCGACAACCCTGAAGTCAACCGTTATATCTGGATCGACGGAGCGGGCGCCTTCGATATAGCCGGGGAGAATAATATCATTCATCGCTGGATATTCTTGGCCGGCGATAAGGCCGATTTTTTTGGCTTGGTTGGCGTTAGGCATACCCGCCAGGGTCGCGAGCGCGGCGAGGTGGCCCGCGAGAAACGCTTGTTCGCGCTGATTGTATCGGAGCGTATAAATACGAGGATTCCCCGATAATTCGCCGTCCAAGAGCAGAAAATGTTGCTTGGGAAAACGTTGGGCTACGGCCTTTGCCAGTTCCGGCAAGGCGGGGTTGGAACTAACAATTAAATCATGAGCGCCAGCCGCCGCTAAGGATGTGAGCTGGGTTTCCCAGTCCGCCTGATTAAAGCCGCCTTCCACGATGGTGAGCGTAATATCTTCATGGTTTGAAACCGCGTTCTTAACGCCGGACGCTAATTCCTCGTAAATTGGGCTACCGGATAGAACGCCAGGAATAAAAACCGCTATAGACCTTGGGGCTATGGTTTCCGTGCTCCTGTCCAGCGCGCTTTCCGAGCCGCCAAGCGCGAATAGCAGGCTTGGCATGAAGCATAGAAGTGTTAAGAGCGTTAAGAGAAGAGCGGGACCCGTACCCCCTAAGGTCATTTGTTGGGTGCGATTTAGTTGTGTGGGGCGCCGATACAGAGTTTTCAAATTAAGCCTCCAAAAATCCATCGTTTTCGCTTTTTATGGGATTTTCGGGGCTAACTTAAGGCGGGCGAGGGAGCCGAGGGCTTCCACGGGCGCTCGATTTTCTTTCATCCGGACTGTACCGTCGGCACCGGACTCTCACCGGTTCAATTCCCGAAAACCTATCCGCTTTTGGCCGCGGATGTTTCCGGAAAGTCGCGGGCTATAACCGCCGATTGGGAATTACCCGCCGTTAGGCTCCAGCAATGCCGGTCGCGCTAAAACGGTACGAGCTCACCCGACCCCGAAAATCTTGCGGGACAATCAAACCATAAAGGCTGTTGTCCGTAGTCCTACCATAATCCGCTATCCGCTTATGGTCAAGGCCGATATCGGCCCATGGACCAAGCGCCCAATGCGTCGTATAGTACGCTTATGATTGGTTTCCTTATTAAGAAGACTTTTTATGATTTATGGGATAATCTATTCCGGATCGCCTTCATCAACTTAGGCTTTCTTGCCTCGTTCGCTATCCCTAGCCTGATTCCGCCTCTTTTTATTGATTATCCTGTCATAGCCTTCGCTATTATGATTATTGGCGCGCTATGGTGTTTTATCTATCTGGCTATGGCGGCGCTAAATATACGCGCCCTTTCGGATTATGGCAGCTTTGGTTTTAAGGATTTTTTTAGGTCCTTTAAGCAGGCTTGGCCAGCCGGCCTTTTTTTTGGCGCCTTTTCTTTAGTTTTGGTCGGATTAGCTTATATAGCTTTGCCGTTTTACCTTCAGTTTGGTTCGTTGCTGGGCGTTTTCGCCGCGGCTTTGGTATTTTGGACGATGATGGTGCTTATGCTCGCCGCTCAGTATTTTTATCCTGTTCGCGGGCGTTTGGACACAAAGCTACGTAAGGTTATAAAGAAAAGCTTTATCATTTTCTTTGATAACCCTGGATTCTCTATTTTTATATTATTCCATAACTTAGTCCTTTTTGTCATTTCGTTTTTCTTGGCGTTTCTAGCGCCGGGGCCTGGTGGAATCCTCTTGTTCTTAGATGAGGCCTTACGCTTGCGTTTGCGGAAATACGATTATTTAGAAGAATATCCGGAAGCGAATAGAAAAAAAATTCCCTGGGAGGAGCTTATCGCCGAAGATAGAGAGAAAACTGGAACCAGATCTATTAAAAGCCTGCTTTTCCCTTGGAAAGACTGAGAAGCGTTTTAGGGTGATGGATAGTTTTGTTTTTTGTGGTAAAGAAAGCGGCTAAACTCTGGAGGAGCCGAAACCTCAAAGCGTAGCTCAGCGCCTGTCATTGGATGATGGAACGCTAAACTTTCGGCGTGCAGACAGAGACGGCCTAAAGGATCGGTGGCCGCGCCATATTTTCGATCACCGGCGACAGGGTGTTGGAACCAGCTAAGATGGGCCCGGATTTGATTCCGTCTTCCCGTCTCTAATTCTACTTTTAATAAAGAATGCTTTTTCCCCTCTCCAATAACGCGCCAACGTGTCCGGGCGGTGACGCCGTTAAAAAGAACTATCATTTTCCCGTTACGGTCCTCACCTAAGGGCTGGTCGATAAGGCCGCTTTCCTCTGGGAAGCGGCCTTCGGCTAGCGCTATATACACGCGCTCCGTCACATTTTCGTTCCAGTTTTTCATAAGGCGGCGCTTGGCTTCCTCGGATTTCGCGAAGAGGAGAACGCCAGAGCTGTCTCTATCCAAGCGATGAACCACGGCCGCCCGGCGTTTTTCGCCCTTTCTGCGTAAGTATTCACTGAGTATCCAATAAACCGTGCGGTCGTTCGCGGCGCCAGCGGCTATGGTGAGTAAGCCTGAAGGTTTGGTTACCACAAGAAGCTCGCGGTCTTCATAAAGGAGTCTTAGTCCATGGGGTAGCGTATAAGGGCGCATGTATACTCATGATCGTACGATAGAGCGGTCCACTAATACAAGCTTCTTTAGCATTAAATACCGTCACTTTCAGAGCTTTCGTCTCCATGGTCGCCGTGCTCACTGTTGACGCTCAAATGTGGAAGGTCTTGAATACGGGGAGCCGTGGCGGGTATTGTCCCAACGGGAAGCGGAAGGCCGCGTTGCCGCCCTGATTGGTACGGCAAACTAGGATAGCGCCGATATGATCCTTAGGCCACGCATACCGCTAAAACGCTTAGTGAAGGCGCATGGCAAACTGAGTGATCAGTTCTTGGAAAGTTTGAAGCTTGAGCGTGAATACGCTGAAGCGAAGGAGAATAATGAACACTTGGATAGAAGGGCTTGGCACCGCGGCTTCCATTGTCGTGGCCATCAGTCTAACCCTGCGTAATATTAAACGGCTCAGGATAGTGAACCTAGCCGGTTCGGCCGCTTTTGCCGCCTACGGCGCCATGATTGACGCGTGGCCGGTCTTAGCCCTCAATGTTTTTGTTATTATCGTCAACGCGTATTTTCTCGTTCAGTTAACCAAAGACGAACGGAAAGCGTTCACGTTTGAATTGTATTATATCGATCCAGCTAAGGATGAGTACGCTACACGCTTTTTGACTTTTCATGCCGATGATATAAGACGTTTCTTCCCCTCTTTTGATCCAGACCCCTCATCTGGCGCTTTGGCGGGAACGGAAGCTTGTTTTATTTTGCGCGAGACCCTCCCCGTTTCCATGATCGCGTTTAGGCGCTTGCCTGGCGATGTTATCGCTATGGTATTGGATTACGCCGTGCCAGCTTACCGCGACCTGAAAAACGCCCGTTTCTTCTTTGAGACAGCTGCCGCCAGTCTAACGCCGTTTCCCACCGCTTTTACCGCGGAAGCCGCTGTCCCGGCTCACGCCGCCTATTTACGCGCGCTTGGGTTTCGTGAGTCTGGCCAGAGGGGAAAAGTGAAGCAGTTTCGGAAAGAGAGCTAACTGCTGCCAATTTTGTTGCACATGTATCTTCATTTTTAGAAAAGACATGAATAAGTACCATCACAGGTCTTAAGTCGGAACTAGTACTAAGCGGGCTAGTAAAATCAAAGCATAGATTCGTAGTCTCGTCGTTTCCATTGCTTTTCGATAATTAGTATCTTAAAGCTTCAACAAAATTGGCAGCAGTAAATACTTCATGGAAATAGAGGCAAACTTGTTAAGTGAGCCTATATGCTTAATGTGGAGTTCAGCTTTAGCGAAAAAGGTCTACGCGGTATTTTACGCTGCCCTATGATACTAGCGACCTAAGGAAGGGCCATGCAGCCCATAAAGCAAAAATAAGCATGACAAGGTACGAAACGAGTTCCAACAGAGTAGTTACAAATTCAATGAGCGCTTGTCGGGTTTTTAGCCGGTAAAAAAGCCCGTTTCTACCGAAATAAGCCATATAGCCAGCGGCGGCAATTACCAGGGCCATGCCAAAGGACATAGCTATTACTCCGATGATGCCTAGCGGAGTTTGATCGATATACATAGCGAATAAGAGTAGCATTGTGGCGCCTGGGCAGGGCACTAGGCTGGTCATCGCGGCGATGGCATAAAGGCGACCTCTGTTTTTTCGCGTGGTTGACCCTTCATTTATTTCATCGCTGGCGTTTGATATGGTTTTTGTTTTTCTGGTTGTCACGATTTTTATGATAGGGCGGATAGCTAAAAGCGCGGCCACTAAACCCAGTATTACAAAGGTCCCGCCTTCCAGCCAAACACGGGCTGATTCCAGACTGCCTAGCGATGCAACCGCTCCCGTTGCCAGACTTATCAGGGCGACCAGTAGAACCCCCACCGAGGCGTGGACGGTGGCGGATAACAAACCCGCTGCCAACGGTTCCCAAAGCTTGGCGCGACGCTGTAAAAACAGCGAAAAGAGGACGGTTTTTCGGTGGCCTGGTCCAGCGGCATGCAGTATACCATAAACAAAGGCGCCCGCGATTACCGTGAACAAGGC
>CAZJJK010000045.1:22916-24730 GCA_964546285.1 uncultured Treponema sp. | reverse complement strand
ATAGCAACGAGGCTGTTCAGCTATTGGAACCTATCATTCACGCGCTTACTGGATTGGGCGCTAGCGCTTACGCTCGGGCCGCGCTGTTTGAACCGCTTGGGCTGTACGATAGCTCCATAAACGCGGCCGGAGGCTCGGCTTGGCTCTATTCCGGTTTTACAACGACGCTCCGAGACTTAGCCCGCATCGGGCAGATGATGAGAGCCGGCGGCCTTTGGCGCGGTAAGCGTATCGTTAGCGCGATCTATCTCGCTGAGGCGCTAAAGCCATCCGCGCTTAATCCGGCCAGCGGTATGCTTTGGTGGCTGCTGGACGAAAGGCGGACCTTGGCCGGCTTTTATGCCCATGGGTATTTAAATAACGATCTATACGTCTTTCGCGATTGGGATCTTGTTATTGTCAGAGCGCAGATGAGCCAGGGCGACCAGTTTCAGGTCAGACTGGCTGAGACTTATTTTAAGCGGGCTATGTCTCTCTTTAAACGTCTAGTCGCCGCGCGCTAAGGTTTTGAAGCTTAACGCGTGGCGTAGGGCCGTTGATTGGAAGGCCGGGGGCCATACCCCGGAGCTTGCTCCGGAAAAGGTATGTATATGAGATATGTGTTTCAATAATCTTCGTATCGGGGTATGGACCCCCGCCAGTACAATAAATTTCCTATCCAATGAAGAGCCCCGGGCTTGTCCCAGGGTTCTTCATTCTTACTAAGCGCCGCCAATTCTGTCGCGGCCAAAGTGGGGTTTCAACAAAATTGGCAGCAGCCCATACTTATTACAACCGGAATAGGGTTTCAACCCACTGTCTTAAGGCAGGGGGAACTGCGTTCCTATTGCCAGGCCATGAGTTATGGAGGCTTCGGCGCCCGGTGTCAGCGCGAAATTGATACCATAACCAAGCTCGATTAAGCCAAGCACTTTGGCTCCGGCGGCAGCGCCGTACGAGCTAAGGGCATGAAACTGGTCGTCATCCATAAGCGCCGCGCCAGTGTCAAAATAGGCGACGAGAAAGGGCGCGAAGGCTTTGGGAACCGTCATGGAAAAACGAAGTTCGGCGTTATTGACTATCTTTATCGTGCCGTCAAAGCGGTTTTTTCGATAAGCCCGAACAGCGCCGCCCAAACCGCGTTCTTCCTTAAACAGTACCGTCAGCGGTCCGCCAAGTGAGCTTCGGGCGTGCAGGGGGATAGCGCCGCCGGCGAGCCAGTCGGCGGCGAAACGATCGGCGAAATCCAGCGCGCCAAAATCCACTGATAGGAGACGTAGAAGGGTATAGGCGGCGCCGCTCACGCGGATATAATCGGCGGCGGCGTTTCCCAGAGCCGTCGGAACCCAGCGGAAAGCCGCCTCGAACCTGGGCCTGAGCCGAAAGCCAAAAAGGTCTAGCCAAGAGCCTTCCTTCAGGGCGCTTGACGCCGTAAAAGCTAAAGCGTTTTCAAAAAGACCTTCCCGATCCATCTGGTTGGAAGCGAAGAGGCTGTCATGTCCACCCTCACGTTCGCTGTACCTTTCCCAGCGGCCTTGGTACAAGCTTAAAGTACGGGTGATCCACTTACCGGTCAAAAGCTCAGCGCCGCCGCCCACGGTCCACTGAAAATTGAGAGAATCAAAGGAGTAGGCTTCGTCTGTCCCGTCAAGCAGTATGGAAGAACCCGTTTCCGAAAGAGGCGGCCAGGAACGGAAGGCATAGCTTGTTTCCCAACCGCCGCCGAAAGCCGCCACGATCACGCCGTTCCAAACGCCCGGTTCCACCGGTAAAGCCAGAGAGACCCCCGCATCCGCGCCCCAAAAACGAACACCGGGTTTAAACAAAAAAGCGAC
>CAZJJK010000045.1:20324-22816 GCA_964546285.1 uncultured Treponema sp. | reverse complement strand
AATTTGTGTTATTTTGCCAATAAATCGATAATGCTGGCCTTAGCGACACGGCGGGCTGGGATTAACAAAGCGGCCGGTGGAACGATAATAGCGATAAGGATAGATAGCGTGGCTGCCTGTGGGCTGTACCTAATAGCGATACGCAACGCCGTGGTAAGGCCGGGCGCCGCCGGCATCGGAATACCGCCGGATCTGTTGATCGTGAAGCCTAAAAGAAAGGCGCTTAAGCCTCCAACGATTAAACCCGCTAAACCGGACAGCAGCACTTCACCAAAAAGGGAAGCGATTATCCGGCGGCGGCTTTCTCCCAGCGTCAGCCTTGTGCCAAAT
The DNA here is from genome assembly GCA_964546285.1 of uncultured Treponema sp. GTDB lineage: Bacteria > Spirochaetota > Spirochaetia > Treponematales > Breznakiellaceae > CAZJJK01. The sequence goes on along the minus strand of CAZJJK010000045.1, from coordinate 22,486 downwards.
TCCCGTGACCGTTCGTTGATTGATAGGGCTATCGTCGCGCCGCTGACAAAGAATACTAAAATAGCGGCAAGAAGGAGGACGATATTATAGAAGCCTTGGTAATAGGTTAGGACTTGACGAAAATAAGCGGCTTGCTCGTACCAGAGGCGGTATTCCAGGTCAAAACCGGCTGACGTCAGGAGCTGTTTCAGCTCCGCTAGTTTACGTTCTGGCTGTATACCGTCCTTCAGCAGCAGGGCTATTTCTTGGGCGCCGTCAAAGCCGAACAGGTCATGAAAAGCGTTCGCCGTGATGGTAAAGGCTAACGCGTCAAACTCTTGGGAGTAGCTGCCAACCAAGGTTTTAACGGAAAAATCCATAGCGTTGAATTGATTTTCACTATCCGCGACGCTAAGCGTGATAGTGGAACCCAGGACCTCGCCTGGGTTCGCGCTTGGCGAGACGCCCAGGGATTCGGCTAAAACAGGAGCTAACTGGCATTTGTCATTATCTGAGGGTCTGAGCCAAGCGCCGCGTTTTGAGGTCACAAAGGTAAAAATTTCCGTTTCGGTCACTGGGTGTACCCCTCGGACTTCAACTGGGTTTGATCGGCCTGTTTCCGCCGCGCTGGCGGTACCGAAGGCTAAGGCGCGGGCCGCGGCCACCTCTATATCGGGATCGGCGCGCAGTAGCGAAAGCAGTTCATTCAGTCTTTCCAAGGGCTTAGCGAAAGGATCGGAGATCCTGGTTTCGGGGTACCCCTTTTGGTATAGTTCGATATGGCCGTATTGACTGCGTATGAGCGATTGGGAAAGCCCCCAATACGTGAATTCGTAATAGCCGCCGATAAGGCAGAGTGTGATTATACCGCAGGCAAGGCTGGCTATTACCGCGACGCTCCGTCTTTTATCGGCCGCTAACTGGCGAAGCGCCGCCAAGAAGCCGATCTGTCCTGTTTTTATTCGTTTATTCATAGCTGTTTCCTCTTAATCGGCGGCGTCGATTTTCCATGATCCATAGAACTCAAAGCGCGATTCATAGGGCCACAGCGGAATTTCGGATTCCGCCGTGTCAGGCTTGCCAAAAAGGATCTGGACGGTGGAAGCCTTCGCGCCTAAGCTCAATTGATCGGACAGCCTTATCCCCGCGCCTAGCTCCGCGTATAGGCCATCCGGCGGCAAGTAAATAGCCGTGGCTGTCCAAGACAAGCTGTCCCTGATTTCGGCGGCGTTGCGCAGGTGCAGACCGATGGTATGAATCGCGCTTTTTAAATAGGGAAAACGACCCATAAGCGGCGCCCTGAGGGGCGGGCTCAGAGCGCGGATAGCCGCCCAGTCCTTTTCGCCGTAGCCAGCTTGGCGCCAGCGATATTCTAGATAACAGGATAGGTTTATATCCATCGGGGTCCAGCCAAGGCCGATAAGCGCGTCGGCGTTCCAGCCTACACCGCGATCAAGCGCGCCAGACAATTCCAGTGTATCGGCGTTATCCCTTATTAAAGCTTCGGCGTACGGAATAAGGCTGTCGCCGATCTGGGAGCGATACCAAGCGCCAAAACCTTGTCCGTCTTCGCGTTTGTATAGCGCGCCCAATTCATGGCCGCCCATCAAGGCGCTTACCGACGCTATAAGCAGGGGATCTGGGGAGAGTTCGCAATACAGCTCGGCGGCATAGTCCCCAAGGCCCAAAAGGGTCCCGCCCAGCCAGGGCGCTTCGCTGCCCTCGGCTACGCTTCCGACCGCCGATAAGGGCCCAATATAGTTGACGCCAAAGGCTGGGCGGCTCTTCCCTAAGACTAGGCGCGGTCCCGATTGGCGTATAGCCCAACGCAATTCCGCCTGGTTAAGCGTAAATTCGGCTTCGCCGGCCTCATCGCTTCGCAAAATACCGTCCATAAGGGCGCCGCTGGCCGCCCGCCAGTCCAAAGCGCTTTCCAAGGCTAGTGTAAGTGTTTCGCCTATATCGATCTTCCAACGCAGATCGGCTCTGAGCGGCAACGACCAATCCAGCGGCTCAAGCGCGCAGCCTGTTTCCTCCGGCTCGCGGCGGGTTTGGGCGCTAAGGCTTTGGCGGACGCTTATGGCGACGTTTTGGGAAAGGCTGGTCTGAGGTTCCGGCGTCTTGGCCGTGAAAACGGAAAAATCGAAATCTTCATGCGAAATTTCGCCGCAATCTGAAGTCTC
>CAZJJK010000045.1:18783-20224 GCA_964546285.1 uncultured Treponema sp. | reverse complement strand
ACGAATTCGCTAAGCAGCGTTTTACCGCCTAGCTTTTCGTATTTGGTGTAGCGTATGGTTTTCATTAGGCTGCCGCTTTTGCCCTTGCAGAGGGCTTTCACCGGGCGGCTTAAGGCATCGATATACAAATCCACTAACTCATAGGTAGCGCCGGCGTTCGGCTTAGCCTTGAGCTTCAGCAGGATTAGGTCCTTCGCGTCCTCTCTCGCGGCGACATCGTACATAGCCGCGAAACTGATACGCGACAGGTCGCCGGCGGAGGCTTGGCCAAAGAGGATTTGCCTGGGGGAAATACGCAGGGCGCTGGCCATGCCCGGCTCATAAAGCCAAAAGGCGTCGCCGCGAACCAGCACGATTTGGCCGCGCTGATTGGCTGGTTCAATATAACGCACCAGCGCCGCTTCTTCTTCCATCAAACGGACGGATACCCTCATTAAGCTAGCGGCGCCTTCCTCGTCAAGGGTTGATAGGTCGTAGGAAAATCCCGTATTGTTAAACGCGCGGAAAGAGTCCGCCTTTTCTAAAAGCGCCGCGGAGTCCAAGGGTAAAGCGTGGGCCGCCCCCGCCGTTTGGGCCGCTAATTGATAAATTGGGGTAGCGAAAAAGCTTAAACAAAAAAACAGGCTGAGCGATACGCTTGGGCAAAATCTTTGCTTCCAGCCTCGCGGCACGATGATAAATTTAAATATCGATATACTGTTCATAGACTTACCTAATTCCTTTCAAATAAGAGTTCTACTATGGCTTTACGCTTAAGGCCGCTGGCTGAAACAAGGGCGGCGGCCAAGGCGCAGCACAGCGAAACGATGGAAGCTAAGCCTAAAGAAGCGGCTTCCGGCTTTAAACCAAGATGGAGGGGCTCGCTGGCGGTTGGCGGGGGAGGTAGAACGATGCCGCCCATGGCGTTTACGACCGCGGCGACGGCTAGGGTAAGCGCGGCGCCCGCTAGGCAAGCGGCTAGAGCCAAGAGCAGATTTTCAACGGCGATAAGGGCGACGAGGGCTGGGCGGGTGTCGCCAAGGGTTAACAGGGTTCCCCATTCCTGGCCCCGCTCCCAGACGGAAAGTAAGCCCGCGTTGCTTAGGGCTAAGACCATAGCCAGGGCGACTACCACAAGCACCACGCGGAAATTGTCCTCATAAACGCCGACCACCGCGTTGGCGTCCGTATTGCCAAGCGCGTAGGCTGAACAAGAATAAGAAGCTAATTCGGGTAAAGCCCGTGTTTCCTCTATAAGCGACCGTGTTTCGCTTGGCGGAACAGCGATATAAACAAGGATATTCTGAATTGTTATGTTATTTAGGCGCCGCGCCAACGCCTCCAGGTCCACCCTGAGATAAAAACGATCGCGGGCGCTGGCTTCCGTGCGGACTAGCTCCTTGAGGCGAAAAGCGAAACCTCTTTCGCCAAGGAAGGCGGAAAACTCGTCGCCCGGCTTAAG
>CAZJJK010000045.1:16288-18683 GCA_964546285.1 uncultured Treponema sp. | reverse complement strand
CTTGAGCGGAGTAGGGTAAGCGACAGGAAAGCGATAAGCACAAGCGCGAAAAGGGCGGCGCTCCGTCGGCTGGAGCGGCTTAAGTTTCTGAACGCCAGGAGAAAGGTTCGTCTCATGCTTGATTTTCCTCAAGTTGGCCATCCTTAAGCCGGACAACGCGGCGGGCTCGGGTTAATACCGCTTGATCGTGGGTCGCCAAAATGAGGGTCGCGCCCTCGTTCTCGTTGAGCTCTTCCAGTATGTCCAATATGCCTTTCCCAGTTTCATGGTCCAGGTTAGCCGTCGGCTCATCGGCGAAAACCAGATCGGGCCTGTTCATTAAGGCGCGGGCGATGGCGACCCGCTGGCGTTGGCCGCCTGATAGTTGATGCGGCCGTTTATTCTCGCTACCGGCTAGCCCCACTCTCGCCAAGAGATCTCGGGCACGGAGAGCCGCCTCCCGGCGTTCTGTCGCGTCCTTTTTTTCTATCAACGCTGGATAGAGGACATTCTCCTCAGCGCTAAGCACTGGCAGTAGATTGAAGTTTTGGAACACAAAGCCGATACGGGCGTTCCTGAGACGCGCCAGCTCGCGATCGCTCCGTAGCGCTAAATCCTTGCCCATCAAAAACACCCGGCCAGAGCTAGGCCGATCCAGTCCGGCGCCCAACTGTTGGAGGGTGGATTTTCCCGATCCGGATGGACCGACTACCGCCGTAAATTCACCGCGCTTAAAATCCACCGAAAGGGACCTAAGGCCATAGCTGACGCTTTCTCCCAGAGGATAGGCGCGGGTTACCGTATCAAAGCTTAGTATGATATCCGCCATACTTATTCCATTTCTGGCGCGATAAACGCCGCATAGGCGGGGAAGGCGTTGGCGAAACTCCTCTGTTGATCAAGCGCGGCGGTTTTGACTGGCTCGTCGCTTATATTCGCCATAAGGGCCGCGTACGTATAGCTGATTTGGCTGGCGATGCCCTCATCCATAGGCCAGAAACCTGACGCGCAGCGTTCGCGTATTATGGACAACAACGATAAAACCTCTTCAGCCGCTCCAACCTCTGGCGGGAAATTGGCGTAAGTGGAAGCTTGATAGAGAATAACGGATAATTCATCCGGAAATTCCTCACGCAGCTCCTCAAAGGTCGCCATGCCGCGCATCAGCCATTTCAACTTGTCCTCTATCTTTTTTTCAATGCCCGCCTTCATGGCCTGTGCTGTCGCGACAAGGACGCGGCTTTCCATATCCTGACTTAAGAGCTCTTCATGTTCCTCATAGAGGGCCAGAGCCGAGTCAGGATCACCTAATTTCATCGCGTCAAGCTCTATAAGGGCGCGAAGTTTCTCTATCGCGGCTTCTCCCGTAGCCTGGGTAAGGGCGGCGCTCAGTTCCGCCTTCCGTGAGCGGAGAGCCGCTATTCGCTCCCGTTCAGCCGCCTTTTTAGGATCCTCCGCGCAGGACAGGATAAGAGCTAAGCCTCCCGTTACAAGGAAGAAGGCGGCACATCGCGCTGTTGAAAGCTTTCGGCTTTTTTGGCTTGAACCCGTGTGGCGGCTTATATCGTTTCCCATCACTTAGACTCCTTCGCTAGTTCGTCGGCCCTTTTCTGATATGCGTCCGCCATGGCGGTTTTGCCCCGCTGTCGGAGTTCATCGGCTTTTAGCGCGAAAATACGGGAAGGCGAATAGATGTCCTCATAAGCGGAGGGCTTTGTGGCATAAGTCGTAAGCAGCCATTCAAGGTCGTCGCTGACCGTATCTAGGCGCATGAAAATTCCGGGCAGGCCGATGGTACATTCTACCCGGATGGCACGGATGAGAATGTTGTCCGGGGCGGCCTTTACCGCCGCGTCCACCTCTTTTAGGCCGATGTTGACCTCAGCAATTTTCTTGATGATGGAGCTGGCGTCTCTGGCCTGAATAATATGGGATGAACCTAAGTAAACACGGACTAGGGGGTTTTCCCTGTAAGCTAAAGAAGCACACAGATACCGGTCCGCTTTTTCTCCCAAAGCCTCAGCGAAGTCGCCCATGATGTCGTGGCAAAGTCTCCCGGCTTCAAAAAAGGCTTCCGCCCGCGTTTCTCGCTGGTAAGTAGTCAACTCTCCTTGAGGTTTTAACTCAGGGCTGAGAGCCGCCTCAGCCCGCGCCAACGCGGCCAGGGCGGCTTCCTTCTTTAAAACGCTTTCCTCTTTGGCATAAAGAGGCAGGGTTAAGCAGAGTAGGCTTAGGGTAACGGCGAAGCGCGAATGCTTTGAAAAATAAAACATGAATCCTCCTTTTCGTGTTCCGTGGAATATCATTCAACCTCAAAGACGAAGGTAAAGCTTGGCTCAGAACTTGATAGGTCCGCGGCGAAGCCGACGCTGAAAACACGTCCAAGCGGCGGGGAAAAAGCGGCCTTTAGTAGAAC
>CAZJJK010000045.1:0-16188 GCA_964546285.1 uncultured Treponema sp. | reverse complement strand
AGGCTTGGCGACAATACGGATTGGAAACGCTTATCCATGCCGACAGCCTCAAGGCCGGTTATGGAAAGGCTAGAGTAATCCGGATAGAGAAAATACTCTGGCGGCTCGCGAACCAGGAGGCTTTCCACGTTTAGAGCTAAGCGGAGCCTGTCCGTTGGGTGTAAGCCGATGGAGGCCGTTCCCGCTACTATTTCTTTTAAATAGCGAGGATCACTGCCACCTCCGTCCAGGCCGACACTGTGAGCGGCGCCGATAGTAAAGGACCAAGGTCCGTTGTTAATAGCCGGGTCCGCGTACTGTAAAGCTTGGGTGTTAAGGCCCGCTGTCATGGCGACGCTTTTACCTGAGCCGAACAGGTTGGCGTATCCTAAGGAGAAGTCCCAGGGACTGAAGTTGAAGGACCACCAAAAGCCGTCTGATACCGTTATAATAAGCTCCACAGCGATCTCACCCTGGACCGCATCCTTTCCTTCAATATCGTCTTCCGGTATTTGACGGTAGCCAGCCGAGAATTGGTAAAACATTCCGGAGCTTTCTAGGCGGAGCCTGGTATCTTCCAGGGCTTGTTCAAGTTCGCCTCGGGTCAGCCGGAGGCCGCGCTCTACACCGCGCGCGAAAGATAAAATATAGGCTTCGGTAAAGGAGGGGGGAGCCTCAGCGCTAATTTTCGCGATATAGAGAAGATCTGAGGGGGCTTGCTCCGGCGGCAGCTCGCCAAAGAGCAAGGCATATAGCGCGGCCTCAGCCTCGTTATCTGAATTGGCATACAGAGAGACGAACGAGAACGCGAAGGTTAAGACAAGGAATAAAAGGCGCTTTCGCTTTTCCATGCGGCAGACTATGCCGCGCCAGAGCTCTCTTTCCTATCGGCTTTTCGGTTGAATCTGGGGAGAAGGTGAAGAATCATACAAAAGGTTGATCAATTCAACCTTGTTTCTGGTCTCGGTTTTTTCATAAAGGTGAGAAATATGTGACTTAACCGTAGCCAGAGAGATAAATAGGCTATCCGCGATTTCCGCGTAGGTGCGGCCTTGGGCTAAAAGAGCGAGTACCTCGGCTTCTCGTTTGGAAATAGCGTAGCGTTCCAGAAGGGAGACGGCGGCTCCCGTTCCTTCCGTTTTGGCTGATGCGGGCATATAGTCTGCGATATGACTGAAAAAAAGGAATATATTCAGGTACATATAAAAACCGGGCAAGAAATAGTAGCCTCGGTCCCAAGACCGTAGAGGCGGAAAAAAGTTTCGGAAAAAATCAAAAATAACGACTAAGCCAAATAAAGCGAAGATGCTAGCCATCCAGAGCTTGCCCCTCTTAATTTCCCAGTCGAGGCTGCCTTGGTTAAGCCAGGTCATCCCTATCGATATCGCGGCCACAAGAGATATTAAGGTAATGGAGTTGATTACATCGAAATAAGGGATCCGAATAAAAAGAGAGAGAAAAGTCAAAACGAAAAGCGTCGCGCCTTCAATTTTAAGACAAACGGCTATTCTGTGTCGGCGTTTGGTTTTTTTAAAGCCTATAGCATAATGGGGGAAGGTGATGATAATAAGGGCGGCGCCGCAGAGCGCTAAAACCCCGGCGATACCGGAGATTCGCGGTTTAACGGCATTAGCTTCCATTAAGCTTAGGCTCACAATGGATAGGCCAAAAGAAGCTAAAAACCAGCTTAGTCTGAGAGCCATTAAGTCCCGTTTGAGTATAAATCTTAACAGAAAGGCGGTCAGGCAGGCGATGCCTGTCGTATATGAGACGCCCCAATAGAAAATCTTTAGCAATTCCATAACGCTGACGCGAGTGTAAGAGCCAAACGTTGTCCGGTCAAGGCGAGTTTGAGTTATCTGACTGATTGTTTGATGTCGTTTGGTTATTATTTGAGTGGCTCGCGTTCCCCATTTGGCAACCTAATAGGATGGCCTTGAGCAGATTAGCCGCCGCGAGACGTAAATCCCGGCGGCTGTCGCGTATCATCGCGGCTAAGCCGATCTGTCCGCAGGCGATGGCCGCGGCATAGTCAAAGTGGGTCAGTAGGGCGGGAGCGTCGCCCCCGAGAGCGCCGGATAAAAGGGCGACAGGCACGCCGGCGGCGCGGCAATCGGCGGCAACTATAGAGCAAAGTTTTCCGCCGGCTGTTTGAGAATCAGTCATGCCTTCTCCGGTAATAACCAGATCGGCGGTTTTTAGCGCTTGGTAAAAACCGGCGCGTCTCATGACCAGACGCGCGCCGGACTCAATCGACGCGCCTAAAAAGACCCTAAGGGCCGCGCCCATTCCGCCGGCGGCGCCATCCCCGCTTTGTTCTTTATCGAATTTGAAGCCGGAGCGACGACAAGCCTCGCCAAGTCGGTGTAGGCCCGCGTCTAAGCTTAGGATTTGTTCCCGTGTCGCTCCTTTTTGAGGGCCAAAAACGCGGGCGGCGCCAAACTCGCCAGTGAGAGGGTTTGTGACATCACAGGCAACGCGGACCTTTAAAGCCGCCAGGCGGGTATCGGCTCCGCTAGACACGATACGGTCCACCTTATTCAGAGCTTGACCGCCTTGGCCCACAGGCTGATCGTTTTTGTCTAGAATCGCGAAGCCAAGGGCTTGAGCCATGCCGATTCCCCCATCCACGGTGGCGCTGCCGCCTATCCCGATAATGAGCTCCTCAGCGCCAGCGTCCATAGCGGCTTTCATAAGCTCCCCAGTGCCGAAGCTGCTGGCGATCATAGGATTCAACTTCTCTGGCGGCATCAGTTCAAGACCCGATGCGCTCGCCATATCCAACACGGCGACCCGACCGTTCTCTATAAGGCCAAATTCCGCGGTGATACGTTCTCCCAGCGGGCCGCTCACAAGCGCCTTAACGAAACGGCCTCCCGCCGACAGGGTAAGAGCCCGCGCCGTCCCTTCGCCGCCGTCGGCCAAGGGGAAAAGCTGAATCGCAGTTTCTGGACTCGCGTCGCGAAGGCCAGCGGCCAAGGCTTCGCAGACCTCGGCCGCTGTCATATTGCCCTTGAATGAGTCTGGCGCGACTAGTATTTTCATCAAGCCTCCAAGCTCTATTAAAAGTATACCAACTGCTGCCAATTCTGTTGCAGCCCTGGGCTGTGAATTTTTAGAAAAAGTAGAAAAGATTTGGATATATTTGAGCGCTATCCGTTAGCCCAGGTTTGTAATTACCTGATAGCTAAGCCTTAAATTAAGGTAGTTTCTCATGTACTCTGTGTCAACATAACTATGCTTGTTAATTAGTCCCAGGTGCTCGGTATTAAAGGTCTATAGTCTGACAAAAAATGCTTATCCAGAGCTGGTTTTGTCTCAAGCTCTGTATTTGCAATTTTTTAACCCATTTTTAAATATGAAATTATGTTTTTCCATTTTTTCAACAAAATTGGCAGCAGTGCAAGAATTAGCATTTAGATAAATAGGATATGTTTCGGCATATACCGTTTCTACCTTTCCCCGCGGCGTTCTCTGTTTTAGAAATTTAAGCTTAGTAGCGCCGCCAGGACTGTCTCCATTATCGCGTAACGAGTACTCAATTAACCTTAATGGTGCCGCTATCTAGCCCCTGGCTCAAAGCCGGCGTACTATGGGGTATGCAGGATACAAGGACTCCTTCAAATACTCGCTTGGATAAAAATGGCTGTAAAGCCCAAGAGAATTTTCCCGCTTATAGTACTGGTTTGGCTAGTTTGGACGCCGTGCTGCACGGCCTTATCGCTGGCGACAATGTTGTTTGGGATATGGAGCATGTGAATGAGTATCGCCATTTGGTTCAGGCTTTTGCCGCCGGCGCCGCCGCGCGTGGTAAACGTATTGTTTATTTTCGTTTCGCTGATCATGAGGAGCTGCTTGCAGCGGATAGCGGTGTAGAAACGATTCGGCTTGACCCCTCCAAAGGTTTTGAATTCTTTGTAAGCGCCCTTGTGGATGTGATAGAAAAAACGGCTTCGGACTCATGGTATGTTTTTGATTGCCTGACTGGGCTGGCGACTGCCTGGTATGCCGATCGCATGATGGCCAATTTTTTCCTAGTGGTATGTCCCTATGTTCTCAAGCTTGGCGCTCTGGCTTATTTTTCTTTGCGCAAACACCACCATTCCAATCATGCCACCGACGCGATTTACGACACCGCCCAGCTGATTATTGAAACATATACAAAGGACGATAGGCTCTATATACAACCGCAGAAGGTGGAAAATCGCTGGTCAGCCACTATGTATATGCTCCATGTCAGACAAGGCGATTGCTTTAAGCCGGTAACTAATTCAGCGTTAACCGCCGCGGTAGTCGCTTCCTCCAAAGAACCCCTGCTCAATTTTACTATTCAACGTTTTGGGGTATGGACTTCCTCTTACTTTGAAGCTAACACCCTTCTGGAAGCCATCGCGCGGGGCGATAAAAAACCGGAAGAGGCTGAAGCCTTATTTGAGCGTCTGCTGAAGATGGTTATAACGCGTCAAACTAGTTTTTTACCCCTCGCTCGGAAATATTTCGATCTACCCTTTCTTCAGGATGTGTTGAAGAGGCTTATCGGTTCCGGTTTGATCGGCGGCAAGGCTAGAGGCATTCTGCTCGCTCAGCGTATTCTCTCCGCCGCGGATGGCGTTTGGGGTGAGTTGCTCGAGCCGCATGATTCTTTTTTTATCGGTTCCGATGTTTTTTATACCTATGTCATTCAAAACGACTGTTGGTGGCTAAGGCGAAAAACCGGCTCTTTTGGGGAAATCTTGGAACGGGCCTCTATCGCCAGGGAGCGAATCCTCAATGGTAGTTTCCTTGATTACATTGTCGTTCAGTTCAAAGAGCTGTTGGAGTATTTTGGGCAGTCGCCTATTATCGTCCGTTCCAGTTCCATACAGGAGGACAGTTACGGTAACGCTTTTTCCGGTAAATACGAAAGCGTTTTTTGCGCCAATCAAGGATCGCCTGAGGATCGCATGGAAAAATTTCTGGCCGCGGTCCGCAGGGTCTACGCCAGTTCCTTATCCGAGGAAGCTCTTCAATATCGGCTCCATCATGGTCTTTTATACGAGGATGAGCAGATGGCGCTAATCGTTCAGCGTGTGTCAGGCGATGTTTTTGGCGACGCCTTTTTCCCGCCGGCGGCCGGCGTGGGGTTTTCATATAATCCCTTTGCCTGGGATGTCTCTATTGATCCGAGATCTGGCGTCTTGCGTCTAGCCTTTGGTCTGGGCACGAGGGCGGTGGATAGGGTTGAGGACGATTATACCCGGATCGTTGCCCTAAACGCCCCTTCTAAACGTCCGGAAAAGAGTCACGGCGACGCGGCTAAATATAATCAACGTTTTGTTGACCTTATCGATATTTCAGGGAATAGCTTTTCTACCGAAGCGATACGCAAAGCCTTCGCGCGCTTGCCGGCGGCTCTTTTGACCTATTTCGCTGAGATAGATCAGGAAGCCGCCGAACGCGCTAGAACCTTGGGGGTGGATGAAACCGCGGCTCTCCGGCTTGACTTTGCCGGTCTATTTCAGCAAACCGATTTTTGCCTCAGAATGCGGGAGCTGCTCCGCCTTTTGGAAGACGCTTACGCCCATCCGGTTGATGTCGAATTTACGGTGAACCTCTCGGCTGACGGCGACTATAAAATAAACCTTGTCCAGTGTCGGCCTTTTAAGGTGCGGCTTTTAGGGACCGGCGAGCTGAATGTGCCGCCTGCGAGTATTCCTACCGAGCGGCTGTTTTTACGCAGCGATGGGCCAGTGGTTGGGTGTAGTCTGGCCGCTCCGGTGGATCGGCTTATCTATGTCCGCCCTTCCGAATATACCAAGCTGTCTGAGTCTAATCGTTACGCGCTTGCCCAGCTATTGGGGCGTATAATCCATAAACCTATGGATAAAAGCGATCCGGTGGTAATGCTGGTAGGCCCCGGCCGTTGGGGAACCTCAACCCCAGCTATGGGCGTACCGGTGAGTTTCAGAGAGATACGGGGTGTTTCCATTCTGGTAGAGCTTGCCTTAATGCACGAGGGCTTAGTGCCTGATGTATCGCTTGGGACGCACTTTTTTAACGATCTTGTGGAGATGGATATGCTGTATTTCGCCTTATTTCCCGAGCGCGGTAATAATGTTCTTAATGAGGCTTTCTTTAATTCCGCCGCTGGCTTCTTGTCCGTGGTGCCGCCGGACGAGCCCCTATGGGAAAAGGCGATCGTGGTGTTGGAGGCTTCTTTCTCCCTTGGCGGGGTTCTGGCTTTGCATGCCGATTCCGCCGCCCAAAAGGTTCTCTGTTATCTCGCGTAGGCCTGTGGTCGCAAAATTTTCTGGGGAAAAGGCAAAAAATGAACATTTTAGGGTAAAACCGAGCTTTTTCTTGTGATTCTCAGCGTAAAAAAATCCTTGTATCAATAATCATGGTCTATAATACGCCGATCCGCTCTTCCAACGCGCGGAAATTTACTATGAGGAGACGCTAGTGAAGATAGGTCTTTTCGGTTTTGGCCGAACCGGGCGTATGGTCGCGACGGTTATCCTGAATAATCCGGAAAACACCTTGGAATGGGTAGTACGCAAGTCAAAAGCGTTGGATCACCGATCCGCCCCTGAGTATTTGGGCTTGAAGTCCGTTGAACCGGGCTTGATATATAGCAAAGACGATTTTCATGAGATAGAAGATAATGACGCGCTAAAAGTGGACGCCATCATCGATTTTTCTAGTGATAAGAGTGTGTATGAATACGGCGAATACGCAAAGAAAAACGGCGTCATCGTCGTTACCGCGATTTCAAGGTACGCGAAGCCGGAAGTCGCGTATTTGAAGAATTTGAGCCGTTATTGCCGGGTACTCTGGTCGCCAAATATCACTATTGGTATCAATTTTCTCATTATCGCGGCTAAGGTGTTGGCGAAAATCGCTCCCTATGCCGATATCGAACTGCTTGAGGAGCACTTTAAGACCAAATCTGAGATCTCCGGTACGGCGAAGATTATCGCCAGGCATTTAAAGATCCAAAATGAGATGATAAAATCCATTAGAGCGGGCGGTATAATAGGCCGCCACGAAATCCTATTCGGTTTTCCGTATCAAACCATCCGTCTATCGCACGAATCTATTTCTAGGGAGGCCTTTGGGAATGGCGCGTTGTTCGCCTTGGATAATATTAAGGATAAACCCGCCGGTTTTTATTCAATGGAAGATATTATAAAGCCATATTTTGAGCTGTAAGACGTAGGCGCCGAAAAAACATCGACGCCGAGGTGCCGCGATGCGCGATTCTTCGCCCTAGGCCGCTTATGATCGCTTGGTTGACGCTTACGCGTCCATGATTGATATGAAGCCTTATAACGCTTATTACGATAGGCCCGCCGTTCAAGCGCTGGTTTTAGAGCTCCCTGGTCAACGTGTACTGGCACGGTGATAAGACGAATTACGATAAGCTCTAGAATTTCCCTTTATCCGTTTTCTTTAGTACGCGGAAGCTGTATTTTTAGTCTCCGCGTTTAGGAAATATCCCGCTTTTTTTTCGAAATAAGCGATAATGGAGACGAGGAGGCCTGCCGTGAAAATTCTCAAGCTTTACAATACGCGCTTTGAGGCGGAAATGACTAAAAACCTGCTCGCCGAGGAAGGCATAGAATCCATGATCAAGGCTGACGATATGGGCGGAACTCAGCCGGCTCTGCTAATAGATAAGGATGTTTCGCTCTTTGTCGCCGATGACGATTACGAGAGGGCTTCGGTTCTTATTGACGGTTTGGTATGAAAGCCTTAACGCGGTGAAGCGCGGTTTTTTTTATAGGGAAGATAGGCCCTTAACCGCGGGCTTGTCTCGGGGGCTTCATTAAGATAAGGAAGTTGCCAATATGATACCGTATGATAGCGATCTATTTAAAGATTTCAACGGCGCTATTGATATTAGGCTTGACTCCTGTGTCGTATTTCGGAATGCCTATGGCTTTGCCGATCTGGCAAATCAGCGCCTCAATCGGGTAGATACGGCTTTTCAGACAGCCTCGGCTTGTAAATTCTTTGTAGCTATCGGGATAATGAAAATGGTGGAGGCCGGCAAGCTGTCTTTGGAGGATAGAATCGGTGAAATTCTACATTTCGATCTCCGAGCTATAGATCCAGCGCTTACCATAAGGCAGCTGCTTACCCATACCTCCGGAGTTCCTGATTATTTCGATGAGAGCGTTATGGATGATTACGCTGAACTTTGGACGGATTTTCCAAATTATCGAATACGGAAAACAAGCGATCTTTTGCCGCTGTTTATCAATAAGCCGATGATGTACCCAAGGGGCGCACGCTTCCAATATAATAATTCGGGTTATGTGCTTTTGGCTTTGGTTTTGGAGGAAATGGCCGGTGTTCCCTTCGATGTTTATCTGGCCGATACGCTATTTAAGCCGTGTGGAATGACAGATACAGCTTATTGGGAGTTGGACAGACTCCCGGCGAATTGCGCTAACGCCTATATCTTTGATCCTGAACGTAATGACTATTTTACCAATATTTATAGTGTGGACGCCAAAGGCTCGGGCGCGGGCGGCGCATTTACCACGGTGCTGGACATTATGGCTTTGTGGAAGCGGCTTTTGGACGGACTGGTTCTAACGCGAGAGACGATGGAGGCTATGTTTTCCGTTCAGGCCACAGGCGATGGCGTTTTTTATGGATATGGCGTTTGGTTAAGGAAGACGGAAGCTGGCTATTTTATTCCGTTTTTCCAGGGCAGCGATCCTGGTGTTAGCTTTATTTCCAGTTATGATTTTATAAAGCGCCGGGCTATCACGCTTATAAGCAATATGGGGAACGATGTGTGGAGTCTGGAAAGAAAAATAATCAAGCTGATGGATAAGACTGAGTGAAAGACGGGACGATAAAAGGGCGACGTTAATTCACGCCGCCCGTATATATCGATGTTGTATTACACTACGCCGTGAGCGAGCATGGCGTTGGCGACCTTTTCAAAGCCAGCGATATTAGCGCCAGCGACAAGGTTGCCCTTAAGGCCATAACGCTCGGAAGCTCCCTTAGCCTGGTCATAGATGCTGTTCATTATGCCATGAAGCTTGGCGTCCACTTCCTCAAAAGACCAGGCTAGACGCATGGAATTCTGCGACATTTCTATGGCGCTGGTCGCCACGCCGCCGGCGTTAGCGGCCTTAGCCGGTCCAAAGGAAACACCCGCGTCAAGGAAGGCCTTAACCGCTTCCGGGGTGGATGGCATATTGGCGCCTTCCCCAACCGCGATACAGCCGTTTTTGATCAGAGTGGCGGCCGCGGCGCCGTCTAGCTCGTTCTGGGTGGCGCAGGGTAGGGCGACATCGCATTTCACGTTCCAGATGCCGGCGCAGCCCTGCGTATAGGATGCTTTTGGCCGGTCGCCTAAATATTCCTTTATCCTGCCTCTTTCAACTTCCTTGATCCGTTTAATAACATGTAGGTCAACGCCTTCCTCGTCCACGATGTAGCCATTGGAATCGGACATGGCTATTACCTTGGCGCCCAGCGCTGTCGCTTTTTGGTGGGCGTAGATGGCGACATTGCCGGAACCGGAGATAAGCACCCGCTTGCCCGTCCAATCTGTTTTGCGGTCTTGAAGCATACGAGTTGTAAAGTAGACCAAGCCATAGCCGGTAGCTTCCGTGCGGGCTAAGGATCCGCCGTAAACTAAGCCTTTGCCGGTTAGGACCCCGGTGAAGCTGTTTGTTAGTTTCTTGTACATGCCATACATGTAGCCAATTTCACGGCCGCCAACGCCTATGTCGCCGGCTGGCACATCCGTATCCGGTCCGATATGGCGGAAGAGTTCGCTCATGAAGGCTTGGCAGAAGCGCATGACTTCCATATCGCTTTTACCTTTTGGGTCGAAATCTGAGCCGCCCTTTCCTCCGCCTATGGGTGTAGTGGTTAAGGCGTTTTTGAATATTTGCTCAAAGCCCAGAAATTTAATGATGCCGAGATTAACGGAAGGATGGAGGCGCAGGCCGCCTTTGTATGGTCCGATGGAGCTGTTAAACTGAACGCGGAAAGCGCGGTTCACTTGAACGTTCCCAGCGTCGTCAACCCAAGGTACCCGGAAAATCAATTGGCGCTCCGGTTCAACGAGCCTTTCCACAATTTTTAGCTTCGCGATTTCAGGCCGTTTGATGGCGACCGGCTCAATGGATTCCACAACCTCTTTTACGGCCTGAAGGAATTCCGGTTCCGCTGGATTACGAGCCGCGACGCTTGACATAATTGTATCGACGAATGAACTCTTCATATTTTCTCCTTCCTAACATCCGGCATCCTATTGCCGTTTAGTTGGCAATAATGATTAAACTAACGTAACATATACGGGTATTCGGCATTAGTCAACTAGAAATTTCTATGTATATGCTATTTTTATCGGTAATATTGCCGTTTGTATCTGGCAAGTACATATTATTCTGTTGAAACCAAAGTCTTTCTAGTATACACTGAACTTGTGGATGATAAAACTAAGCGTAAGTCTATAGCTATCCTTGAAACCCTTGATGACGCGGACGGACCCTTAAGCGGCAGCGAAATTATGGAACGCTTACCGGAAGGCGGCGGCGATCTTTCGGAGAGAACTATCCGACTCTATCTACATCGTCTTGACGAGGAAGGACTAACCGAAGCACGCGGTAAAAGTGGTCGGGTGATCACGGCGAAGGGACGGGCGGCTTTGGACGAGGGGCGGCTGTTTAGACGCGTGGGCTATATGTCCGCGAAGATAGACCGTATGACGTACGCTATGGATTTCGATCTTCCGCTGCGGCGCGGAACGGTGGTTATAAATACCGCCATTCTTGAACGGGAGGCTTTCGCGTCAAAGCTGTCGGATATAGAAGCCGTGTTCGCTAAAGGCTACGCCATGGGCAACCTGGTGAGCTTAGTTGGAACCGGCGAAAAAATCGGTCCCGCGACTGTGCCAGAGGGGCATATCGGTTTTTGTACGGTTTGTTCTGTCACTCTAAATGGTGTTCTGCTGAAACACGGTATACCAACTCGTTCCTTGTTTTCCGGGTTGTTACAACTGGAAAAGGGGCAAGCTACCCGCTTTGTGGAGCTTATCAGCTACGATGGAACGTCCATCGATCCGCTCCAGCTATTTATCCGCGGTCGGATGACGGACTATCTTGGCGCTATCGCTACCGGCAATGGGCGGATTGGCGCCGGTTTTAGGGAAATTCCAGAGGAAAGCCGCGATATCGCCATCGAACTTGCCAAAAAGCTGGATGCTGTCGGCTTGGGCGGCTTTTTAAAAATAGGGCGGCCATCCCGTGAACTGCTAAATATTCCGGTGAGAGAGGGGTGCTGTGGCGTAATCGTTATAGGCGGCTTGAATCCAGTGTCCGTGTTTGAGGAAAGCGGGGTGCCGGTGCGGCATTACGCTCTGGCTGGTTATATGGAATATACTAAAATGTATCACTTTACGGAATTGAGACAGCGTTTGGCTGAGTTGCTCTAAGCGCTTTACTCTGACTATATAGGACCGGAGGCGTTTTTGCTCAACTTGTATTTGCTTCGTCACGCTAAGGCTGAAAGTTCATCCTTGTCGGGAGACGATTACGATAAGGTCCTCAGTCCAGACGGCCGAGCTCGCGCTATACGTATCGGTACGCGTTTTAAGCGGGAAGGCTTCCTGCCTAAGCGTGTGTTTTCATCGCCGGCCGCGCGGGCTAAGGAAAGCGCGGAACTCTGGGCCGCGGCCGCCGCTTATACGGGACTTATAGAATATCGAGACGAATTATACGCTTCCGCCGCTTCCATCTATCTACGCTTACTCCATTCTGTTTCCGGTGCCGAACCGGTTTTAATTGTGGGCCATAATCCGGAGATAGAGAAAGTCGCGTCGCGGTTTATCGGAAGCCCTCTATCCTTAGGAACTGGTGAAGCCGCCTGCCTTCAAATAAGCGCGGATAGATGGGGTGATTTGAATTTTGGCGTTTACGCGAGGCTTGAAACCTTATTCCAGAACTAGAAAGGCGATCCCAAACATCTCAAGGACATGAAATTTGATACCCACCGTAGACGTGATTTTATTTCTAGTAATTATTTTATATGAAGATAAGAAGCTCCAGAATAAAACCGCGAGAGCCTCCTTAAAAAATTTAGCGTTTCTTGAAAGAGGCTCTAGCAAGCTTTTTTCATGTTCCCTCCGCACAGCTTAAAAGCCGCGCGGAGGCGATTGGCGCTTAAACGATAGTTAAGTAAACGAGGGTTTGGTTCAATAATTGGTAGGCTATTTCGCCGAAGGTAACGGGGCCTTCCATGCCAGCTGTCTTCTTGCCTTCCAATTCCGAATATAAAAAATTCAAGATGCAGTTACAGGCGAAGCTTGGTTTGAGCGCGTTGGGAAGGGCGGCGTCGAACTCTTTTACATAATCGTTTACCGGAGCGGCTATGCGGTATTCAATCCCCGAAAAGACGGGAGCGTAAAAATTAACCGAAGAATCATGTACCGCTTGAAAGCTGACATTAACCATGGCTCCGGCGTAATTTGCCACAAGGGGCAGCCGCGTATCTATGTTTTTCTCGCGTAGATAGGCGGCAAAATCCATGGTTTTCCCCTCGACTATAGCTTTTTTCGCTGAAAAGCCAGTCTCGGGGAAAAGAATGCGATCACCCGATCCAGGCTTAAATAGGTTGATTATGCCAATTTCAGCGTTTTTATCAGCGGGCAGTTCACAATGCATGGCCACCGCGATATCCGCGCTTAGCTCGCCGGTTTGCCCATCAATAACCTTGGGTTTTTTCTTACCCAAATCATCCAAATGAACGCCCGCGATCCAGCCTATGGTCGGTCTGAGAAAGATATTGTTGTAACTTGGCGCGTCCTGGGCAAAGTTAAGATGCGCGTCGCTTAAGGCTGGGATAATGAGCAAAGTAAAACCGTTTTCCGGCGCGTCCGCGGTCAACGCGCTCAATTCATCGGCCTTGTAGGTTTTTATGGAAATGGCGTGAACTTCAGCTGGGACTTCTGTAATAAATACGTGATCGCGGTTGATGGTGCCGCCGCGTTCGGCCATGAAATACGGGATGGTGCCGCCAATCCACTTGCCTCGTGGCAGAGCCATTAAAACGCTTTCTTCGCCAGCTACAAATAATTTCTTGCCTGAAGCTATCATCGCTTCGGCTTTTTTCGCGTCAATAAGCATAATACTCTCCCTTTCAGCCGAAAATTGCCGTTATGTCGCCGCTGAGGACCTTCTGGTACTTCTCAAAAAACGCGTATACATCGTCCACGGCTTTCGCCTCATCTGTCATATTCATCCTAAGAGCCCTCTGGTTGCGTGATACACATAGACCAGCGGCGACAAAGGCGAAATTATGCGAAATCTTTCCTTGTACAAGAGCCTTCCATCGGGAGTCCGATTTATCTGGCATCATAACAGTTCTTTCCCTCCTCTTTAGCTGTCAGCTTTACTATGCTCGGCTATGATATAGCGCTATAATAACGGCCTATCCCGCTTAGCCGCGACATAAGGAAAAAAGACTTATTCATATGCTAACTCACGGCCGTCGATAATTCTAGAATGATTTCGATTTTTTATTTATTTCTTACTGCCGCCAATTTTGTTGCACATATATCTTCATTTTTAGAAAAGACATGAATAAGTCCCATCACAGGTCTTGAGTCGGAACTAGTTCTAAGCGGGCTAGTTAAATCAAAGCATGAATTCGTAGTCTCATTGTTTCCATTCCCTTTCGAAAATTAGTATTTTTAGGCTTCAACAAAATTGACAGCAGTAAGATTTTATTTATGAGGAAATTTACATTATATCGTCATATACCGCATGGGTATCATACATTTTATAGTCCTAAGGAATTTTGGGGAAGATGACGCTTGTCTGATCAATGCTGACTCGCTTATTAATAAGAATAAGCAGTGCGCGTGATGTGACGCTGTACTTATCAGCGGAAAGGCGAGTATAAATAAGCTATGGCCACGGCAAAGGCGGATAAAGAGACGGTTGACGCCGCGCTGTCTCGCGCGGGCGGCGAGGCTGTGCGGGTTTACGCGGCTCGTTCGCCTCGCTTGGCTCAACGGCTTATAGGCCAGACCGATAAAGCTTGCCGCGATTTTAGTCTTATTCGTGAAGGCGATCGTTTGCTTTTAGGTTTATCGGGCGGAAAGGATAGCGTCGCCCTGCTTTGGACACTCGCGTCGCTTAAAGCCTTTTACCCATATTCCTTTGATCTTGCCGCGCTTACTATAGCTTCGGGCTTTCCTTCCGCTTCCGCTGATACGCCTGATAAGGCTTTCTCGCCTATGGCAAACTTGTGCCGTGAACTGAACGTACCCTATCATGTAGCGCCCTTCCCCCTTGGTCAGGCGGCGATAGCCGCCGCTAAAGATGGCGTCTGTTCGCTCTGCGCACGCTTGCGCCGCGCGGCCTTAAGCGCGGAGGCAAAGGCCCAGGGGCGCTCCGTTCTTGTCCTTGCCCATCATCGAGATGACGCGATAGAAACCTTTCTTATGTCCATACTTTTTGAGGGGAGAATTAGTTGTTTTTCGCCCTCCACTTATTACGAGGATTCAAAAATTCGCGTGATCCGTCCCTTTGTCTATGTAAATGACGCGGAAAGCGCCGGCTTTGTTCGGAAAGCCGCCTTACCGATCATCCAAAGCGATTGTCCTTTGGCCTCACAAAACGGCCGCGCCCGAATTAGGGCATTAATCCATGAACTGCGTAAAGATAAAAAGGATATTAAGGCCACGCTTTTTAGTTGTTTAAAAAAAGCGGGCTTAAACGCCTGGAATGTAGAGGGACAAGGATAGATTATTGAAACTCCGTTGAGCGCTTTTTGAAAATGTCACGTTTGACACAGGATAGTCTCTCCACCACTATGGCGCCTCGGCTGACGCGCGGCCTTCTTTACTGTATGATGCGTTTGTGCGCCTTCTGACCAATTCCGATATCGATCTTAGTCTAGCCGCGGATGCCTTAAGCCGTGGCGGTCTTGTCGCTTTTCCCACGGAAACCGTATATGGGCTGGGGGCTGACGCGTTTAACAAGCAGGCGTTGGCGCGGGTTTTCGCCGCCAAACGACGACCAAGCTTTGATCCGCTTATTATTCATATAGCCGAATGCGCGGCGGCCGATCGCGTAGTCGCGTGGGAACGGTTAAGTTCAAGAGCGACGGAACAAGCTCGCCATCTTATGGCTGAACTCTGGCCTGGGCCGTTAACGCTTATCCTCCCTAAACAGCCGTGTTTACCTGACCTAGCTACCAGCGCTTTACGGACGGTAGCCTTGCGCCTACCCGCTCATCCTATCGCCAGGCGTCTAATAGCTGAGTCCACCGGCGTGGTAGCCGCGCCCAGCGCCAATCCCTTTGGACGCTTAAGCCCTACCCGCGCCGAACATGTGGTTCGGGGTTTGGGAGAAGCGGTAGACTTTATTATTGATGGCGGACCCTGCGCTTTAGGAGTAGAATCCACTGTTTTGGATTTATCCGGCGAAAAACCGATCATTCTTAGGCCTGGCGGCATGGAAAGGGAACGGATAGAAGCCTTAATTGGCCCCGTAGCTCTTTTTGACCGAATGGCTGTTAATATAACGGCGCCTGGGCAGCTACTTAATCATTACGCGCCTCGCGCCGCCCTTAAGCTGTATCCTCGGGGAGCTCTGGCTCAAGCGCGGATAGAACCGGGCGCTGTCCTTTTGTTTTTTGATGCCGCTTCCCGCGATTCTTGCCAAGCGGCTCAGGGCGCTCTTAGCGCGGTTCTTTCCGAAAGCGGCGATCTTTTGGAAGCGGCCGCCGCTCTTTTTGATACGCTGTACCGACTGGATCAAGAGGGAATAGAATACATTCATGCGGAACGCGTTCCCGATATAGGGCTTGGCGTCGCTATAAACGACCGTCTTTATAAAGCGTCTAAAAAAGATTAGTCCGCGCCGATAAAATCAACAAAATCGTCATCCGCCGATACTAAAAGGTCTCCTAATTCATGGTCGCGAAGCTCCGCCACGGTGCCTAAGGTTCGCGGCCGGTTTATGTCCAGATCGATACCGCCAAGGCGTCTGGTTGATTCATAGAACAGTAGTTTTTTCTCCGGGGGGATGTCCATGTCTAAGAGTCGCCGCGCGCCGGCGCGTATAAGAGCGGCTTTCCTCCGGCCATCATCGGCGGCTCCTATAGTCCAAACGCCCAACTGGATAGGATTGGCCGGGTTTTTTAGGTCGCCAAAAAATTCACCGCGCAGCAAGGTATCGCGTTCCG
>CAZJJK010000044.1:7052-24873 GCA_964546285.1 uncultured Treponema sp. | reverse complement strand
TCGGCGGGCCGGAATGGTACCGGAATGATCGCCGTCTTCAGTATGTTTTTGTCAATGGCCGCCGTATTCAGGATTTTTCACTATTGCACGCATTGGAATATGGCACACGCGGGTTTTTCCCTAACGGCGTTCATCCGGTAGGCGCGGTATATATCGATATCGACCCGGCTTTAGTTGATTTCAATATTCACCCCGCCAAAAGAGAGGCTCGTTTTAAGGATCAAGCAAGTATCCATCGTGCTCTCTGCCGGGCGCTTGAGCGAGAATTTTCCCATTATACGCTTGGGTCGGTCGCCGAACGCGGCGCTTATTACGCGGCGCCATCGGAATATAATGAGACTAAATCGAATGAACCCGCTTTGTTCAGTCAGGAAGAAAAAGAAAGCTTTGGCAAAGAGCGGCCGCATACTATCCACGCGCTTCAAAAAAGCGATGGAAGTGAAAAACTAGAAGCCCGCCTGGCCATGTCCGCCCTTCTTGAAGGCCGCTATACTTTTGCCCCCCTGCCCTCACATTCGCCGTCGCTTGAGACCAGTGAAGCCAGTGAAGCCAGTGAGGCAAAAGACAATAATGATGATTTTCACTTCCTTGGTACGGTTTTTGGGCTTTTTCTGGCGGTGGAACGCGGCGATCGTTTTTTTTTAATTGACCAACATGCCGCTCATGAAAGGATATTGTTTGAGCGCTTTCTCGCTTCGCCGCCGCCAAAACAGGATTTATTAGTACCCTACCCCTTTACGACCGCTGACGCCGAGACGGATAGCTTTTTAGCGCAAGCCCAGGCGGAATTAGCCGCCTTGGGCGTCGTTATAGAACGCGATGGCGATGGATGGATATTGACAGCTTTACCAACGGCTTGGGGCCGCGATGACGGGAGTACAATCAAAAGCATTTTAGATCTAAAAGACGGTAAGGATTTAGCGCGCGATTGGCTCGCCACGCTGGCCTGCAGAGCGGCCGTAAAAGATGGGGATAGCTTGGATACGGCGGCGGCCGCCGCCTTAGCTCAATCGGCTTTGGCCTTACCCGTAGCGCTTTGTCCGCACGGCCGTCCCCTGTATTTTGAGATAACACGAGACGAACTTTGGAAGGCTGTGCGGCGAAGCGGCTAGCCCCTAGTAATCCCGGCCAAGCGAAAAGGCTGAAATTAAAAATAAAGCAAGTGATATCGCGACGGAGCCTATGATTATGGAATAATCGGGCTTTTCGTTTACTATTTTGTCGTCTTCCCTAATAAATATTTGGGCGGCGTTAGAACTTGCCAGTTTAAGCTCGTCCAGATAATCCGGCCAACGCTCCGCTTCTACCCTATCAGCCAAACTCTGATAAAGCCAGTCAATGGTAACCAGCCGTCCCTCCGTTACTCTACTCTTTTTAAGCAAGAAGGCCGCGGTTTTTACCGTATCGTCTTCGTTATCCTCATAACGCTCATCGGGAAACTGTATTACCTGTTTATGGGCAAAGACGGCGGGATGAATCAAACCCAGGGGCTGGTCTCGGGACTGGCTGTCTGGAGGCTCAAACATACTTGAAACAAAATATGGCCTGACAAAGAAATATTCTTTATCGTCATCACTGTGCCAGAGCTCCTCCAGCGCCAGTTTCACCTCAAGCCCTATCTCGTTCAACGCTCTATTATCTATGGTTCGGGCATCTGAAATAATGGAGCCGCTATCGTATTGGCTAAGGCAATATTCGCCATACTCTTTAGTCAAATCCGCTGTCGGCGTTTTTAATAAATACGCTCGCATCTGATCGGCGGCCCCGCCGCGATATACAAAAAGAGCCGACACATTGGCTTTACCGGAATAATCATCCATGAAAATGCGTTCGGTCAGCTCGACCTTCCATATTGGCGGTTCCGGCAAACGTATTAAACTATCGGCTTTACCATCAAGAGCTAAACCCCAACGATAATCATCGATATGTCGTTCAGCTAAGCCGCCGCCCTGAAGCGAGCGCGTCGGATCAACAAAATAAAGCTTCCCATCCTTTTTAATCATGGCGATAACATGGTTGAAAACGAGCGGGGACACGATAGACTCGGCCAATAGCTCTTGCCGCCAATCGCTTACCAATACCGGACAAGCGTCTATACCGATGGCTTTAGCCAAAGCACAAAATAGTACCGCCTTATCCTTACAATCGCCGTACAGATTGGACAGAATCTGAGCGGGTAAACGCGGCTGATGAGAATAAACGCCGGTCTCAATCCCAAGATACCGAATGCTATCTTGAACAAATTCCAGAAGAGCTAGGACGCGCTCTTCCCATGACGCGGCCTTCGCCGTAAGCTCCTCAGCTTTTCTTAGCGTCAAATGATCGGGTTCAGCGGCATAGAGGCTAGAGCCCCATTCCGATAGTTCAGCCCAAGACTGGAATTCCGATAGTTCAAGCCCCCAAGCCGCTTGATACCCGTCTGGCATATCCGGCAAATAACGTATTGCCGCCAAATCCTTGCGGGAAACCCGTAATTCCGCGACAGCTCCGTCAATTATCAGGGAAGTCGCGTCGTTCTCAGTAATACCGCTATAACGGATAAGCCGAGACGCGGGATAGAGTAAACGAAAGCGTACATCAGCCACTGGCGTCCAGCCCTGAAAGGTATAGTTATCCGCGTATTTGCCGTTAAAAATTGGATTGCGCCCCTTAACCGTATAGGCGAATTCAATGCTATCGCCGACCTGAACGTTTTTAACGAAGCTAACCCAAGAAGCCATCCCGTCATACACTGACGCTTCCAAACCCTGTTCGCGTCGCAGGGGACGGAAATCGGCATCGGTTTGATCGTCGACCTTTCCATCGCGCAACTTTCGTAGATAATGTAATGTGACTGAGGAATACGACGGATCATAATCGATTTGTATCGTAGCGCCGGACTGAACGGCTTCCACTGACTGCATGGTATAGACGAAATGGATATAGCTTTCCTCGGTTTCCACATTGACTTGGATATCCATGAGATCGTAATGAAAACCATTGGGCGAAAGAGGCGCTCTCTCAATAAGGGGAACCAGAGGTTCTACCCAAGCGCCTGGCTCTAGCAAAGGGATGTTAGTCTCAGCGGCCGCGAAAATAGGTGTAAAGATGAGTAACGCGCCGATTAAGCGTTTAAGTGACAAGGGCTTCATCCTATTATTGTACCAAAAGATATAGTATAGCGGATAAACCAATCCGCCGGCTTAGGCACATCGCTTATCCCGCTGTCGCCAAATAACTTCCAGACAGTATCAAACAGAGGGAGGCCGCCCCAGGCGCTTAATCGCAGAAAAGTCCCCGAAGAAGCTTCCGGCTTACGGAAAACAAAACGCGTCCAGGCTTCCGCGACGGGGATCCAATTCCAACGCGCTTCCAACTGCATCAGGCCGCCGGCTCCGTATACCGCGTCAAAAGAGCCATCAGCGCTTGGGTATGTTATTAATCGATATGAGGACAGCCCGACGCCAAGCCCAGTTCCCAATTGCCAGAAATCCGTCAATTCGGCGTCAGCGCCAAGCGTCAGATCCGCTTCGTCCCAGATCAATTCCGTTCGCCTAGGATCGCCATAGGCCCCAAATAAGAAATTGCTTGAATGGCAGTTTTTTATTGAAAAATAGAACCAGTCAACGGAGAAATCAAAATTCCAATCCCAGTGCCAGAGTCTTTCCGGGTCAATTTCGCCAAGACCGCGATCCGATAAGAAGGTATCAAAGGCGCTTCCGTTTCGTTGAGTCCAACCAAAACCGTAGCCTATGTTGGCTGAAAAAACCGGCTCCGCGGCGGACAAAACGACAATGGAACACAACATATAAAACAGCGAGAAAAACAAACGCCTCATCTCACCCCTCCCCCTTTAATGTAAATTAAAGGTAAGGCCATTCTCGCCTTAATACGGCGTTTTGTCAAAAGACCCAGTCAGCCTAACGTGTTTTTCGTGAAAATCAAGCCCTGTCATTTCGACAGCCTTATGCGCTTATAAACGACCCTTTAGCTCGACACTTTATTCTCTCTACCCAAAACCAGTAGCCCGTAAGGGGGCAGGTCAACCTGCCGAGAAAGACCGTTAGCTTGACTCAAATGTGATACAAGGCTTTGATCCGTATTGTTAATCACCGCTATTTGTTCGCTTTTTGGATAATACGCGCAATCCAAACGATAATCCTCGCAGCTCCATTCAGAAAAACGCTTTTCAGCTCCGGCGGCCCAACAGAGAGCGCGATAAAGCAAGCGAGCGTTCTCTAACGTATGGACAAAGCCGGAAAAATAAACCGTTCGGCCGGAGCCGATCCGCCGTGTGGCTATACGTGGCGAAAGAGCTGATCCACAGAGAACCTCAGTCGCCTCATCTAAAACGAACAGGCCTTTCACATCAACGCCAAAATCAGGCTCTCCCTCCATGTCCTTCATGATAAAATGCTCCCGAACCAGGTTAAATACGAATTTATTGGAACAGCGCGTAAAGCCTAGTTCTTTATCAAGCCCAAATAAGGGAGCAAGCTGGAAATAAAAAGGGGCTTTGTCAACGGCGGAGGGTTCGCCTATGCCGATAAGACCGCCGCCAGCGGCGACAAAAGCCGATATGAGCGAGACAAGCCGAGGATCCCGCCACACCGCGCCCCCGCTCCACGCATCGCCGCCGCGGCCAGCGTTGATGAGCACCTTTATATCAGGATCAATGGAGCCTTTGAGCAGCTCATCGAAACATAAAAATTCCACATCAAAGGGCAGCCCCGACAAAGACTCTAAGACTTGGATCAATTCCAAATCGGGGTGTTCGTGAAGATGCCCGGAACAAGTCCAGGAACGAATTTTTCCCCATGAAGTCAAAATCCCCACTTTAAAAGGCAGCACATACGGCTGGCCAAGGGAATGAAGACTTTTAATCAGACGAAATTCCTTAGCCAGTTCGGCGATATAGGCTTGAAAATCCGGAAAACCCTCCACCAGGTGGAGATAGCCGCCAAGACCGATGCGGTCAATCGGCGCTCTTAATAAAGCTCGCCTTATTCGCGACCAAAACAGCTTAGCGTCAGCCGTTGGATTTCCGCCTTCCTGAAAAGTCGCCTCGCCCCTTAAGCCAGTCGGGAAAAGGTAGGGATGTAAACGCAATTCCTTAACGGCGAAATGCTTAACGCCAGCGCATACACGAGCCTCAAAGCCGTTGAAAACGCATTTTATGATGCCGTCAAAAGCGAAGTCCCCAAAACGGTCGCCGTAAGGTTCGGTTCCTATCCAATGGTCGTCGTAAAACAGATACGCTTTTTTTCCATAGCGATGAACAAGATCAACGCAGGAACGGCCAAATCCGACAACAAAGGCGTTTACAAAATCCATCCAAGCGCGATAACGGGCGCTAGGCGGATTATGTGTAGCGTTATACCGTCCGGCGTTGACGAAATCCTCTGACCTCAGCTTATAGCCATAGCGCTTTTCAAATTCCACTAAAGCCCTTGGGCTTACGGCGAAATCATAGGAACCCCAGTCGCTATACCGAAAACGGAGAGCGCTTTTATCGCCCCAGAACCAGGCGAAATTATAAAAGAGAGAGGTAAAACGAACGATACCGGTAGCGGGGTGATTCTTAAGCCATGTTTCCAAATAGGCTAGGACATGGGCTTGGGTTTCAGGATAACGCGGGTCCACCGCCATAAGCCGTTCTTTGTCGCCCCAGCCGTTGGTGATATGATTATACATCGATATTTCTTCCCAAAGGCGATAAACCAGAAAGTTAACGGTATAAACATGTCCTTGTTCCGTTTTCCTAATGTGGACTTCCCCGTTAGAACTGACAGACCATAGGTTTGGGGATACTTCCTGACCACTAGTCCGGTCAAAAACCTGCCACCATTGGGCGGGATCATCCGTTAGATTGACGCTAAATTGATCACGGGAATAGCCGGATAAAAGATCTATCGCGATATCGCCCCCGTTTGATAAGACCGCTTGACTCATTAGATAATTCTGCTGGGCTTTGCTTGGGTTAGCCAGAGCCCAGGCGTTATCCGCTCTCACAAGGCAGAGCGTTGAATATATGGTAAAAGGCGAATTCAGGATGGCTTGAGATAGGCTTGTTCCATCGGAATCACGGATACAATCAGCGCCCCATCGCGCGGCCAGACGCAGCGTGAGCTCCTCATATCCATCCTCGCCTGGCAGCGTAAAGGAGCCAGAGGAAAGATCAAATTGTTCCATTTTAGCCTCCGCTAAAAGTTGTTCACATTAGCCCGCGTTTATACTACTATAGCATGTATGGTCAAGGATCTTATTATCGTATCGCTCCCATCGGATCGATTGCCCGCGAACGCTGAAACCCAGCTTAAAGAAGCCTCTCCTAACAGCCAAATCCGTCTTTGTCCCGATAAAGACGCTATTCTGCCTTATATGGATGAATTAACCATAGCCGCCGGCGAATTTCCTCCTTCTTTGTTGGAGCGTTGTCCTCGGCTTCGCTGGTTTCATTCCTGGTACGCCGGCACCGATTGGATACGCAAATTCCCAAAACTGATAGAAAAACCTTTTACCCTAACAAATTCCGTCGGCATCCATGGCGATCAGATGGCTGAGCATTTATTTGGCCTTCTCATTGCCCGGTATCGGCACTTCCCCGAAGCCTTCGCCGCTCAAAGCCGCCGCGACTGGCTTAAATGGCGTTACGACGATATGGATACTCTGTCTGGTAAAACCCTGCTGATACTGGGGTATGGCACTATAGGGAAAAGAGTGGCCGATATCGCCTTAGCCTTTGGTATGTCGCTTATCGGCGTGAGTCGCTCAGGCCAAGCCGCCCCGGATAGCGATAAGCGGCTTGAGCTTTATAGCGCGGAAGCGACGCGGAGCGTTTTAGGCCGCGGCGACGTGGTACTCAATATTCTTCCGCTAACCGAGGAAACTAATTTGAGCGCTGACGACGCTTTTTTCGCGTCCATGAAAAAAACGGCCGTTTATGCCAGCATAGGCAGGGGCGGCACCACAGACGAAAAAGCCCTAATAAAAGCTCTTAACGCTAATATTATCGCCGGCGCCGTTTTGGATGTCTGCGCGGAAGAGCCGCTGCCGCCGGATGCTCCTCTTTGGAAAGCGAAAAACCTTATTATTACCAGCCATTACGCCGGCTTCCATCCGGCATATGACAAAATAGCTTTTCGTCTTTTTCTTGAAAACATCAGCCGCGATCGATCCGGACAGCCACTTAGGAATATTGTCGATAAAAACCTAGGGTATTAGAGTTCCGCGCGAAAACCGCAGGTTTTTTTTTAATTTTTAAATCTTGAGGGCTGTTAAAATAGCCTCATCTAGAAAAACGTAACGCGCTATCCTTATTCCAAGGGAGCGAAATATCCGGATAGGTCTCGCCCAGATCGATTAAGCACATAGGCTTCAGCCGATAAATCCAAATAAGCGCGGCCAAAGTCCGTTGGCGCGCTTGAGACATAACTCAGGCTGTACGTTCCAATAGTTTTGGCTGTTAAGGCTTCCACCAGGGGAGCTACCCCGCGCGGATCATAAACTCTAAGTACCTGGCCGCCGGTCTGTTCGCACATATAAAGGAGCTCGGTCGCGGCTTGGCCATCGCCGACAAGCGCTACATTGAAAACGATGCCATTATTAGCCAAATAAGCGGCTAAATCCGAAACCCCATACCGCTCAAAGGCTTTGTCGCCAAGCCGGCCTGAACCGATAAAAACGATAGAGCGTCTTTTGCTCAGCGACATAAGCTCCCCCGCCGCTAAACGGAGGCCAAGATCAAAGCGCCAATAGGGACCATAAGCCGCCTCGCTCTCACCGCCGGCGGCCCTGTCGTCCAATAAAGGCTGTTCCGCGGCTGACACGATCGCCGCGATAGCAGCCCTTTCCGCGAGATCCGCCACGGCGCTTTTTATAGCGCTGCGATAGCCGGCGGTGCGTTCAGATCGTTCCGCTAAAACGACAATAGCGGCGTCGGCGGCGCTGTCGCCCGAACCGATAAAGCTCTGGTTTTGAACGGGGAGCGTATGCTCCCTAAGAACGAAATTCCTGTTTTCCAAACCGACTATAGGCCGGCGGTTACGGTCTTGAACCGAAAGTTCCACCGTGACAAGAGGAAATTTATCGCTGATAACCCGGTCAATCTGAACAAAAAGGCCGGAGGCTATATCATCGATTTTAGCTAGGACCTCGATATCGCCGCTCGCGAAATTTGCCGCGAAGATATCGCCATTCACGCCAATATCGGCGCTGACTATACGCACCGAGGCGCCGCCTAAATCGCTTATTTCCTGAAGATAGCCGCTTTCCGGGTCCACAAGCACGATCCGAGTCGTATCGGCGACTAGGAGCCGCCCCATAGTATCAAAACGTAAGCTTTCAGGGTATTCCAAGCCTTCTTCGGCTAAAAAAGCTATAAAATTGCCGCTCTGATCAAATCTGGCAATATGACCAGCGCCCGCGTCAGCCACAAAAACGGAATCCCCGTTCGCCGCGATACCAGTAGGAGCGATAAAGCCTGAAAAACCCTTTCCCTTAGCTCCAAAACTTAAAATAAAAGCTCCATCGCCGCTGAATTTTTGAACCCGCTTGTTTCCAAAGTCCACGACATACAGGTAGCCGTCAGACGATACCGTTAGATTCTGAGGACCAACGAATTGGCCTTCTCCGCGTCCCTTAGTGCCAAAGGAAGCGAGCCATGAGCCGTCCGGCCGGAGAACGCTTACGCGGTTACCCCTATATTCCGACACGAATAGCCGGCCATCGTTTGAGCGAGCGATATCATACGGTCGGTCAAAGCCGACCAGCGGGCCCCGCACCCTTGCGCGGACTATACCATTAACGTCCAAGCGGACAAGCTCATTGGAACCATAAGCCACTACCCAAACCGAGCCGTCTGAATTGGGTAAAACGCCGCTTGGCTGGCGAAAAAGCGTTATATCGTCATTAGTCCCCGGATACCGTCCGGCTTCCACAAAAGAAGAGCCCGTTTCCAAATCAAAAATTAGAGCGCGGCGGTTCCGTACAGCCTCTATTCTACCGCCCAAGACTATCGCTTCCGCGCTGTCCGCGTCATAGCGAGCCGCGGCTTCGCGCCAACGGGCTAGCGCTGTATTCTCCAAGCCAGAACGATAATAAGAGCGGCCCAGCCAATCTAAAATAATCGCTTCCTCGCTTTTATAGGAAAGGGCTTTTTCCAGCGATAAAATAGCCTCATTGTAAGAAAACCGATGATAAGCTTGAACGCCGCGCCGGAATTCCTCCCGCGCTAGCAAGGTGGCTCTATCGTTTCCGGGGATGATATCTTGAGCTAAAAGGCCGTAGACGCTAAACCATGCGATAGCGAGGATATGGATTATAAAGCGGTACTGTTTCATTGACGGGTCTCTCCCAAAACAACGCGCATATGGGAAGCGATATCTGGATGGCGCGGCGCTATATCCAAAGCTCGGCGCAACCAAGTCCGCGCTTCCGGCAGATCCCCCAGCTTAAAATGCGCCCAACCCAACGAATCCAGATACGCCGGATTTTGCGGCCGAAGATCCACCGCTTTTTTGCAGAGGGACAAGCCTTGACGAGGATTATGCTCGGAATCCGATAATACATACCCTAAACCATTTAGGGCGTTAGGATTTTCCTTTTCTAGCCTTAGGGCTTTTCGATAATTATCCACGGCCGGATCAAGCTGTTTTTGAGTCCAAGCGGCGTACGCCAAGGTGGAGTAGACTTGAGCTGACTCAAACCCAGCGCCAATCAATTGATTTAACTCAAATTCAGCCAATCGACTCCGCCCGGTGATAGAATAAACCAGGGCTAAGGCCATACGGCATTGCCGAGCTCGACGAAGGTCAGCTCCAGCGGTTACTACTTGTTCTAAATACAATAAAGCATCGTCATAGCGCTCTAGCTTGGTATAGCTTAAACCGAGGAAGTAGGCCAGATCAGAGACATCTTCTCGGTCCAGACTTGTTCCATCTACCTGTAAGAGTTCTGAGAGAGCTAATTCCCAACGTTTCGCGCGATACAGCCTAATGCCTTCACGTAAGCTGCCGGCCATTACTCCCCCTAGACTTAAGACTTCGCGGACGGCCTGAGCCGGTTTATATCAGCCGGGGCATCACCATAAACCACAGGATGAATATAGACTGGACTAAGTGAAACTCGGCCTGAGCGCAACACGTCCCAATCCGAACCAGATTCATCATCGGTGTCAATACCCTTCCCATCGATAAAACAATACTGACGTCCATCCGGCGCGTTAAGGGTGGCCAGTTTGTCTCTATACCGTCGCCGCGATGGGAAGCTTAGAACCCAAGCTTCAGCGCCTATACGGTCATTGGGTAAATTGATGTTTAGGAAAATATTCGGTTTCCATAGGCTGAACCACTCATCAAGCCTCGCGGCGACATAAGAAGCGACAGCCGTCCAATCGGCTTTTGAATGATGGCTGGCCAGAGAAATAGCCGCCGCGGGAACCCCATTAAGGGCGGCTTGACGCGCGGCCGCGGCTGTTCCCGAATAAATGATATCTGTACCAATATTTGGCCCAAGGTTTATGCCGGAAAGCACGAAATCCGGTTTTACGGGGAGCCCGCCGAGCAAGGCGATCATGGCGCAATCAGCCGGAGTGCCTGAACAGGACCACACATTTTCAGCCCGGCGCGTTAGGCGCATAGGCTCGCGAAGACTGATGGAATGCGATATGCCAGACCTATCGCCATCCGGCGCGAGGACGCTTATATTGTGACAGCCAAGACTGATTAACGCTTCGGCTAAGCATTTCAAACCGACGCTGTCTACGCCATCGTCGTTCGTCAGTAATATATTCATTCGTTCGCCGCTAGACCAGCGGCTCCAGCGCTTTTGATTTCATGAATCATCGGCTTGAAACCGAATATGCGCTCATAATCCTCCAACCTCCGTCTGTATTCTTCGGAAGCTGATTCAGCTATAATCGTATAAATACATCCGCCAAAACCCTGCCCAGTCAAGCGAGAACAAAGAACGCCCTCAATTTCCATAGACCGCTTAACCAGCCAATCTATCTCTGGACAGGATACTTCAAATAGATCGCGTAGACTTTCATGAGAATGGGAAACCAATTTAGAAAAAGCGCTAAAATCCTGACGACGGAGCGCGTCTTCCGCGTCGCGTACCCTTTGTATTTCTTGAACGACATGAAGGCTACGCCGCCTGATCTGTTCCGGTAACGCTCCCATAGAATCCATCAGGTCTTCAACCAAAAAATCACGAAAAGACGCGTCCGGTTTTTTTCGCGAAAGCAATTCCAAGCCGCGTTTAAGATCGGAACGCCGTTGCCTTAGCTCAGACTCCACGCCAAATCGCGGCACGCGTGAATCGGTGAGCATAATTCGATAATTGCTCAAGGGGGCGTCTATCGGCCTAACGGAACCGGCGCGTTCATCGATTATCATAAATTTGTCTGGACAAGCAGACAATAAGGCCAAATGGTCCATAGCTTCTTGCTGACGGCCAAGAAAACTCAATGAAGCGGCCGCTAATAAATTTTTTAATTCATCATCCGATAAATCAGGCGCTAATATTGACCTTAAAGCCACCGCCGTAGCGGTTTCTATCGCCGTGGACGACGCTAGGCCGACTTGCTGTGGGACACTGCCGCTTAAGGTGAAATTGTATCCTTTTACTGGATATCCGCGGTCAGCGAACCCTTGAACGGCTAGCTTAAGGTAATTAGCCCACCGATCCTCACGCTTGTACTTAAGATTTATGAGGGTTGTTCGTTTACGCTCCCCTAAATCGGCGGCGTAAAACCGCAACGAATTATCTTTACGGGCGGATACGGCCACAATAACCTGTCTATCAATAGCCAAAGCGAGACGGAGGCCGCCAAAGCTTTCTCCCTGTTCGCCAAATAACTGCAAACGACCGGGAGCCTGCGCGACGATCACCTTGTCGGTATCATCAACAATATCGTATTCTTCACGGTGAATCGCTTCGACGTTTCTCATTCAGCGCCGTTTGCTCCTTTTCTTTCCCATAATAGATTATAAGACGCTATTATTCAATCGAAAAAATCTGATAGACTAGCTTATGGACTTTATCGCCGTCATAGCGTCGGCTTTATGCTTGGCCGCGGCCCTTCCAAATGAAGTCGCGCCATACGGAATAGCCGCATTGGGGTTTATCTGCCTTTCGCCGTATTTCGCCGTTCTCTCCCGCTCCTCTTCTTACAAGCGGGCCGCTACCCTTGGCGCGGTGTTCGGCGCTCTGTCTCACGCATTCTCCAGTTATTGGCTGTATTTCTTTAAGGGTTTCGCTTTTTGGACGCTCGGCACCACGTCCATAGCTTATGCCCTGCTTCACGCGATAGTCGCGATGTATATACGGTATTTTTCCCTTAGCGATCGCGGTCGGACACGGCCAGGCCTGTCCATACTAAGGCCCTTTCTTATCGCGGCGCTTTGGACTATTTGGGAGTGGGCAAAATCGATCGGCTTTCTCGGTTATCCCTGGGGGCTTGTGGCCTACGCGGCGAACGACATTCCGGTACTGATTCAAACCGCCGACCTTTTTGGCGTCTATGGACTTAGTTTTTTGCTAGCCCTATCAAACGCCTTAATCGCGGAGCTTGTTTTTTATTCTCTTTCGGCGAAAAAGGAATTGAAGGCGGCTATTTTTTTATGGCTGCGCGGCGCGTTAGTATTTTTTGTAATTTTATCTTGGACAATACTTTATGGCGTATATAGCTTAATCAACCCCAGCCCCGTTATTGACCAAGTCCCCATGGTTCTCGTTCAGCCAAACGAGGATTCATGGGCTAGCGGCTCCGAATTAAACGCTTTGCGGGTAAACCAGGCGCTGACCAGACAGGGCTTGGCGCTCTTAGCCGCTGGGCAAACCGTTTTAGGAGAGGGAAAAGCGTATCCATCGGCGGATATAGCCTTGTGGTCGGAAACAACTTTTCAAAGACCTTACGCGGACTATCGGCCTTATTTTAGGAACAAACCCGCGGATGATCCTTTTTTGCCCTTTCTAGCCGAAATAGGCTGTCCACTCCTGACAGGATCGCCGGTTGTGCTTGACTGGGAAAATTATGACGCCACTAATTCCGCCTTGCTCTTAAATTCCAGCGGTGAAATTCTGGCGTCTTACGCCAAACGTCATCCAGTACCCTTCGCGGAAGCCATCCCGTTTTGGGAATTCCAATGGATGCGGGATTTTATGAGAAAGGTGGTTGGCCTTGCCGGAGGGTGGGTTATGGGTTCGGAAGCGACCATTATGAAGATACCCACCTCGTCCGGCAAAACGCTAAGTTTCGGCGTTCCAATCTGCTTTGAGGATGCTTTTGCTTCTGTTTGCGCGGATTTTATCCGCGCTGGCGCTGATATGCTGATAAACCTTACCAATGACGCTTGGTCGTTGACCGTTTCCGCCGAAACGCAGCATCTAGTCGCCGCGCGCTTCCGCTGCGTTGAATTCCGTAGAACGATGGTGCGCTCGACCAATGCCGGTGTAAGCGCTGTCATTAACGCCGAGGGCGGCATCGCGGCGTCCCTACCCCTTTTCCAATCCGCTGCTTTACCCGTGCTTGTTCCGGTTCAAAAAGCCGACGCCAATACGGTTTATCTTATGCTTGGCGATTGGTTCCCAGCGTCTTTGTTGGCCGTTCTTATTCTTTTCAGGCTGTATCTAACACTCAGGCGGCGATTTCGTGGTAAAAACCGATCTGGGGCACTAACGTGAAAATTTTGATATTGAGCGTAAGCGCTGGCAATGGCCACAACGCCACCGCTTCCGCGCTGGATAAAGCGTTTCGTGACGCGGGGCATGAAAGCCTTTTTTTGGACACGCTTAATTACTACAATATTATCCTTGGCGCTTCGGTGGATAAGGGCTACGAACTTTCAGTTAAGTACTCAAAATCTCTTTACTCAATGATTTACGATAGTGTTGATAAAGATTCTAAACCAAAAGAAGCGAAAGCGACGCTTCCCTATTTTTTTAGTTCCATAATGGGATCGAAATTTGAAAATTTGCTGAAAGACTACCATCCGGACGCGATTATCTGTACACATAACGCCCCAGGTATGTTGATGGACTCGCTTAAGTCAAAAGGCCTAGTATCTTGTCCAATAATTGGAATAAACACGGATTTTACGATAACGCCATTTTGGAATTTCTGTTCCAGCCTGGATTTCTTTATAATTCCTTCGGAAACGTTAATCGCGTCAGCCTTAAGAAAGGGTATAAGCGCGGAAATCTGGCCCCTCGGTATTCCGATTGACGAGTCCTTTTCCATGAAACATGATGGGAAAATTATACGGAAAGAACTTGGGCTTGACCCTGAACTGTTTACCGTGCTTGTGATGGGCGGCAGCTTCGGTTTTGGCGATATTATCGGTACGCTTGAAACACTGGACCGACTGGCGGAGCGCTTTCAATTGATTTGCGTCAGCGGGCGAAACGCCAAGCTAAAAGCGAAGGTGGACAAGCTGAATACCCAGCACCCCTTGCTGTCTCTCGGTTTCGCCACTAATGTGGCGGAATTAATGGACGCGGCTAATTGCCTAATAACAAAACCGGGTGGAATAACCGTTAGTGAAGCCTTAGCGAAAAACTTGCCACTAATACTTATTTCTCCCATTCCGGGGCAGGAAGACCGGAATTGTGCCTTCCTGCTCAATTCCGGGGTGGCGATGCTGGCCGATTCCTACTCTCCTGTGGATGACTGCTTAAGCCATCTCCTCTCTTCCCCGCTTTTATTACAAAATATGAAAGAAAACATAGCCCTTATCGCTAAAAGCGATGCCGCTAGACGGGTCGTTAAGGCGGTTGAAGCCTTGAGAGACAGAAAGTGATGAAAGAAGAACTAATTAAGCGACCAAAAACAGCGTTGCGAGTCAGTTTGACCGCTTTATTCGCCGCGTTAATAGCCGCTGGCGCCTTTATAAGCGTACCCATCCCTATTTCACCGGTACCTGTCGCTCTTCAAAATCTTTTTGTCGTACTGGCCGGTATCATTCTTGGCCCCGGTTTGGCGTCAACGTCTATCATTACTTATTTAGTAATTGGCGCTCTGGGAGCTCCCGTCTTCGCGGGCGCTAAGGGAGGACTCGCCCATTTTTTTGGTCCGACAGGGGGCTATCTCTTTGGCTATCTTCTCGCCGCGCCCTTAGCCGCCTGGATAGCCGGAAAAAAGCCGATCAAAACGCCTCTATCACCCCGCCTGATCATCGCGGTTTTATCGGCCTTTTTGATCATTTATCTTCCTGGCTTAGCGCGGCTTAAAGCGCTCCTAAATACGGATTGGCCAAAAACGTTCGCGGCGGGCTTCCTGCCTTTTATCATTGGGGACGTATTCAAGGCTTTGGCCGTTATCGCTCTCGCGCCGCGCCTGCGCCGCCTATACATCGATCTGCTCAATGCGTGAACCCCTGTTTCGCTTGGAAGCCATTAGAAAACGCTTTTCTAACGGCTATGAAGCCCTGCGCGGCGTTAATTTAGAAATTTGGACTGGCGAATTCTTGGTAATAGCCGGCGCGAACGGCTCCGGCAAAACGGTGTTGATGCGTTGCCTTATTGGTTTAGCCGCGCCAAGCTCCGGGCGAATATTCCATAGAGGACAGCTAACTACGCCGGGAGTCGTCAACAGCGACGTCGGTCTTGTTTTCCAAGACGCCGACGCCCAGCTTATCGGCGAGACGGTTGAGGAGGACATCTCTTTTGGTCCAAACAACTTACGCTTGAATCGCGATGAAGTGCGGCATAGGACCGAAGCGGCTATGGAAATGATGGATCTGACGACGAAACGGGATTTTCCGCCAAGACGGCTTTCAGGCGGCGAAAAACGCCGCTTGGCTATCGCCGGAATACTGGCTATGGGTTGTGACACTATCATTATGGACGAGCCCTTCGCGAATCTTGACTGGCCCGGCATCGTTTTGGTTTTACGCGCGCTGAGGGATTTAAAGGAAGCCGGTAAAACCCTCATCGTCCTGACTCATGAGCTTGAGAAAATTGTAGCGCACGCCGACCGTTTAGCACTCCTAGCGGAAGGCCGTATTTGCGAGGATGGTCCGCCGGAGCTCGTTCTTGACAAATTAATACCCAAGTACGCCGTTCGTGATCCGCGGCGCCATTATGACACCGTGAAGGACTGCACATGGATAAGGTGACGGCCTTTAGGTATCGTCGCGCGGACAGCCCGCTTCATAAACGCGGCGCCGGTATAAAACTAGTAGGTTTAGCTCTCGTTTCTGTTTGCGCTATGGCTGGAGACTGGCTAGGCTTAGCTCTAGCGGCTAGCGCGTTGATTGCCGCGGCTCTAGTTGGCCGCATCAATCCGCGTCTTCTTTACGCCGGTTTTAAACCGCTCGCTATATTAGCCCTTATGGTAATGATTTTCCGCTGCTTTGGTTCGGAGGCTGAAGCGGCGGACAGCGTCGTTCTCTTGTTTGGCTTAAGCGCCAGCATTACGGGTTTTCTGGAAGGCCTCCGGTTCGCGCTTGGCCTCGCGCTTACCTATATGAGCGGCGCTGTTTTATTTATCAGCACCACAACGCTGGAATTGCGCGCCGCTCTGGATAGAGCGCAAAAACGCGTAAGCTCTTTTCTAATAGGGAATAAGCCTCCCTCAACGCGAAAAGGCCACGTATCGTCGAACAAAACCAAAAGAGCGATATCGCGCTCTTTTAGGGAAACGCTGGCGCGACTGATAGCGGCTTGGGACCTGCCGCTTTTATTTGCCCTAACGCTCAGCTTTTTGCCGCGAATTTTCCAGCTAAGGGAAGAGTTGGATGAAGCCTGGCGGTCTCGCGGCGGGAAACGGGGCTTCCGCGCTTTAGGCTTTACCCTGCCAAAACTTTTGGAGCGGCTATTAGAGTATACGGCTGAAAACGCCTGGGCTTTAGAAAGCCGAGGCTACAAACGGCAAGCTCTTGCCGTGATGGAGACAGGCGTTAATACTAACGAAAACGCGACACGAGCTTGTACCGCCCAAAATGGCGCTTAGGAGGGATCATGAATATTTTTCGCTTTATATCGATGGCGATAGCGGCTTTGGTCTTAACCGCCTGTTCAATCAATAGGATGGCGACTATCGCCGTAGCCGATCTATTATCCGGCGAGACAGGATCGGTATTTTCAGGAGACGATGATCCTAAACTAGTCGGCGACGCCCTGCCCTTTGCCCTTAAAATGTATGAAGCCTTATTGGCGTCCGTTCCGGACCATCAGCCCCTGCGAATCGCCGCCGGCAGCGCCTTTGTTATGTACGCGAAAGCCTTTGTGGAAACCGAAGCCGTCCGCCTTGAGTCTGTCGATTATGAGGAAGCCAGCAAGGAGCTGGAACGAACCAAACGCCTATACGCCAGGGCTTCCGCTTACCTGGATGGCGTCGTCGCGGAAATAAGCCCAAATTGGCCGGCGGCGGCGGCTGAAAAAGACGACATAGCGGCGCAAAACGCCTTGGCTCTTTTCAAGAAAAAGGATGTCAGGCTTCTCTATTGGACAGCCGCGTCTATAATGGCCGCCTACGCCTTGGAACCCTTCAATTTTGAATTAGGCGCGCGGGTGTATGAAGCGGGAAAACTTATGGCCCGCGCGTATGAACTTGAACCGGATTACGGCAATGGAACTATCGATGATTTTTATATTTCCTATTATGGCTCCTTACCTACCAGCATGGGTGGTGACCCGGCGGCGGCCGAACGCCACTTTGAACTCGCGGTAAAGAAATCCAAGGGCAAAGCGGTATCTCCCTATGTTTCCGCTGCTACAGCCTTGGCTATACCGCGTCAAGACTATGAGGCTTTTAAGCGTTTTTTGGAAAGCGCTTTGGCTATTGATTGTTCGGCTGACCCGGCTAATCGGACAGCCAATGTTTTAGCCCAAGAAA
>CAZJJK010000044.1:0-6952 GCA_964546285.1 uncultured Treponema sp. | reverse complement strand
CGCTTGGCGTTCGCGCTGAATTGGCCGAGGCCTTGGCTATGAGAGGCATTATCGAACCAACGGAAATACAGACCCAGGTTATTCCAAAGTTGCTCGCCGGCGAAAAATTAGCCTTCCGTTCCGCTACCGGAACCGGGAAGACCTTGGCTTACCTCTTGCCGCTTGTTCAACTAATCAGCTCGATCAGCGATCCCAGGAAGCGACCGCTCGGCCTAGTTTGCGCGCCAAGCGCCGAACTCGCTTCTCAAATAAAGAGCGAAGCCGAAGCCTTGTTTGCCGTACTTGGCTTTGATAAGGCAGTCGTTCTATTAACCGGCGACGCCAACCTTACTCGTCAAATTGATCGTCTTAAAAAAACTAAACCGCTCGTGCTTATCGGTACGATGGGGCGCTTGGTCCTAGTCGCGCGGATGGGCAAACTATCTCTTGACGCCCTTCGCTTTGTCGTCTTGGACGAAGCTGATCGTTTCGCGCTTAATGAAGCGCTTGAAACGATTAAGGACCTGATCGCTTTTCTGCCTCCCGGCCGTACCGGCGCGGCCTGCTCGGCCACTCTACCGCATAAAGCCGCCTCGGTTATTACGTCCTTTCTAGGCGGGAAGCCAGTTCATATCGATCTTGACGACGCTGAAGTTCTGCGTGAACGTATAGATCATTGGGCTGTTTTCAGCGAAGGTCGACGGAAGATAGATACACTGTGGAGTTTTATAAGCGCCAGCCATGGTCGGAAATTTTTGGTGTTCACCAATCGAAATGGTCAGATAGCCAATATCTGCGGCCGTTTATTGGAACGCGGCCTTCCGGTCGCCGGTTTGTTCGGCAATATGGATAAGGTAGCGCGGAAAAAAGCTATCACTGACTTTCGTTCCGATCGTATCTCTATCCTTATCACCAGCGATCTAGCGGCGCGCGGCCTAGATATAATCGGCGTTGATCATGTGGTAGCGCTTGATGTCCCGGAAAACCCAAGCGCCTACGCGCATCGCGCCGGCAGGACTGGCCGCGCCGGGGGCCGAGGCGTCATGACCACCATTGGCGATGCCGTGGAACTGCCGCGGCTGTCAAAGCTGGAGAAGCGGCTTGGTATTACGATCTTTCCAAAAATAATCACCCACGGCAGACTTCATACACTAGCGATTTCCGAACGCGGTAAACTCCCTCAAAACGATCCAGCCGCCGCCGAAAAAAGGCGCGATTTCCGTCACAAGCCGTCCCAGTCTACATAAGCGAAAAACAGAAAGAAGCGACTCAGCCCGCGTGGGCTTCGCGAAAACCAGATAAGGCCAAGCGGGCTTCGTCGGTAGCCTAAGCGGGCAGATAGAGCCGCAATTTCGCGATAGCCGCCGCGATAATCTGATCCATATTATAGTAAGCGTATTCCGCAAGACGCCCTATAAATAAGGTTTTCCCCTCCAGCTCTAATTGACGCGCGTCGTTCAGGTACGCTTCACGCCGTGCGGTATTTTCATCGTCCAACACAACATAGTATGGTTCACCCTGGGCCTTGGGATACTCATAACAAATCGTGGTTTTGTTGGAAACATCGCCAGACAGCTGTTTAAATTCGGTAATCCGCGTCCAATCATA
The DNA here is from genome assembly GCA_964546285.1 of uncultured Treponema sp. GTDB lineage: Bacteria > Spirochaetota > Spirochaetia > Treponematales > Breznakiellaceae > CAZJJK01. The sequence goes on along the minus strand of CAZJJK010000044.1, from coordinate 5,365 downwards.
ATCATTCGGATAATTAACAACCGGCGCGTCCTGAAACCTTTCTTGGTCAAGGGTTTTAAACTCCAAGTCCAATGAACGATAGGCCAATTTGCCGTATTTATAATTGAAATATCGATCCAGCTCGCCGGTAAATATCGTCAAAGGCACATCCGCTTTGCGGCCAAGAAAGTCGCGGAATTCAAACCAATCAACGCCAAGGGTAATCCCGATAAGGGGATGGTCCAGTATATTTTCCACTAAGCGGGAATAACCAAGAGCCGGTACGCCTTGGTAGGTATCCGAAAAATAGCGGTCATCACGATTGCTCCGCGTAGGAATACGCTTCGCCAATTCCGCCGACAAGCTTTCGGGGTCACGTTCCCACTGTTTAATGGTGTAGTTTTTAAAAAAGAGGTCATAGAGCCTCTCGCCCACTTGGGAAACCACCGCGTCGCGGAAATTGCGCGGGGGCTTGTTAAAGCTGGACGCTTCCACTTCGCGCGCCAAGAAAGCGCCGACCTCGCCGGTGGCGAGCTGTACGCCGAAAACGTGGCAGAGGGTATCGCGGTTTATCGGAAACGGCAGAAAGCGGCCCTGAGCGTAAGAAAGGACGCGGTGCTGAAAATATCGAAATTCCGAAAAGCGGCGGACAAAGCGCCAGACCTCGCGGTCATTTGTATGAAAGATATGAGGACCGTAGGTATGAACTTGGATACCGGCGGCGTCGCGATAATCGTGGCAATGGCCAGCGACATGACGTAGCCTTTCCACTATCAAAACCCGTTTCCCAGCCTCGGCCAGCATACGGGCGGATACACTGCCGGCTAATCCGGCGCCAATGACGATAGCGTCATATTTCTTCATACTCACCCCTTGTTTCGGACTATAGCCGATACCAACAAATTCCGCCAGATGTTTTTCGTGGTCCATGGCAATTAAACAAGTCTTTGTTAGAGCGTCGTACGCGAAGCGTTCGCTTTCGCGAAAAGCCCCCGCTTTTGTGTCGCGAAACCTATTATTGCATACAATACATATAAATACGATAAATATACGCTTGCTATTATTGTCGGTTTCAAAATCTGAAGGCCCTTAAAAGCGCCCCTTTATATATAAATTTGTTTCCAGGTCAAAAATGGAGCGGCCGGCCTGGTGGCGGAAGTTTTCATAAAACAAAGCGGCCAGCCCGCCGCCAAGCGTCAGGAAATCCAATACAGGAGCGTCCACGGTTAAAAACAGCGTCAGCGTCCTTTCCACCGGTCCCACATCCAAGGTTTTGATGGAATTAGCCCAGGAGTTGCTTTTTACAGTAGTTTGCGGATTACGTCCGTAATTTTCCACATACAATTTACCATAGGTATTTAGCCACCCCCGCTCCACCGACCGTAAGCCTAAGCGCAAGCTTGGCAGGAGCGGCGAATCGGCCTTAAAGACCAATTCCCAAACCCTCGCGTCGCCGCCGTAACGAAAACCGATAGGGGTTTCAAGATAGGAATAGCCGTCGGGCTGAGGATAAGACCACTGCCGCCTCAGATTGAGATATTTCAGCGTGTTCGTGGCGTGACTGCCAAACCAGGGGTCGCTCCGCGCGAATTGGCCTTCAGCCCGCACATAGTAGGGGCCTAGTTCTAAGCCGGCCGAAGCCCCGATCAGGAAAGCGCCCGCGCCGTAGCGGGAGTCGTCGCCGGCCTCGCTTTCGTAGGCGGTGGAAAATTCGTCGATTAGGTACTGGCCCCACAGTCGCGTCCCTGGCAGGGGGCTGTAGGCGGAGTCGAAACAGAAGAGCGAATTGGCTTCGTTAAAGAGAAACCAGTTATGGAAAATCATGAGGGGATTAGCCAAAACCAGGGGATCGAACCCGTCGGAAGCGATAAGATAACTTTCCGATAAAGCGATTGATAGATTCGGCCAGGGCTTTATTTCCAGGTTATGGGCGGCTAAACCGCGCCAAGGTGTCCCTTCGCCTCGGGTATAGGGCGAACCGTCAATATAGCTTCCCACGCTTGTAGGCGACCAGGCGTCCAAAGAAACGAAAGCGGAGGAAAAGCGAAATACGCCGCCATCAAGAGTCAAACCCAGTTGATCGTAATAGCAGCCCGTATCCGACAACAAGAGATTAAGCTCTTCCGAAGAGCCCCAACGGAGCTGATCGCGGCCAAAATGAACGCGCCACCAAGGCCCGCTCGCCGAAAGGTAGGCTCGGCGCGGCATATACATATCGGCTTGGGTCAACGGCCAGGGCACGTTGTTCCAATCCGGCGCGCCGCCGCCGTTTAGGGGAGCGAGCGTCCGTATATCCTGCCTTAGCTCAGGTTCGATCAAGGCGGCGAAGGCGTCGCCCGCGGCCAGCTCCAGCGGCAGGCTGAGAAAGACGGGTCGCGTCTCCCAGGAAAAAAAGCGCTCCGCCGAAGCCATGGCGGGGAAATCGATATCGGATTCTACCAGCTTTCGTTCCGTCCAAACGCTGGCGTCGTTCTTCGCCGCTTCCAACGAAAAATACACGCCCGGCGTGATTACGGCGCTGGCGGCCGCCGAGAGGCCGTTCGGCGAGCTCGCGAAGGGCTCAAACGCCAATTCGTCTTCCAAGGCCTTAAGGAAAGAGGACGCGAGCGGGCTCAGGGGCTTCCGCGAGGCTTCCGCGATCAGGCGGCGAAAATCGGACACCGACCAGGGTTTGGCGGCATATACGAGTATGCCCGCCCGCCCGGCCAAGAGCTCGGCGTAACGGTAGGCCGGGGACGTCAGAGCGACAAGGCGAGCGCCGCCCAACTTGGACGCCGTCTCCCCTTGCTCAAGACTCGGCGTTTTGGGAACCGCCTCATCGGCGACCGCCGCCTGAAGCCCCGCCGCTAGCGCCGCGACTAAAAATGGAATAAGCGGAGAAAAACCGCTGGGCCGCCTTGTCATAGCTTGGCGGTCGCGGACAGGCTTAAAAGATGGCGCCAACGTTCGGAACCGGCGACATTAGCCAGATTATGCGCGTATTCGACGCCATAGGAAGCGGACAGGGTCACGGGCCATGAAGATGGCGCGTAGTCCGCCGTCAGGGTCACAGCGGCGACGCTTTCCAAGACCGAGCCCGGCACGCCGATATCCAGAAAATAGTATGATGTCCCCTCACGGAAATAGGGATTATCGGGTATGTCCTTCAAACCCGCGTTAAATAAATCGTCGTTAATCGTGAATTTGGTTTTTTGGATAAATTCGGCAACGCCGCCAAAGCTCAAAGGCCATTGAGCTGGCCGCCAAGAGGCTGACAAGCGGGCCATATGGGAATTGGGACCCAACACATGGCCAAAATTAACCCCCTCGTGGGTGTATTTATTGTAGCCATAACCCGGCTCGTCGCGGTGGGTATACATCCAATGACTGCAATAGACATACTCCGCCTCGACGTTGATCGCGGCGTCGGGCGAGAACCAGCGGGCGCCGGCCATATACGCGCCGATATTGTGGTACGCGCTAAAATCCAACATCTCGCCCGCGTCCCAATCGTCGGCGAAGAGGGAGATATAGAACTGGGCGCCAAGCCCCGGCGGCGTGAAAACCGCGTCAAGGCCGCCAAGCTTGTTGTCCCAATCGCCGATATTCACTTCCGTGCCGTAATAGGTGGTCATCGGATTGATATAGGCCAGTTCGAAGCGCGGCTCGTAGAGGACAGACTCGTACAGCGCCAGCGACAGCCAGTCGAAAAGCTGGTATTCAAGCCGGTGGGCGGCGACTAGCTTCTTTTCGGTTTTCGAATCCCGCAGGAAGCCGGTCATCCACGAAAAAGCGCCTCGGCCGCCTAGATCGATGGTATAGCCGATATGGTCAAAGCTCTCCGCGCTGCGCGACAGGCAGAGATTGGAGTAAGCGCTGGGGCCCCAATCCAGAACACCGCGGCCGAGCGTCAAGGTGAGGAATTCGGCGTTGATCGAAACCTGTGTTTGGGCGTTTTGATCCAAGCGGATAAGCGGCCGCTTCTCGGTAAGCGCGTTGCTGGCGAAGCCGTTTTCGCCAGTATCGAGCTTCCACTCGTACATGGCGTAATCGGGCAAATCGCGCCGAGCGCTCCCTATAGCCGGATAGGCGTCGGTGTCATCCATCGTATAGAAAACTAAATCGAATTCATTGCCTTGATTGAGATAGAGCCTGTCGCCAAATGATAGTTCGATATCGAAAGCGCCGATGGCCGTCGTAAGAAAAGCGTTCGCGTCCTTGCCGAAAACGGCGATTGTGTTAAGCCCGGTCTCGCCTCTGACGCTCACCTTTGAGTCTTCACCCAAGGCGGCGCTCCAGAGGCCGCCGTCATCAGCGCGAAACCGTTCAGCGTGTCGGCGAAGTTCCTCTTTGAAAGCGGCAGGAGCGGAAGACGCCGCCCCGGCCGTAGCCTTTTCCAGATAACGCGCCACCGCCGTAACCGAATAGGGCCTGACATCGCTTAGATAATCCAAATATCCGAGAGTCTTGGCGGCGCTTAATACCCGATAGACCTCATCCGTCAAAGGCACCTGTCTCAGGCTCGGCTCGGCCTCAATCAACATCGCTGACAACAGAAAAACGGGACAGCAGAGCGCTAAAAATTTAAGCTTAAAATAATTCTTGACCATGCGCGCGATGATAGGCCGCGAGCGCTCCACCTGTCAATGATGAACGGCTGAACGGCCAGACGGCGGAGTCAACAGTATCGGGCGAGTTCGCCGACAACGCCCGTTTTCACCCTCGTAAAAGAATATCGATACGAAACCTGGGGTAAAGGCGGGATAAGCTTCGCGCCCATTAGCTTTCTTCCCGCGTTGTATCATTGAGCATGCGCTTAGTCAACGAAATCAATTTTTCGGCCTGCTTTCGCGTTTTTTCCTTATCGGCCGATGCGTAAAGAACGCTCCATCGCTTAAAACTATCGTTCCGCAGCGTATAGAGCCTTTCCGTTCGTCTGTCTTTACCGGAGCCCGCCATGTGCATTTCATACACGATGCGGAAAGGCCCCAAGGCGCTGAAGGGGATTTCCGTCGTTTCTTCGCGCGTTTTTACGACCGCTGTTTGGCGATCGGATAGAAAGTGAATTTTCGTGGACGACGCCAGAATCCTGATGACGATGCCGGCGATCAGCATCACGGCGCCTAAACCGGCGAACAGGATGAAAACCGGGTCGCCGAAGGCTCTAGCCCCTTCAAAGGAATAGAGGAGGTATAGCACCAAGGCTGGAATTATTAAGCCCAGCGGAATCAACCAATTGCTTAGAAATAAGTTGTTCTTCGCGCGGTATGGAATGAGAGTAATATCGGACATGGTATCCCCCTTGAGTAACAACAGCTTCCCAGCTAATAGAGGCGCTTTCAAAAGTCTTCAACTTTTGAAAGCCGACAATAATGGCACGCGCAGTTTTATTGCTATTATTTGTATT
>CAZJJK010000043.1:14183-25014 GCA_964546285.1 uncultured Treponema sp. | reverse complement strand
GGATACTCAATCGGAAGGATAGCGACAGCGAGATGACCCACGCGGACATGACGGGGCTTCCGGGAGGGCCGAGGTATCGCTGGGCTTTTGAGCGGCTTTATACTCACCGGCATGTATGGAGCCATCAGACGGGCAAGCAAGAATGGATGCGGCAGGTGTGGCAGGGGGAGTACAAGAATCCGCCAGTGATCGATTTCAGGGCGGGGAAGCTAAAAGTGAAAGGACAACCCGGGGCTGGCTGGTTCGCTAGGCATCTAGTAGTATAGGCTTGATTGCTAGGCTGCAACAGAATTGGCAGCAGTTAGTAAGGAAAACTATTCTAATGTAAAAGAAGCCAAGCTTGCCCGCCCTTGACCTTTATAGGTAAAAAACAAGGAACGCTCGCCATCGGGAATAGTGATATCCGCGCTGTAGGCCTTCCAGACATTCGTGAAGTCCACCGGAATACGACCAAGAACGGGACCATCCCAGCTTGTTCTAAGCTCAAATACGCCCCGGCAGTAACCGCGCGTTTTAATAGTCACGCGCTTTATCCCCTCGCATTGGAAATATTTAAACCCAGCGGTAGCCGAATCCATCATATTGGCCACATAGCCCGCTTCCTCATCGCCGTCTTTACCGTCCTGGGTTATTTTAGGATATCGATTGTCCATAAAGGCACCGTCCGCGGTGTATGGATTTTCATCCCCGCAGAAAAGATTGCAGGCGATATGCGCGGAGTGATCGCCACGGCCCTGGAGCGGGCCGCCGTTGAGACCCTGGGACGTCATTTCCGCCTGGGGAATGGTACCGTCTTCCAGGAACCGGATCGACTCGGCGCAGCCCTGCCGGCTAAAGTTGGTCCCGTTGGTATGGCGATGGTAGAAAATGTACCATTTTCCGTTGATCTCCACGATGCTGCCATGATTGTTGCCCCCATAATATATGGGTTTGCTGGCTGGCTTGTAGGTATCGATATGAAGATCATTGTTGCTGACGATCACGCCCCGGTACTTGAAGCCCTCTATCGGACTCTGACTTGTCGCGTAACAGAGTTCGTGGAACACAACGGATGAATAGATAAAATAGTAGGTATCGCCTCTCTTCCGGATGGAGGGAGCTTCAAAGAATTCGTGTCCCTCATAGCCGGACCCTTGCGAGTACGGCTTACTAGGGGCGATAAGCCTTGGGGCGTCCACGAGCGTCAGCATATCGGCCCCGATAACGCTCACAGTAGGCCCTGGCCTACTCCGATCATGTCCCCAGCAAAAACCGGTATAGAGGTAGGTAACAGCTCCCTCAGTCAGGACCCCTGGATCAAACTGCGGCTGATCGCCAGCTTTTTCACCCAGCCTCGTTCCATCCGCGTACCGCACATAGCCTAAAAAAGTGTACGAACCCGCCGGAGTATCGCAGACGGCCACGGAAACGACAGGCACTTTATCAAGAACATAATATAAATAATATCGACCATCCGGCCCCTTGCTTACGTCCGGCGCGTATAAACACATAGCGCCGTCTTTATTAAGGGGATCGCTCTCCTTTTTGTAGATAACGCCTTCATAACGCCAAGCCCCAAGATCATCCACGGGCGCCGACCAGCAAACATAGTCGTTCAAGCAATAGGCGTGACCGTTAAAGCGGTCATGGGAACCAAACAGGTACACCCGGCCATCGAACACATAGGGTTCGCCGTCTGGAATGTATTCCCATGAGGGAAGATAGGGATTAAACGCTTGGGTCTTCATAATACCGGCTCCAGCCTAAAACGGCTTAAGTCTCCGCGCGGCGCGTTATCATGGGAAGGTAAGCGCAAAACTATTACTCCTTAACTCCGCCTATATTAAGGCCAACGATAAAAAACCGTTGCATAAAAGGATAAATGAAAAGGATGGGCGCCGCGGCTACGACAGTAATCGCGGCCCTAATGCTCACGGGCGTCACGAGACTGGATGTTTGGGCTAAGGCCATAGCCCCAACATCGGAGGAACTGCGCGCTTGGGATTGGCTGGACTGAAGATACTCCATCAATTTATATTGAAGAGTATGAAGATTTACCCGCCCCGAATTATAGATCAGGGTATCGAACCAGGAATTCCAAGAGTTGACGGCGATAAATAAGCCAATCGTCGCTAAAACCGGTAAGGATAGGGGAATAATAATCCGCCTGAAAATAAGGAAATCGCTGCCCCCATCTATCCGCACGGACTCAATGATGGACTCAGGGATAGTTTTAAGATACGTCCGGATAACCAGAAAATTGAACGCGTTGACCATCCCGGGAATTATATAGACCCAATAGGAATTTATCATACCTAAGTTTTTCATCAAGAAATAATTAGGTATAAGCCCCGGATTTATATACATCGATAGGATTATGAGTATTGTGAAAGGTTTTCGGAAAATGAAGTTTGGCCGTGACAGGGTATAGGCGATCATGGCGGTCAAAAAAACGCCAGAGACCATGTTGATGAGGGTACGCGAAATCGAGATGAAAAACGCGTTGTAGATGGAATCATTGGAAAACACCATCTTATAATTCTGCAGCGAAAAACGGCGGGGGAAAAACGTAATGCCGCCCCTCACGGTATCCACGGCTTCGTTGAAGGAAACCGCCACCGTGTTCCAAAAGGGATACAGCATAACGACGACGAATATGATCATGAAAAGGCTATTGCCGATGGAAAAGGCGATACTCTCAACGCGGGAAGCTCTAATCTTTGTCATATCAAGCGCTCCTCACCGGCGCGTTTGGCCACGGCGTTGGCAATAAATATCAGACAGATATTGACGACATTCTTAAAAAGCCCAGCGGCGGTAGCTAACGAATAGTTTGATCGTTGTAAACCAAACAAAAGCACATATATGTCGATAGTGTCAGACATATCCTGAACAAGCCCATTACGCAGGAGATACTGCATTTCAAAGCCCGCGTCCAAAATATGGCCAACGCTTAGAATAAGCAGGATTATAATAGTCGGTTTGATACAAGGCAGGGTGATGTACCACATTTTTTGGTACCGATTGCAGCCGTCGATATCCGCCGCCTCGTAATAGGAGGGATCGATCCCGGAAATGGCCGCCAAATAAATAATGGAATTCCAGCCCACCTCCTTCCATACATAGGTGGCGCCGACCACTCCCCAAAAATACTCGGGTTTGGCCAGCCACAGTACTGGTTCCTTTATCGCTCCTATAGCCATCAATAAATCATTAACCGCTCCATTCTCCACACTCAGCATGGTGGCGACAAGGCCGGTGACGATTACCCAGGATAGGAAATGCGGCAAGTATGAAACGGTTTGAATAAGACGTTTAGGGGAAATCGATTTTATTTCATTTAGCAATAATGAAAATCCGATAGCGGTAATAAACCCCAAAGAGGTGTTTATTAGGCTCATCATCAAGGTATTGCGGACCGTGCGCAGGAAGGTAGCGTCCGAAAAAAGGAAAAAGAACCAGCGAAGTCCAACCCATTCCTGTTGGCCAAAACTTTTAGCCGGCCGAAAGTTCTGAAAGGCCATTGTCCATCCCCATAAAGGGACATAGGAGAACAACGCGACGTAAAGGACAATCGGCAACGACATGAACAACAATTGCCGTTGTTGGTAAGCTTTCCGTAAAAAGGCCGGCTCGCGTCCGGTCCTGGCGGGGGCAATCGTCATCTCTCCTCCTAATAGAGGCGGCGGCCGTATCGTTATACCGCCATACCGCCGCTATTGAAATATCGCGGCCGGGCCCATTCCATCCCTCTGGGATAGCCGAACCCGGTCGCGTTTTTAAAACATCTTAGGTTTATTACTTCTTAGTCAGAGAGGCGACACGCAGCTTAACCTGTTCTTCCATGTAAGCTTCATATTTCGCTATATCATTAGCTTTCAATTCAGCCACATACTCAGCCCACACCTTATCGAAATCGGCCGGATTGGCCAGAATCGCTCTAGGCAGATACTTTCGCATGGTCTGTTCGCAGCGCTGCAGGGCGATCTGGGCTTCGGAACCATCCGGAGGATTGGGCAAATTCCAGGTCGGGAACCAAATCGTATTGGGGGGCGGATCCTTGTCCATAAGTTCGGCGTTGCTGGTTACCCCATAGGCGGCCCATAGTTCCTTATCCTCAGGCCGGGTAAGAGCTAAGCGCTCGGGATAAAAGTTAACGAGATCGGCGGGATACCCGTCATTGAAGGAGCCTTCCCAGGTCGGGAATACGTCGCGCACCAACAGAGCCCGATTCTGCTCCTGCCAGGTCACGTTTTCCCAATTCTTGCGCTGCTCGGGGGTGCGGTAAGGCTCGCCGTTATCGCCGTACTGCCAATCCTTGCCCTCAATACCCCACTCAATCGTCCTCTGAACTTCCTCGTCCAAGAGGTCGTTGATGAAGCGGATGATACGGACAGGATCTTTAGCCTTAACGCTTATACCAACGCCGCGGCCAAGATTGAGAACCGGCAAATTGCGATAATGGGGCTTAATATCAGCGTCAAATACGATGGGGAGAGGAGCCATAGTACGATTATACGCTCCGGAATCCCGCAACGCGTCGTCAGCGTTCTGGAACTGCCAACGTTGATCGTGGATACCAAGCACGCGGCCGGCCGCCAATTTGGCCAGATACTGATCATAGTTGTCCACGAAGGCGGCCTTATCCAGGTAGCCCTGAGCGTTAACTTCATTCAGTTTCTTGAACCAGCGTTTGGAAATGTCCATGGGGAAGAAGGTCTTATACTCATAGGTATCGGGATCCACCACGCCATTACCATCGTTAGGATTGCCAGCCAGGAAGTTGGGAGGATTCCACAAGCAGAAGGCATGCCAGTCGTAAGTCAAGATGGTGAAGGGAATAACCGGCTGACCGTTAATCGTGGGATTCTTCTTCGCGTAATTGATTAAAAGATCGAAGTACTGATCCATCGTGACGACTTTCGGATAGCCCGCGTCTTTGAGGACTTCTTTCTGAATCCACAGGGCGGAATCACCATAGTAGGGGCTCTGATCGCGATTGCGGATGACGCCCCAGTTAGGCATATAATAGATATGCCCATCGGGAGAGCGTAATTTCTCCCAATGTTCGCCAAAGTGTTCTTTGATGTTCGGGGCATATTTCTCAATCAAATCTTCCAACGGAATAAGAGCGCCAGCGTCTATAAACTGGGTTTCATTAATTTCGATAAGATCCGGATAATCGCCGCCGGCTATCATGGTTCCGCGCTTTTGCGCGATCTCGCCAACGAGAATATCCCATGAAAAGGTAACGCCAAGTTTTTCCTCAAGGTATTTGTATACCGGATTGTCGGCATTCGGCTGTTGGCGGGCTTGCTGTGTAAATACCGAGACATTAATCGGGTATTTCTCGTCGGTAACGCCGGCTTGGGTCGCTTGCTGGCTCCCCGTGGCGAACGCGAAGCTGACGCTTAGAACGGCTAAGGCCGTTACTAATAAAAGTGTCCTCTTCATTCTTTCTCCCCCTTTTCTGATTATTGACAGCAATTTCTGTCAATATCGTGTTAACGTTAACGCATGCGTTAACGTTAACACACATAGCTAAACAAACTGATAGGAGCAATTTAAGCGCTCAATACCACTCTGAGGGTGTGGGTTTTCCCGTGATTCAGCGTTTGGTACCGGCCGTTCGACCGTTCCTATCAATTCTACGGCAACGCCGATAGCTACAGAGCGTAAATCATGAATTTTCATCTGTCAAGCTTTTATATCACAGTAGTGTCACAAAGCTTTGTATTCCATAAATCATTGAGGCGCCTTCAATAGTCCCAAACAATTGAAAGCCGCCGTTCACGGCGTGAGGATTTTTGTCTCAATTAGTTGTATTAAAAGACAATAAGAAGCGATTCAAAAAAATCTACATCTATTAAAATCCGATAAAAAAAAGGAAAAGCTATTTTATCGCTTTTTTATTGTATTATAAATAAATACCGACACAATAAAACATCGAGAGCTTCTCGCGGAAGGTGCCGCCTTTCGCGGGAAGCCTATATTCCTAAAACAAAGCGGCGCGAAGCTCATTTTTATATAAGCGCTTTGAGATGAAGAGGCCGCACCCGCTAAAACCGGCTACAAGCCCAACATAAAATCCAAAATTCTATCGCGCAGACCGGGTATATCCTCGTGCTTATAATCGGGATAGAGCAAGTGCCGTTTTACGCTCTTTATACGGTTATATGCCGCGAATTGGGTTGAGGGTGGACAGATCGTATCCATCAGGCCGGTGCTCATCAGAACTTCGGCGCGAATTCGCGGCGCGAGATGTTGCGCGTCAATATACCCAAGAGCGTTAAAAACCTCCTCTTCCCGCTCGTGAAGGGGGTCAAATCGACGAAACCACAACGCTAACTCCGCGTAGGCATCCACGGCTAAATCCATTTCCCAGACTCTTTTATAATCGCATAAAAAGGGATACACGGGCGCGGCGCGGGCAAGTCTGGGCTCCAGGGCGGCGCAGGCGAGAGTCAGCCCCCCGCCCTGAGACCAACCTGAAACCCCTACCCGCTCGGGGTCCACCTTCTCCATAGCCATGACAAGACGAGCCAGACGCGCGGCATCCAGGTAAATCGACCTAAACAGAAGCTTTTCAGGCCTTCCTTCTAAAGCGTCCGTTAAACCTCGGACGATATGACCCTGTAAGGTATTTCCCTTAACGCCGCCAACATCCTCGGAAAGGCCGCCTTGCCCACGGCAATCCAAGGCCGCGACAGTAAAGCCTGAAGCCGTCAGCGCCAACAAGGACTCCCAATCGCCGGATCTAACCGAATAACCATGAAAAAGAAGAACCGCCGGGCCTTTTCCGTTTTTTCCCAGCCTTCTTTTGGCGGCGTCACCCACTGGCTTCGCCAATTTGGCGTAGACGCGGGCGCCGCCTACGCCGGTAAACCAAAGATCATAGTATTCGGCGAAAGCCGGTTCAGGACCCGTCCCAAACGGCGGTTTTTGAACGGCCGGACGGAGTTCCAGTTCAGGCGGAATCGCCTCCAGCTCCGCGAAAGCGCGCTCCCAGTACGCGTCAAAATCCGCTGGCCGGGGATTCCTCCCGGTATATGAACGCAATTCAGACAGGGGAAGATCGAAACTTAAGGGCATAAAACCTCCAGTTGAAACGCCGCTATTTTAACCAAGTCACGATCGTGAAGCTGTCCACTCCACGGCGTATTTCCTAAGATCGGAGGCGGTCGGCAAATTAAGCTTTTGCTTAATGTGGTCCCGATACGCGTTAACCGTTTTTACCGAAATATCGAGCTCATGAGCTACCTCAGCCGCCCCATAGCCCCGGCCAATCAGACGAAAAACTTCCAATTCCCTATCGGAAAGATGATTCACTGGATCGCCATCCGTTCCGCCGCCGACTAAACCTTCAAGCATCCGCTCGCGCAGTTCATCGCTAACGGCTACCTTACCCTCAATAACTACTTGTACCGCCTGAAGCAACACGGCTGGTTCGCTATGCTTCATCACATAGCCTCTGGCCCCAGCCTTTATAGCTCTTTCCCCATATAGACTTTCTTCATGCATAGAAACCACTAAAACCTGGGTTTGAGGATACTCCATTTTTATATGACGCACCAAGTCCAAACCACTCCGCGCTTGCAGAGATATGTCAACGATAGCCAGATCGGGCTTCATTTTTTCCACAAGCTCTTTAGCTTCATCTATAGTCCCGGCTTCGCCCACGGCTTCCAGACGTAATTCCTGAACGATAAGCGCCGCTAAACCATGGCGGTAAACGGGGTGATCATCAACAACGATAAATTTTCGTTTTAGGGCCATAGCTCCCCCACGCTGAGGAAAATAGTATCATGGCGCGTTCCAAAAAAGGAGGCGGTTTTTAAGACATCCAATCGGTACACCCCGGCAAGGACGGCAAGCGCTGTTTTATTGCTATTCTCTGTATTGTATGTAGATATTTCCTTATCACGATAGAAGCGCGGGAGCCTGCCGCGAAAACGATGAACACGCTCAAAAACCGATGAAACAGAAAGCTTCCCGCGCTGGCTCCATAATTCTTTTTAGTCACCTGGTCACCTGACAACTTACCACGGTTCCATCCTTGCTTGAGCCAATACGTAATTCGCCGCCTATTACGCTGGCTCGGTATTTCATAATACGTAAGCCCATACCCTTTCCCATCGGGGCGGTTTTATCCATTCCGATCCCATCATCGCGGATTTCGGCGCGAAGCGCGGTGTCATCCATGGATAGAACGACCTTTATTGTTGACGCCTTTGAGTGACTCACGGCGTTACTCAGAGCTTCCTGCACAATTCGGTACAACTGAAGCGCTTTTTCCGAATCATCTACCTCAAATTCGGCGTTAAGCTCCAAATCAATCCTCATGCCGCCGCGGCGGCGAGCGGCCCGAACCAACTCGGCTACCGCTTCCACTATACCCTTCGCCTCCAATTCAGCGGGATAGAGACCGCGCGCGATCCCCTTAGCTAAGGCGGCGGTTTCGCCGGCGGCTTTAGCTATTTCGCCGGCGGTCGCCGCGGCGGCTGTCGTCTCGGAGGACCGGCGCAATAAACCTTGAAGCAAGGCCGCTTGTAAGCCTAAACCAGCTATATCCTGACATAAGTGGTCGTGAATATCGCGGCCAATACGGCCCATTATATCATTGGATATCTCTAAAAGCTCCCTCTCCAGACGCTTTCGACGTTCCACTTCTTCCAAAAGGCTGGCGTTGGCGTTTGACAGTTCCTCTGTCCTAACACGAACCTCCCTTGTCAGACGTCGTTCCCTATCGCGTTCAGCCGCCATCAATTGAGCCCCTTTAATGGCCGCGGACACCTGGTCGCGGAGAGCCTCAAACACACGTCTATCTATAGTCCCGGCGGTACAGATCAAGTACCCCAAACGCTCTTGGCCAAACCGGAGCGGTTCGCAAATATAGGAACGCCAACGTTCCGGCAAGCCTCCCGGCAGCAATTCCGCCGTCGGGAAACGCGGACCAGACGGCGCGAAAATCTTAAGTCTCTCCCCTTCCGCCGCCAGCATCAATCGCGCCCAATCCGGCAGTCCTGGCTTATCAAATAAGGCCAACCAGCAAGCGGAAATACCAAGCGCGCGGGTGCCCGTCGCGACTTCACGCAACACATCGCTTAGGTCAAAAGAGGAAACCAAGGAAGAATTGATTTCGCGGAGAACCGCGGCGCGCCGATCCGCCGCCATACGGAGATTAGCCTGATACCGAAGCTCGCCTTCCGCCACGATAAGGGCGGCGCGATCGAGCAGCTCCGGGCTAAGCCCCCGGACGCGCAAGCCAGAAGGATTACGGCCGCGCGCGAGTTCGCGGTTAACGCTTTCTAAAAGCACGGCCAGAGGGTCCATCCGATCGTCGAGCGGCATATCGATATCGTCAAGCTCCACCCGCTCGGCTAAGGCCGCGCCGGAACAACCGCAGGATTCGCGAACGATAAAACTGATAGGCGCTTGTGTCCGTTTATCCTCGCCGGCGGCTAAACCCAAACCGACGGCGACTCGCCGCAGAGCTAAGCGGCCCAGTTCTTTGGATTGCTGGCGAACAGTGGTAAGGGAAGGAACGCTAAAACGGCTATCCTCGGAATCGTCAAAACCGCATACGGACACATCATGGGGTACGTTAAGCCCAGCTTTTGACAAGGCACTCATCGCGCCTAGCGCCATAAGATCATTCGCCGCCACAACAGCGTCTGGACGGTTTCCATCAGCCAGAAATCGCGTGACGGCTCTTTCGGCCACAGCCTCCAGGAAGTCGGCGTATAGAACAGACGGCGATGGACCTTCGGGATAAAACGCGGCCACGCTGCGTATAAATTCATCGCGCCGTAAATCCGATTCCCCGTGGCCGGTCGGTCCAGCCAAAAAAAGAAACTTTCGGCGTTTGTGAACCTGAATTAAATGTTCGGCGACTGCCCTCATCCCCCCCTCGTTCTGTATATGGACCGAAGGGACGGTATCCAAGGCGACACCGACGGAAACTACCGTGACGCCTTCAAAACGTTTCAAAAAAGCCGCTAATTCCTCGCGCGACAAATAGGTCCCTATCACATTGGCCATCACGATCAGCCCGACGATCCCGCTCCTCCGCGCTAAATCATAGGCGATATTGTCTAAGGCTTCGTACCCTATCGGGCTCCCCACCCGTTGACCGCCGAAAAACAAGAGAGTAGCGCCAAGCCGCTCCGCTTCCCGCGAAGCCCCGCTCCAAACCGAGTACTGGTACGGCTCGTCCAGGCTGGCGGCCAAAAAACCTATCAGAGGCGATGCGCCGGTATTACGACCAGTTTTCGCGGAGCGCGAAACGCCCCGCCTCTCTGACATCACTGGGTAGCTCCTTGTCTAGTGTTACGAAGCTTTGACTATCGCCATTCAGCGATACACGGCTTACGCCTAAAGCTCGGATCGCCTAGCTTGCCTCATCGCGCCTCAAGCCCTTTCCCACGTGGCCATATTGCGCGGCGTTTCAAAAACATCCACCGCCCAGATAGCCGCCGTATCGATACCGCGATCGCCAAGGATTTTTACCGTAGCGTCAAATATATAATGGGCTAGACGCTCAGCGCTGGGATCGCCGTGAAAAACGTCCATTTCATTGAGAAAGCTATGGTCCAAACCCGATAAAACTTCCCTAAGCGCTGATTTAAGGTCGCCAAAATCGATCAACATGCCGCCTTCATCCAATTCTTCGCCTCGGGCCCACAGGCGAACGCGATAATTATGCCCATGCAAACGCTCACACTTCCCATGATAGTGAGTGAGCGAATGAGCGGCGGAAAAATCCGCCTCCACGCGAAGTTTATACACGGCAAGGCCTCCTTTTTGCCGCTCTTTATGAATAAGGGCATTAACGCTCTTTTATGCCGCCAGA